>JBIKWI010000295.1:0-3087 GCA_044356395.1 Tagaea sp. | reverse complement strand
ACGGCCTTCGCGTCGTGCGGATCGAGGACGATTCCGACGGTTTCCAGTTCTGGGGATCGGAGATGTACCGGCGTGACGTGCCGATGAACGCGCCCGGCGCGCATTCGAAAAAGAAGCCGATGTTCGCACCCGCCGAACTCGAAAGCTGGGAAGTGCAGGCCCGTGTGCTGAATGCCGAAGGCAGGGGCGACCAGTTCGCCGCGGTTCTGGCGCCGGTCTGAGGACGGATATGATCGCCTGCGGTCTGGATTTCGGCACGTCGAACTCGGCGATCGGTGTCTTTCGCAATGGTGCGGCGGCGCTCGCACCGCTCGAAGCGGACAGCACGCTGATGCCCAGCGCCGTGTTCATCGACTACGAGGTCAAAGGCCGGGCGTTGTTCGGCAATGCGGCGATCGCGGCCTATGTCGGGCGGGCCGACGGCCGGCTGATGCGGGCCCTCAAGTCGATCCTGAGTTCGCCGCTGATCGACGAGGAGACCAGTCTGGGCGGGCGCAAGGTGCCGCTGACGCGCGTCGTCGAGATCTTCGTGCGGCATCTGAAGGCGAGGGCCGAAGCGTTCGCCGGGCGGGAAATCGCGTCCGTCGTGCACGGCCGGCCGGTGCGCTTCGTCGACGACGACGATGCGGCGGATGCCCGCGCGCAGGGGGTTCTCGAAGCCATCGCGAAACGGGCGGGGTTCCGCGACGTCGCGTTCGTATACGAGCCGATCGCGGCCGCGCGGAACTACGAGCTGACCGTCGGGCGTGAGGAGCTGGTGCTGATCGCCGACATCGGCGGCGGGACGAGCGACTTCTCCGTCATCCGCGTCGGTCCGCAGCATCGCGACCGCGCCGACCGCAGCCGCGACGTGCTTGCAAGCACCGGCGTGCGCGTGGGCGGCACCGATTTCGACGCGGCCCTCAGCCTCGCCTGCGTGATGCCGTCGCTGGGGCTGGGTACGCATCTCGTCGAGAAGAACCTGCCGATGCCGGGCGCGCTCTATCACGAGCTCGCCACGTGGGCGACGGTCAACTTCGCCTACACCTACCGGAACGAGCGCGAGTTGGCCGAACTGGTCACGCTCGCGCAAGAGCCGGAGAAGGTGGCGCGCCTGCTGAAGCTGGTGCGCGAACGGCTCGGCCATCGGCTGGCGTTCGCGGTCGAGGACGCGAAGCTCGCATTGAGTGCGGCCGAACGCGCGACCGTGCCGCTCGGGTTTCTCGAAGAAAATCTCGAAGTCGCAGCGACGCGCACCGCGTTCGACCGCGCGATCGGATCCCGGATCGACCGGCTGCACAGGGCTGCGCGCGATTGCATTGCCGCCGCAGGTCTCGCCCCGTCCGCCATCGACACGGTCTTCCTGACGGGCGGGTCGAGCCGCGTGCCCGCCGTCCGCGCGGCGGTCGCGAAAGCGGCACCATCCGCACGACTGGCGGGCGGTTCGGACCTGCTGTCGGTCGCGACGGGCCTGACGCAGATTGCCGGTACGATGGCCTAAAGAGGGGCGTCAGTGCCGGAAGTGGCGCATCCCGGTCATGACCATCGCGAGGCCCTTCTCGTCGGCGGCCGCGATCACCTCGTTGTCGCGCATCGAGCCGCCGGGCTGGATGATCGCGGTCGCACCCGCCGCCGCCGCCGCAAGCAGCCCGTCGGCGAACGGGAAGAACGCGTCGGACGCGACGACGGAGCCGATGCAGCGGCTCTGCGTCTCGCCGGCGGCCTTCGCGGCCTCTTCGGCCTTCGCCGCGGCGATGCGCGAGGAATCCACGCGGCTCATCTGGCCGGCGCCGATGCCCACCGTCGCGGCATCTTTCGCATAGACGATCGCGTTCGACTTCACGTGCTTGGCCACGCGGAAGGCGAACAGCATGTCGTCGAGCTCGGCCTTGGTTGGCTGGCGCTTCGTGACGACCTTGAGGTCGGCCGCCAGCACGCGTCCGGCGTCGCGCGACTGGACGAGCATGCCGCCCGCCACCGTCTTGACAGTCCTGCCCCTGGCAAGCGGATCGGGCATGGCACCGGTCAGCAGCAGGCGCAGGTTCTTCTTGGCCGCGAGTACGGCGCGCGCATCTTCGTCGGCGTCCGGGGCGACGATCACCTCGACGAAGATCTTCGCGATCTCGGCGGCGGTCGCCGCATCGAGCGTGCGGTTGACCGCCACGATGCCGCCGAAGGCCGAGACGGGATCGCAGGCGAGGGCCTTCAGATATGCGTCGTGCAGGCCTGAACCCAGCGCCACGCCGCACGGGTTGGCATGCTTGACGATGACGCAGGCGGGGGTCTCGAACTCGGCCACCGCCTCGAATGCGGCGTCGGTGTCGTTGAGGTTGTTGTAGGAGAGCTCCTTGCCCTGCAGCTGGCGTGCGGTCGCGACACCGGGCCGGTCCGTGCCGTCGACATAGAATGCCGCATCCTGATGCGGGTTCTCCCCGTAGCGCAGCGCCTGCCGGCGGCTGACAGTCAGGTTAAGCCGCTCGGGGAATGTCTCGCCAAGCTGGCCGGCAAACCAGCCCGAGATCATCGCGTCGTACGAGCCGGTATGCGCATAAGCGGCGGCGGCGTAGCGCTTGCGCAATTCAAGCGAGGTCGCCCCGCCATTCGCATCCATCTCGGCGAGCAGGCCGGCATACTGGGCAGGCTCGACCATCACGGCGACGAACTCGTGGTTCTTGGCGGCCGAACGGATCATCGCCGGGCCGCCGATGTCGATGTTCTCGATGCACGTATCGAAGTCCGCCCCTTTCGCGACGGTCGCCGCGAACGGATAGAGATTGACGACGACGAGATCGATGGGCGCGATCTTGTGTGTCGCCATCGCGCCCATGTGGTCGGTCGAATCGCGCCGTCCGAGGATGCCGCCATGCACGGTCGGGTGCAGCGTCTTGACGCGGCCGTCCATGATCTCGGGAAAACCGGTATGCGCGCCCACTTCCTTGACCGCGATGCCGGCCTCGGCAAGCGCCTTGGCCGAGCCGCCGGTCGACAGGATTTCGACACCATGGCGGACAAGCGCCTTGCCCAGTTCGACGAGGCCGGTCTTGTCGGAGACCGAGATCAGCGCGCGACGGATTCGGACGGCAGACATGGCGACTCCACGAAGGAAAA
>JBIKWI010000012.1:0-37001 GCA_044356395.1 Tagaea sp. | reverse complement strand
TGAAGGTGCCGCCCATTCCCTTGATCTCCAGCGCGTCGGCGACGATGCGCTCGATCAGCGACATCGGCGGCGCCTTGCCGTCGTCGAACGCGGCCATCTCCTCGCGCAGCGCCTTCAGCTTCTCGCCGACCTGGCGCGTGAACTGGTCGGACGACTTCTCGACGACCATCTGCAGCTTCTGGGTTTCCTGGGGCGACAGGATGACGCCGAAGCCCGTCTTGAAATTGACCGCGCGCTTGCGCAGGTCGGTCGACGGCTGGATGATCTGTACCTTGCCCTTGCTAGCCAAAGTCGCACACTCCCCGGAAAGACGTTGCGGGAGACCTTAGCCTTTCGGCGCGTTGGGATCGACTCCCCGCCGCTCGGCCCCGTTGAAGGGGAGCTGCTTGCGCCGCCGCTCGGGTCCGAAATAGCCCGGCGCGCTGACGAAGGCGCGCGGATACGCGATCACCGCCGACAGCCGCTTGTAGAGCGAGTCGACCGTATACGGCTTCGCGACGAACTCGTTGGCGCCGTGGTCGCGCGCCTCGACGACGAACGGCTCTTCCGAACGCGCCGTCAGGATGATCACGGGGAGCAGGCGGTCGCGCGAACTCGGGTCGTTGCGGATGAAATCGACGAGTTCGATGCCGTTCTTCGGCGTGATCTCGCGCTCGGTGATCAGGATGTCGATGTTGCCTTCCTTGAGCACCTCGAACGCCTTGTCGTAGTCGGTCGCGCGCCGGACATAGTTGGCGCCGAGCATCGACAGGATGTCGTTGAGCATCTGAAGGGCAAGCGGGTTCGGATCGACGATCAGGAACCGTACCTTGCTGAAGTCGATCTTCTCGGCCATCGGACCTTGGAACCATTTGATTGCCGGACGACTAATAAGGATTCCGCCAGCACGTGACAAGGTACGCGTGATGCTTGAATATTTCGGGCGTGCGGTGCCTAATTCCGCGGGGGCCTCGGAAATTTCACATCGGTTCAGGGGGTAAACCCCTCCTGACACTGCGAATGCGGATACCGGGCGGATGCAGGGCAAAGGATGGGCGAGCGCGCGTCCACGCGAATCGAGCGCGACAGTTTCGGGCCCATCGAGGTGCCCGCCGACCGCTATTGGGGCGCCCAGACCCAACGCAGCGTCGAGCTCTTCCGCATCGGCACCGAGCGCATGCCCGAACCGCTCGTGCGTGCCTTCGGCGTGCAGAAAAAGGCCGCGGCGCTTGCAAACATGGCGTTGGGCGAACTCGACGCGAAGCTCGGCGCCGCCATCGTGCGGGCCTGCGACGAGGTGATCGCGGGCAAGCTCTTCGACCACTTCCCGCTGCTCGTCTGGCAGACCGGTTCGGGCACCCAGACGAACATGAACGCCAACGAGGTGATCGCGAACCGGGCCAACGAGATGCTCGGCGAGGCGCTCGGCACGCGCAAGCCCGTCCACCCGAACGACCACGTCAACCGGGGCCAGTCGTCGAACGACAGTTTCCCGACTGCGATGCATATTGCGACGGTCGCCGAGCTGCACGATACGCTGATGCCCGGCCTCGTGCGGCTGCACGAGGTGCTGCAGGCCAAGGCGACGGAGTTCGCCGGCATCGTCAAGCTCGGCCGGACGCATCTCCAGGACGCCGTGCCGATGACGCTGGGCCAGGAGTTCGGCGCCTGGGCCCGTCAGGTCGAGCTCGGCATCGCGCGCGTCGAGACGACGCTGCCGCGCCTCTACCGCGTGGCGCAGGGCGGGACGGCCGTCGGCACCGGGCTCAACGCGCACAAGGGGTTCGCCGCGAAATTCGCCCAGGAACTGGCGCGCATGGCCAACCTCCCCTTCATGCCGGCCGAGGACAAGTTCGAGGCGATCGCCGCCCACGACGCGCTGGTCGAATGCTCGGGCGTGCTCAGCACCCTTGCCGTCGGCCTCAACAAGATCGCCAACGACGTGCGCCTGCTCGCCTCGGGGCCGCGCAGCGGATTCGCCGAGATCTCGCTGCCGGAGAACGAGCCCGGCTCGTCGATCATGCCAGGCAAGACGAATCCCACCCAGGCCGAGGCGCTGGCAATGGTCTGCGCCCAGGTTTTCGGCAACCACACGACGGTGACGTTCGCGGGCGCCTCGGGCCATCTGCAGCTCAACGTCTACAAGCCCGTCATCGCCTACAGCCTCCTGCAGTCGATCCGGCTGCTCGGGGACGCCTCGGCGAGCTTCGCCGACAACTGCGCCAGCGGCATTTCGCCGAATGCGGCACAGATCGCGCGCAATCTCGAGCGCTCGCTGATGCTCGCGACGGCGCTCAATCCGCACGTGGGCTACGACGTCGCCGCGCGCATCGCCAAGCACGCGCACGCGCACGACATCACGCTCAAGCAGGCGGCCATCGACCTCGGTCTGGTGTCCGCCGCCGATTTCGACCGCTGGGTCCAGCCGATCGACATGCTGGGCCCGCGCGAAACACGCCATTAACACTCGGGGGGAGACATGACAGGATCGATTCGCAAGCGCTCGGTGGTCATCGCCGGGCATCGCACGAGCATCTCGCTGGAGCCGGAATTCTGGACAGCCCTGAAAGACATCGCGCGCCGGCGCAACGCGTCGATCAACGATCTGGTGACCGAGATCGACAAGATGCGCGCGGCCAAGGACGAATCCGGCAACCTGTCGAGCGCGCTGCGCGTCTACGTGCTGCAGGCGCTGACGGGTGCTGCCGCGGCGCTGCAGGCGATCCCGGCACCGGCAGCCGGCGCCAAGCCGATGTAGCCGCCTTCGCCGTCGCGGTCGGGCTGCTGCTGGCGCTGCTGGGGACGTCGCCGGCGGCGGCCTTCGACCGCGACGACGAATTCGAGCGCGGCGTGTCGGCCTTCCGGTCGGAAGACTACGAGGCCGCCTGGTTCCGCTTCTGGGGCCTCGCGCGCTCGGGCGACCCCGAGTCGCAGTTCAATCTGGCCCAGCTCTACCGTCTGGGGCGCGGCATCCAGCGCGACATGGTCCAGGCGCGCCGCTGGTACGAGCGCGCGGCCGAACGCGGCTATGCGCCGGCCCAATACCAGCTCGGCGTGCTGTGGGAACGCGGCGACGGCGTGCCGCCCGACCCGGTCGAGGCGCGAAGCTGGTACGCGCGCGCCGCCGGCCAGGGAATCGAACCGGCACGCGCGGCGCTCGAACGGCTGGACATGCTGGGAACCGGCAGGGCACACCCGCTCGAGGACCCGGCGGCTAGCGCCGAACCGCCGGCACGCGCGGCCGCGCGGCCGAATCCGCCGGCCGGTCCGCCGCGGCTGCCGGTGCCGCCGAAAGAGTGATGTTCGCGCGCGCGGGCGGCCCGGCCAGAGCCAGCCGCGGGATCACCGCGGCACCCCGTGCGACGACCGAAGCCGCCATGTCGATCCGCCAGTTCGCGAGATCGAACTCTCCGGCGATCTCGAGCGCGCCGCCCGGGGCGGCGATGCGCGTGTCGGCGGTGCGTGCGCGTCCCCGCTCGATTTGCCATGTCCCCGCAGCCTGCGAAAACGCGCCGCTTCCCCCGCGCGCCGCGCGCCGGCCAAGTTCCGCAAGATCGGCCGTGCGTGCGCTCGCCGCGTACGCGATCAGTCCCGGCAGGTCGAGCCCCTCGACCGTCCCGCCCGGCGAGTCGAGCGCCAGCGTGCCCGCCAGTTCGCCGACGAGCGCCGACGCGGACGCCCCGCGCGCCGCAAGGCTGCCCGACAGCGAGACGGGTCCGCGCAGGACCGGGGCGGCCCCGAAAGCGGCGAGGACGCGCGTCCAGTCGGCACCGGCAAGGGCAAAGCGCATGTCGAAGTGCGGCGGACCGCCATCCGGCCGGCCGGAACCGAGGCGGCCGCTTCCCGAGAAGGCGCCGCCGAACAGGCTGCCGGAGAGCGACCGGACGGCGAGCCCCGCCGGCTCGTGCACGGCCGAGATGCGCGCGTCGCCAAGCGCGATCGCGTCGAAGACCAGTTCGCGCGCGGTGAGCGCGATGTCGACCGGGATGTCGCCGACAAGGTCGAGCACGATCGGCGTGCGCGCCCAGCCGCCGGGTCCCGGTGCGGGCGGTGCGGCGGCCGCCGCCGCGCGCGCGGCCTGGCTGCGCGTCAGCAGCGGGCCGCGAACGGGCGGGGCCCGCTGAGGCCGGGCGAAAAACGGATCGAGGACGACGCGCTCGCCTGCCAGATCCAGCGCCACGCGCCCGCCGCGCCAGCCGATCTCGCCGCGCAGCCGCTGGCCGGCCAATGTCAGCTCCAGCGGCGACACGCGCAGGCCCGGTGCGGCGGTGTCCACGCCAAGCGCGCCGCGCAGCGAGAGGGCGCCCAGATGGCGTTCGACCGGCATGCCGAGTGCCGCGAGGAACCGGCTCGCGTCGGGTGCCTGCAGGTCGAGGATCCCGTCGCGCACGCGCAGGCTTGCCTCTCCGATCGCGCGGATCGCGAATTCGTCGACGACCACGCGCCCGCCCTCGCGCGCGGCGACCAGGATGATCCCGTTCGCCTCGCCCGACGCCCAGGTCAGGCGGCCGATGCGCAGGCGCAGGTCGATGTCGCCCGCAACCGTGCCGAGATGGCGCGCGGCAAGGTCGGCAAACGCCGGAAGCGCCATCTCCTCCACGCGCAGGTCGAGTGCCGCACGCCTTGCGTCGCGCCGGGCCGAGCCGCTCGCGACAAGGCCCGGCGTGCCGATCTCGAACCGCGCGACGTCGATCTCGTCGTTGCCGACGCGCAACTCGGCGCGCACGCGTCCGCCGTCGGCGGGTCCACCTTCGAGCAGGCCTTCGAATGCGTCTTCGCCGATCAGATACCGGCCGGTCAGACGCAGCGCCGGCACCCCGGCACCCGCCGCCTCGACCGCGATCGACGACAGTCCGCTTTCGTAGCGTGCGGTACCGGCAAGCGCGTAGCCCCCCCAGTCGATCTCCAGCGCGGCGAGCCCGCCCGGCCCCGGACGGCCCGAGACGCGCAGCGCCTCGCCGGCAAGCGCCGTCTCGACGCGCAGGCGGCCGTCGGACGGATCGAACCGTGCCGCGATTCCGGCGGCATCGAAGCGCATCGTCCCGTCGCGCCAGGCGAACGTGCCGGTCCGACCGAAGAACGTCGCCGTCGCCGCGACGGTGCCTTCGACCGCGACGACATTCCCGAGCCGGCCGAGGCCGGGAATGTCGATGGCCGGCACTTCGAGCCGCAGCGGCCAGTCCCAGGCATAGCGTGCCGGTCCGACGGCGACGGCCGGAACGCCGAGCCGGCCGGCAATCGTGCGCGCAAGTCCGTCCGCCGCCGCGCCGGGGTCCGGGCGCAGCATTGCACCCCCCGCCAGAAGCGCCAGGAGCAGTCCGGCCGCAACAATCCACCGCATTCTCGGTCGCATGGGCCGATCCTTGCCGCATTCCGCCGCCCGGCGCCACCGCGACCGGCAATCGAACCATTGGAAATCGGGCCCGCAGCCATGCTATCGACCCCGTTCGGGACGTACCGCCCAGCGAAAGGCCGCCGCAGATGTTTGCCGATCTCCTTGCCACGATCACGCCGGAGGCGCTCGTCGCGCTGGGTACCGTCATCATGATCGACCTCGTGCTGGCCGGCGACAATGCCGTCGTGATCGGCATGGCGGCCGCGGGCCTGCCCGCCGAGCAGCGCAACAAGGTGCTGATGCTCGGCATCGTCGCCGCCACGGTGCTGCGCATCCTGTTCGCCAGCGTCACCACCCAGCTTCTGGCGATCGTCGGCCTGCTTTTCGCGGGCGGCGTGCTCCTGCTGTGGGTGTCCTGGAAGCTGTGGCGCGAGATCCGCGAGCAGGGCCGCCACGACGAGGAAGAAGGCGAAAAGGTCCTCGAAGGCGAGGCGGTCGACGCGCCACGCAAGACGTTCAAGCAGGCGGTCATCCAGATCATCGTCGCCGACGTCTCGATGTCGCTCGACAACGTCCTCGCCGTCGCGGGAGCGGCGCGCGACCATCCCTACATCCTGATCTTCGGTCTGGCCGTTTCGGTCATCCTGATGGGTGCCGCAGCCGCCCTCATCGCCCGGGCCCTGCAGAAGCACCGCTGGATCGCCTATGTCGGGCTGGCGCTGATCCTGTACGTGGCGCTCAAGATGATGTGGGACGGCGGGCACGAGGTCCTGGCGGTCGCCGGCCTCGGCTGACCGTCACACGAACGCGAACGCGACCTTCCCGAGCGGGCCGAAATCGCACGACACCTTGTCGGTCGCGGCGGCGCGGTGAAGGCCCGTGCAGGTGCCGGTCGAGACGATCTCGCCCGCGCGCAGCCCGTCCGCCGACGGCGGATTGTTTGCCAGCCAGCACAGCGCATCCAGAGGTTGGCCGAGCGCGTCGGCGCCCGTTCCCCTGCCCACGATTTTTCCGCCCGCGCGCATCGTGACCGGGACCGCCGCAAGATCGCGCCGGCGCCAGCCCTTGACGGGCGCGCCCACGACCAGCGCGCCGTTGGCGCCGAGATCGGCGACGAGTTCGGGCAGCGTGACCGCCTTGATGTCGGTGAAGCGGCTGTCGACGATCTCGACGGCCGGATGCAGGTCGGCCACCGCGGCGGCGACCTCGTCGCGCGTGTAGGGCCGCTTGCGCGGCTTCAGGTCCTTGCCGAGCACGAAGGCGAACTCGCCCTCGATGCCGCGCGTCCTGTAGCCGGCACCCGGCAGGGTCGCGCCGGACGGAAAGCAGCGCGTCAGGAAGACGCGGCCCGCGAAGGGTTCTTTCGCCTTCAGGAGCGCGCGCGCGGCGGCACTCGTGCAGCCGATCTTCCAGCCGGCCGTCTCGAGGCCGAGGGCGGCGGCGAACCGCGCCTGCAGGGCGGCACCCGCGCGCACGGTTTTCGGGCGCGCCTCGGCGGGCAGGTTGGCGAGCGTCATGCCCATCGTATAGGCCTCGACGAGCAGGTCGACGGCATAGGCGGCGGGGGATGTCCGGCGGCGCTGGGCCATCATTCGGCCTTCGGCGGTGCCGGTTCTTCGTCGAAGAACCCGGCTTCCGGTTCGATGTCGTCCGGTGCAGGCGTGCCCTCCTCGCCCGGCTGGCCCGACGGCTCGACCGGCCCGACATCGGAACTGTAGAGATACTCCGGCAGCCACAGGGCGACCTGCGGGAACGCGTAGGTGATGCCCATGCAGATGACGACGATGTAGATGAACGGCATGACGCCGGCGAAGATCTGCTCGAGCGTGATGTGCTTGGGCGCCACGCCCTTCAGGTAGAAGGTCGCCATCGCGACGGGCGGCGACAGGAAGCTGGTCTGGAGGTTGAGCGCGATCATGATGCCGAAGAACAGCGGCGAGATGCCGAAATTGTCCAGGAGCGGCAGGAAGATCGGCACGAAGATCACGATGATCTCCGTCCATTCGAGCGGCCAGCCGAGCACGAAGATGATCGCCTGGGCCAGCAGCATGAACGTGAACGAGTTGAGGTTCAGGCTCTCGACGAACCGTTCGACCACCTGCTGGCCGCCGAGATAGCCGAAGACCGACGAGAAGATGAACGAGCCGACGAACAGCCAGCAGACCATCGCCGACGTGCGCGCCGTCAGCACGACCGATTCCTTGAGCTTCTCGAAGGACAGCGCACGGTAGCCGGCGGCAAGCAGGATCGAGCCGAGCGAGCCCATCGCGGCCGCTTCCGACGGCGTGGCGAGCCCGAACAGGATCGCGCCCAGCACCATCGAGATCAGCGCGCCGAGCGGCAGGAACGACGTGAGCAGGGCCCAAACGACCGTCCAGAACGGCACGGTGCGTTCCTCGGGGGGCAGCGGCGGAGCCATGTCGGGCCGGAAGATGCCGACGCCGATCGCGTAGAGCATGTATCCGCCCGCCAGCATCAGGCCGGGGATGAAGGCCGCCGCATAGAGCTGCACGACCGACACGCCGGCCGTGGCGCCGTAGAGGATCAGCATGATCGAAGGCGGAATCAGGATGCCAAGGCAGCCGCCCGCGCACGTGACGCCGGCAGCCAGCCGCGGATCGTACCCGGCCCGCAGCATGGCCGGGAACGCGAGCAGGCCCATCAGCGTGACGACAGCACCCACGATGCCGGTGGCCGTCGCGAACATGGCGCAGGTCGCCAGCGTGGCGACCGCAAGCGATCCCGGAATGCTGCCCGAAGCGAGCTGGAGCGAGCGGAACAGCCGGTCGAGGATGTTCGCCCGCTCGATCACGTAGCCCATGAAGACGAACAGCGGCACCGAGATCAGCACGTCGTTCGCCATGACGGCATAGGTGCGCTGGACGAACAGGGTGAACACGTTGTCGCCCAGCGAGCCCACGTAGCCGAAGAACAGGCCCAGCGCCATCAGGCTGAACGCGATTGGAAAGCCGAGCATGATGACGAACAGGAACATCACCAGCATGGTGAGCCCGAGCGCGGGATCGCTCATATCGAATGCACTCCGCTGTCGTTTTTTCTTCGGGGTGTCAGCCGGCGTTCCGTTCGGACGCCAGTCGTTCGGCTTCGGCGCGCTCGAGGATCAGCTTCTCCATCTCCTCGACGTCGTGCAGCCGCGGCGGCCAGTCGCCGTCGCGCAGGCACAGCAGGCAGCGCGCGACCTCGGCCAGTCCCTGCAGCGACATCAGGCAGCCGACCAGCGGGATCAGGAACTTGAACGGCCAGATGATCGGCCCGAACGGGCTGAACGCCGAGCGCTCGTTCTGGGCGAAGCTCTGGTGGAAGAACTTCCAGCCCATCCACGCCATCGCGATCATCGCGGGATAGAAGAACAGGATCCACAGCGCCAGATCGAGTGCTGCCTGCCGGCGCGGCGGGAAATTGCGGTAGAGGAAGTCGCCGCGCACGTGGCCGTTGCGCGCCATCGCGTAGCCGCCGGCCATCATGAACAGGACGCCGTAGAGGATGTAGCTGGCGTCGAACGCCCAGGTCGTCGGCGCCCGGAACACGTAGCGCGCGAACACCTCGTAGCTGATTGCCGCGGTCAGCACGACGATCGACCACGCGAACGTCTTGCCGATGAGGTTGCTGAACCGGTCGATCGAGAGAATCAGGGACTGCAACACGGTCTCCGGAAAAGGACCGGCCCCTGCCACCTTCCGGCGGCAGGGGCCGCTTCGGCGCGTGGCGCTAGCCGCGACGCGCGAAGAAGTGGTTGTTGGCGAGCACGTCGGACGCTTCGTAGTTCAGGAAGAACTGCGTCACGCGCTGGCACCACGCCTTCTGGCTGTCGGCGACCTTCTTGAAGTACGGATCGGCCGAAAGCTCGGTGATGACCTGGTCCCACGCCTTGAGCTGCGCGTCGAGGATCGCACGCGGCGTCGACGTGACGCGCACGCCCGCCTGACGGATGCCGGCGAGATCCTTGGGATAGCGGTCATGCGCCTTCCAGAGCATGTCCGACGACGCGGCTTCCGCCGCGTAGTGCAGGATGTTCTTCACTTCGCCCGGCAGCGCGTCGAACTTGGGCTTGTTGAAGAGCACCTCGAAGCACTCGACCTTCTGGTGGTAGCTCTGCAGCATGTAGTTCTTCGCGACGTCGGGGAAGCCGAGGATGCGGTCCGACGACGGGTTGTTGAACTCGGCCGCGTCGAGCAGGCCGCGCTCGAGTGCGGGCACGATTTCGCCGCCGGCGACGATCGTGACCGCGGCCCCCATCGCGCGATAGAGGTCGGCCGCGAGGCCCACCGTGCGGTACTTGAGGCCCTTGAGCTGGTCGGGTGTCGTGATCGGCGTGCGGAACCAGCCGAAGGGCTGGGTGGGCATCGGACCGGTCAGGAACGCGACGACGTTGACCTTGGTGATATCGTACAGCAGCTCGTTGTAGAGCTTGTCGCCGCCGCCATAATAGTACCAGGCGAGCAGCGAGTTGGCGTCGCCGAACCACGGCGGCGCCGTGCCGAACATCGAGTACGCCTTGTTCTTGCCGTACCAGTAGGCCGCCACGCCGTGGCCGCCGTCGAGGGCGCCGGAGTGGACGGCGTCCTGCATCTGGAACGCGCCGACGACGGCACCGGCGGCAAGCAGTTCGAGACGGAAACGGCTGCCCGTCATTTCGTTGACGCGCTTGACGTAGTCGCCGGCCATCTCGTGGAAGATGTCGCGCTGCGGCCACGTGGACTGGAACCGGAAGACGGTCGTCTGTGCGCGGCTGACGTTCGGTGATGCAAGCGTGCCGGTTGCGACGGCCGCACCGCCGAGAGCGAGCTTCGCAAGGAAGCCGCGTCGCGCGGAACGAGTGGGAGGCTTTTTCATGGGCAGGGAGTCTCCTCGCAGGCGGAGGCCGGGTTCTGCTCGACGCGCCCGCCGACCTCCGGTCCCGGCGCGCCCGGGGTGCCGTCGCTGCGGCACCCGACTTGGCCGACCCCGCCATTTCACTGCTGAATCATGCAGTTTGCGGCATCGATCGGCCCGACAATCTGCCCCATCCGAATGCCCCGTGCAAGCCGTTGCGCGTGCCCGCTCGCGGCCCTGCGGCCGGCATGCTACGCCCGTGGACATGCTCGGAATGAAGGACCCGGCGATCGCCTCGACCTACGCCGAATTCGGCGTCGCGCACGTGCCCGGCGTGCTCGATGCGGCATGGGTCGCAAGGCTTGCGGCCGCCGTCGACAGGGCGATGGCGCGGCCCGCCAAACGGTCGGTCGAATTCAATGCCGAGGGCGAGCCCGGCCGCTTCTTCGGCGATATGTTCATGTGGCGGCGGGACCCGGATTTCCGCGCGGCGTTCTTCGACACGCCGTGCGCGGCGCTGGCCGGCGTCGCGATGGGGGCCACGCGCGTCCATCTGTTCTACGACCAGATCTTCGCCAAGGAACCGGGCACGGCGCGGCGCACGCCATGGCACCAGGATTTCCCGTACTGGCCGGCCACGGGCGACATGTTCGCGACGGTCTATCTCGCCCTCGATCCGATCGACGCGGAGAACGGCGGCGTGGAATACGTCGCGGGCTCGCACCGCTGGGGCGGCGAATACCAGCCGGCCGCCTTCCGGGCGGGCGGCGTCGGTGCTGAGCGCTACCGCAACCCGGACTTCGAGACGGCACCGGACATCGACGCGCGGCGCGGCGAACTCGACCTGCGCCGTTTCGACATGGCGCCGGGCGATGCAGTTGTGTTCCACGGAAAGCTCGTCCACGGGGCAGGCGGCAACGCGAGCGCCACGCGACGCCGGCGGACGCTGGCCCTGCGCTTTGCCGGCGACGACGTTCGCTGGCGCGAAGGCGTGCCCACGTTCAAGGCGCTTCGCGAGGCGAACCTGAAAACCGGCGACACGCTCGACGCGCGCCCGGACCTGTTCCCGGTGCTGTGGCCGAAGGGCTAGACCCGGACGACCTTGCCCGGATTCATGATGTTGTCGGGGTCGAGCGCCTTCTTGAGCGTGCGCATGACCGAAACCGCCTCGCCGTGCTCGTCGTCGAGGAAGTCGATCTTGCCGTAGCCCACGCCGTGCTCGCCCGTGCAGGTCCCTTCCATCGACAAAGCGCGCGCGATCAGGCGGTCGTTGATGCGGTTCGCCTCGGCGACTTCCTCGGGCTTCGAGGTATCGAGCACGAAGGCGACGTGGAAGTTGCCATCCCCGACATGGCCCACGATGGGTGCCGGCAGCTTCGAGCCTGCCAGATCCTTCTGCGTCTCGACGATGCAGTCGGTCAGGCGCGAGATCGGCACGCACACGTCGGTCGCCCAGAGCTGGCAGCCCGGGCGCAGCGCCTTGGCGGCGTAGGCGGCATCGTGGCGCGCCTGCCAGATCTTCTTCCGCTCGGCCGGATCGGTCGTCCAGCGGAAACCGGCGCCGCCATTGTCGGCCGCGATCGCCTGCACCGTCTCGGCCTGCTCGGCGACGGACGCCTCGGAGCCGTGGAACTCCAGCCAGAGGGTCGGCACGGCCGGCATGTCGAGCTTCGAATACCGGACGATCGCGTCCATCTGGAGCGCGTCGGCCAGCTCGATGCGCGCGACCGGCACGCCGGCCTGGATCGTCGCGATGGTGGTATCGACCGCCTGCTTGACGCTCGGGAAGCCGCACATGGCCACGCTGGTCGCCTCGGGGATGCCGTAGAGCTTCAGCGTCACTTCCGTGAGGACGCCCAGCGTGCCTTCCGAGCCCACGAACAGCCGCGTGAGGTCGTAGCCCGCCGAGGATTTGCGCGCCCGCCCGCCGGTGCGGATGATCCGCCCGTCGGCAAGCACCACTTCGAGCGACAGCACGTTCTCGCGCATCGTGCCGTAGCGCACGGCATTGGTGCCCGAGGCGCGCGTGGCCGCCATGCCGCCGAGCGAGGCGTCGGCCCCCGGATCGATCGGGAAGAACAGGCCGGTGTCGCGCAGATGCTCGTTGAGCTGCTTGCGCGTGACGCCCGGCTGCACGCGCACGTCGAGGTCGCTGGCGTTGACCGCGAGCACCTTGTTCATGCGCGACACGTCGATGCAGATGCCCCCGTGCAGCGCCGCCGTATGGCCCTCGAGCGACGTGCCCGTCCCGAAGGGCACGACCGCAAGCCTGTGGCGCGCGCATATCTTCACGATGTCGGAGACTTCGGCCGTCGTCTCGGCGAAGGCGACCGCATCGGGTGGAACGGCGTGGTGGTACGCCTCGCCGCGCCCGTGCTGCTCGCGCACGGCACCCGCCGTCGACAGGCGCTCGCCCAGAAGCTGGCGGATCTCGGCGATCGCGCGTTCCCGCGCGACGGGCTCGGACTGCTTGATTTCGGCGATGCTGGCCATCTTCGACGTCTCCCGGAGCGCTTCGTCCCGATGGTAGTCCCGCCGGGGCGGGCCGGCAATATTCAAGCGCCGGCGACCAGCCGTTGCGCGCGCACGCGTTCGCGCCAGATCACGTAGAGACCGGCAGCGACGACGATCGCCGCCCCCCACCAGACATTGTCGGCCGGCCATTCGCTCCAGACGAACCAGCCGATGATCGCGGCCCAGACGAGCTCGGTATAGTTGAACGGCGCGATCGCGCCGACCGGCGCCAGACGGAAGGCGCGGTAGCTCAGGAACTGGCCCAGGATCAGGAAGGCGCTCATCGCGACGATGCCGATCCAGACCTCGTCGGGCATCGGGCCCAGCGTGCCGGGCAGCAGCGCCATGCCGGTGAGGCCCACGGCCATCTGCACCAGGCACTGCATGACGATCATCGTCATGTCGCTTTCGGTGGGCGACAGCCAGCGCACCATCGTCATGCCCAGCGCGTAGAGCGACGCGGCGCCCAGCGCCAGCAGGGCCCCCGTCGAGACGAGCCCGTCGGCGGCATCCGGCCCGATGATGACGCCCACGCCCGCGAAGCCGACGGCGACCGCCGTCCAGCGGTGGACGCCCACCTTCTCGCGCATCAGCACGACCGAGTAGGCAGTCATCAGCAGGGGTGCGGCGAAGCAGATGGCGATGGCGGTGGCCAGCGGAAGCGCGCGCAGGCTTTCGAAGAAGCACCACATCGAGCCAGCCGCCGCGAGCCCGCGCAGCAGGTGCGCACCCGGCCGGCGCGTGCGCAGCGTTCCGAGCCGGCGCGTCGCCGCGAGGTAGCCGACGAGGAGCACGAACACGATCGTCGAGCGGATGCCCATGATCTGCAACGACGTGAGATGCCCGACCATGAACTTCGCGATCGCGTCCATAACCGACATCACGAGCACGCCGGCGCTCATGTAGGCGATGCCGGCGAGCGGGCGGTCGGAACGGACGGGTACGGCCGGAGCCGGTTCGTTCGGGGGGTGAGCCATGACGCGGCGACGTGTATAGCCGTTCGGGGCAGCATCCGCAGCCCCGGAATTTTCCGGCTAGGGCGTGCCGAAGCCGCCGCCGCCGGGCGTTTCGATGACGAACATGTCGCCCGGCTCCACCTGCCAGCTTGCGGTGGCGCCCTTCTCCTCGATCCGGCCGTCGGCGCGTTCGACCCAGTTGCGGCCCAGCGCCCCCGGCCCGCCGCCCGCAAGGCCGAACGGCGCCACCTTGCGCCGGTTGGCGAGAATCGCGCAGGTCATCGCCTCGAGGAAGCGGATCCTGCGGATCACACCGTCGCCGCCGCGATGCGCCCCCTTCCCGCCCGAGCCGCGCCGGATCTCGAAGCTCTCGACGCGCACCGGAAAGCGCCATTCGAGCACTTCGGGATCTGTCAGGCGCGAGTTGGTCATGTGCGTCTGCACGGCATCGCAGCCGTCATGATCCGGCCCGCCGCCCGAGCCGCCGGCGACGGTCTCGTAATACTGGTGGCGGTCGTTGCCGAAGGTGAAGTTGTTCATCGTGCCTTGCGCCCCCGCCATGGCGCCCAGCGCGCCATAGATCGCATCGGTCACGGTCTGCGAGGTCTCGACGTTGCCCGCGACGACGGCGGCCGGATAGCGCGGGCGCAGCATCGAGCCTTCCGGGATGCGCACCTCGAGCGGCTTCAGCACGCCGGCGTTCATCGGGATGTCGTCCTCGACCAGCGTGCGGAACACGTAGAGCACCGCTGCCATGCACACGGCCGAGGGCGCGTTGAAGTTGTTCGGGCGCTGCGCCGACGTGCCGGCGAAATCGAGGATGCCGGTGCGCGCCTTGCGGTCGATCGACACCTTCACCTTGATTACCGCGCCGTCGTCCATCGGATAGGCGAATTCGCCGTCCTTCAGCACGTCGAGCACGCGGCGGACCTGCTCCTCGGCATTGTCCTGCACGTGACCCATATAGGCGCGCACGACGTCGAGGCCGAAATCGCGCACCATCTTGCGCAGCTCCTGCGCCCCCTTCTCGCACGCCGCGACCTGTGCCTTGAGGTCGCCGATATTCTGCGCGGGATTTCGCGCCGGATAGCGCCCCGACCGCAGCAGCGCCACCATCTCGGCCTCGCGGAAGCGGCCCTGCTCGACCAGCAGGAAATCGTCGATCAGCACGCCCTCTTCCTCGACGGTCGTGGAATCGGGCGGCATCGAGCCGGGCGTCAGGCCGCCGATATCGGCCTGGTGGCCGCGGCTGGCAACGAAGAACAGGATTTCCGCCTGTGCCTCGTCGTAGACCGGCATCACGACCGTAACGTCCGGCAGGTGCGTCCCGCCGTTATAGGGCGCGTTGAGCACGAACACGTCGCCGGGACGCATCGTGCCGCCCCGCGCGCGCGTGACGGCGGCGACACTCTCGCCCATCGAGCCCAGATGCACGGGCATGTGCGGCGCGTTGGCGATCAGGTTGCCCTGCCGGTCGAACAGCGCGCAGGAGAAATCGAGCCGCTCCTTGATGTTGACCGAATAGGCGGTGTTCTGCAGCGCCACACCCATCTGCTCGGCGATCGACATGAAGAGGTTGTTGAAAACCTCCAGCATCACCGGATCGACCTTGGTGCCGACGGCGCTGTCGCGCCGGATCTTACCCACGCGGCGCAAGACCAGATGGTCGCGCGCCGTCACCTCCGCCCGCCAGCCCGGCTCGACCACCGTCGTCGCGTTGCGATCGGCGATGATCGCGGGGCCGTCGACCTTCATGCCCGGCAGCAGCTTCTCGCGCAGATGGACGGGCGTGTCGTGCGCGGCACCGTCCGAATGCATCTTCACGCGGGCCGCCGGCGGCGGGGCGGGTGCTTCGGTCGTCGCCAGCACGCGGTCGTCGGCGGTCTCGGTATGGCCGACGATCTCGACCGCAACCGCTTCCACGACGATCGCCTTGCCCGGCATCAGGAAGCCGTAGCGCTGGCGGTGGGCCGCCGCGAACGCGGTCTCGACCGCATCGATCGGTCCTTCGTCGACCACCAGCGTCGAATCCGTGCCCTCGTATTTGAGATGCAGCTTGCGCAAGATCTCGATCTTCGCGTCGGCGATTCCCTGCCGGCGCATCTCGGCCAGCCCGTCGGCGGCGAGCGCTTCGATCTCCGCGGCGAGTGCGGGCAGCAGAGCGGCGCCAAAGCGCGCCTCGACGGCCTTCTCGCGCATCACGCGCAGGTCGGCGAGACCCATGCCGTAGGCCGACAGCACGCCGGCGAGCGGATGGACGAACACCGTCGTCATGCCCAGCGCGTCGGCGACCTTGCAGGCATGCTGCCCGCCTGCCCCGCCAAAGCAATTGAGCGCGTAGCCCGTCACGTCGTAGCCGCGCTGGATCGAGACCTGCTTGATGGCGTTGGCCATGTTCTCGACCGCGATCTTCAGGAACCCCTCGGCGACCTGCTCGGAGCTGCGCGGCTCGCCCGTCGCCTTCGACACCTCGGCGGCTAGTGCGGCGAACTTCGCGCGCACGACGCCGGCATCGAGCGCTTCGTTCCCGCCCGGCCCGAACACCTTGGGGAAGAACTCCGGCACGATCTTGCCGACCATGACGTTGGCGTCGGTCACGGCAAGCGGCCCGCCGCGCCGGTAGCAGGCCGGCCCCGGACTGGCGCCGGCACTTTCCGGGCCCACGCGGAAGCGCGTGCCGTCGAAGAACAGGATCGAGCCGCCGCCGGCCGCCACGGTGTGGATCTTCATCATGGGTGCCCGCATGCGCACGCCCGCGACGATGGTCTCGAACGCGCGCTCGAAGGCACCGTTGTAGAGCGTCACGTCGGTCGACGTCCCGCCCATGTCGAAGCCGATGATCTGGCCGAACCCCGCCGAAGCGCCCGTGCGCGCAGCACCCACGATGCCGCCGGCCGGCCCCGACAGGATCGCGTCCTTGCCCTGGAAGAAGCGCGCGTCGACCAGCCCGCCGTTGGACTGCATGAACATCAGCCGCGTATCGCCAAGCTCGCCCGCCACGCGGTCGACGTAGCGGCGCAGGATCGGCGAGACATAGGCGTCCACCACCGTCGTGTCGCCGCGCCCGACGATCTTCATCAGGGGCGACACGCGGTGGCTGACGGAAACCTGCGTGAAGCCGATGCGCCGCGCGATCGCGTCGAGCGCGTTCTCGTGCGCCGGGTACCGGTAGCCGTGCATCAGCACGATGGCCAGCGCCCGGATGCCCGTGGCGTAGACCGCACGAAGGGCGGCCTCTGCCGCCCCTTCGTCGAGCGGGGCGAGCACCTGCCCGTGCGCGTCCACCCGCTCGCCGATCTCGACCACGCTTTCGTAGAGCAGTTCCGGCAGCACGATACGGCGCGAGAACAGCTTGGGGCGGTTCTGGTAGGCGATGCGCAGCTGGTCCTTGAAGCCGCGCGTGATCGCCAGCGCCACGCGCTCGCCCTTGCGCTCCAGCAGCGCATTGGTGGCAACGGTCGTGCCCATCTTGACCGCGTCGATGGGCGCGCCCTTCAGCGATGCGGTCGGCGCCAGGCCAAGCAGGTCGCGGATGCCCTGCAACGCCGCGTCGGCATAGCGCTCGGGATTCTCCGACAGCAGCTTGTGCGTCAGCAGCCCGCCATCGGGCTTGCGCGCGACGATGTCGGTGAACGTGCCGCCGCGGTCGATCCAGAACTGCCAGCCGGTCATGGGAACGAAGCTAGCGGTCCCTCACGCCGCGATCAATCCGCCGCCGCGAAGCATCCTCCGGGGCTGGAGGATGCCGCGCACGCCGGCGAACGCGTCTTTCGCCAGCGCGCAGGCGAGCAGCCGCGCCGGGTTCTCGCCGGGCATGACGAGGCCCATCGGGGCGGCCGGCACGAAGCCGAAGCGCGCGTAGTAGCCGATGTCGCCCACCAGCACGACGCGCGTGTGGTTCATCCACGCGGCGGCATCCAGCGTGTCGCGCATCAGCGCCACGCCGATGCCCCGGCCCTTCAATGCCGGCTCGACCGCGATGGGGCCGAGCAGCAGCGCGTCGTGGCCGCCGGCATCGATGTTCCAGTAGCGGATCGTGCCGAGCAGGCGGCCGTCGCCACGCGCCACGCGCGAGAGTTCGCCGACCGGGGCGGCTTCGGCCCGGTAGCGGTAAGAGATCTTTGACTGCCGGCCGGGGCCGAAGGCGCGGTCGAGGAGATGTTCGATGGCGGGCCCGTCGGCGGGCCGCTCGGTGGTCAGGTGGAACATGGGCTTTACTCGCGGAAAAGGGAAACCGGCGTCGGAGGGACGCGGGCGTCGTCGCGGGAAAAAGCCAGATTTTACAGAAACTTGGTTCCGGCAGTCCGAACGCGAATCAACGCACGCTTGGGCCAAGGCCCAGCGTTCGTCGTCGCGCGTTCATGATCATTGCGAAATCCATGGTCGATTTCTACAGGACGAAAACGCGATTCGTCAAACCTTGAATTTCGGATCGAGCCAGTCGCGCAAGCTGTCGCCGAACAGGTTGAAGGCGAAGACGGCTGCCGAAATGGCGAGGCCGGGGAACAGGATCATCCACGGCGCCTCGCGGTAGAAGTCCGACGCGTTGCCCGACAGCATCAGGCCCCAGGCGGGCGTGGGCTCGGTCACGCCGAGGCCCAGGAACGACAGCGAGGCTTCCAGCAGGATCGCCTGCGCGATGAAGGCCGTGAACATGATCAGGAACGGGGCCGCCACGTTGGGCACCATGTGGCGGAAGATGATGCGCGTGTGGCTGAAGCCGGCCGCGCGCGCGGCGTCGATATAGGGCATCTCGCGGATCGACAGGGCCGCCGCGCGCACCACGCGCGCCACCTTGGGCACGATCGGGATCGCGATGGCGAAGATGAGGTTCACGTCCACGCCCGCGATCTGGTTGCGCCCCAGCATCGCCACGACGACGAGGGCGAGCACGATGATCGGGAACGACAGGATCACGTCGATGAAGCGCTGCACCACCATGTCGATGCGCCCGCCGAAATAGGCCGACGCGACGCCGATCGTCGCACCCAGCGTGCAGCCGAACAGCGAGGAGAAGAACCCGATGGTGAGTGCGGTGCGCGCACCGTAGATCACGCGGCTGAAGATATCGCGCCCGAACGCGTCGGTCCCCATCAGGTGGTCGGGCGAAGGCGCGGCCAGCATCGCGCCGAAATCGATGTTGAGCGGATCGTAGGGGGCCACGAGTTCGGCGAACACGCCTGCGAACAGCATCACGAGGATCGCCACGCCCGATATGGCGCCCAGCGGCTGGGCGACGCAGAAATCGGCCAGCGGCGAGCGGCGCTTGGGCACCTTGTAGGTGACGGTCGGCTCGGAGACGGCACCGGCCATGTCAGCGCCCTCCGAAGCGGATGCGCGGATCGAGCCACGCATAGAGCAGGTCGACCACGAGGTTCGACAGGATGAACACCACGGCGATCAGCATGACGATCGACTGGATCAGCGTGAAGTCGTTGCGGCTGACGGCCTGCACGAACAGCCGGCCGATGCCGTTGAGGTTGAAGACCTGCTCGGTGACGACAAGGCCGCCGATCAGGAACGCGAACTCGAGCCCGATGACCGTGATCGCCGGCAGCATCGCGTTGCGCATGGCATGGCGCGAGACGACCATCTTCTCGAACACGCCCTTGGCGCGCGCGGTGCGGATATAGTCTTCCTTCATCACCTCGACGATCGACGAGCGCACCATGCGCGCGACGACGGCCGAATAGCGGTAGCCGACGGCAAGGGCGGGCCAAATGAGCTGGCTGATGTTGGCCACCGGATCGACATAGATCGGCGTATAGGTGATCGGCGGCAGCCAGTTGAACCAGAACAGCAGAGCCAGGATGATGAGCATGCCGAGCCAGAAACTGGGCACGGCGAGGCCGGCGATCGTCACGATGCGCACGACGTAGTCGATCCAGGTGTCCTTGAAGAGCGCGGATATCGTGCCGAGCGGGATCGCGACGAGGACGGCGATGATCGTCGCCATGACCGCGACCTGGAGCGTGAGCTCCATGCGCAGCCCGATCTCCTCGGCGACGGGCCGGTCGGTCCACATCGAGTTGCCGAGGTCGAGCGTGGCGACCCCGACCATCCACTGCCCGAACTGGACATGCAGCGGCTGGTCGAGGCCGAGACGCTTGCGCTCGTAGTCGAGGGTTTCCTGGGTGACGTTGCCGCCGTCCCCGCGCAGTTTCACCTCGACGATGTCGCCCGGCACGACCCTCAGCATGAAGAAGATGAGGACCGCGACCCCGATCAGCGTCGGGATCATCAGCAGCGTGCGGTTGACGAGGTAACCCAGCATCGGGACGGCGACCTTTCGCGTCGGCTCAGGTGTTCAGCCACACCCCGGACAGGTCCTGTCCGAGATTGTGGCTGGGCGACATCTGCCAGCCCATGACGTTGGCATGGGTCAGCACGATGCGGTGCCACCACAGCAGCGGCACCTGGTAGGCCTGGTCGAGCGCGCGCTTCTCGAACGCGCGGATCAGCTCGAAGCGCTTCCGGTCGTCGCGCTCGCGCGACTGGGCCGCGTAGAGACGGTCGAGTTCGGCGTCGATCGCGCGGCTGCGGTTCTCCGGCGCCTTGTTGAACGACAGGTACTTGGCAAGGGCGAGCGAGGGCTCGTCCATGAACAGGTTCGAGAAATCGATCGCCACGTCGAAGTTGCCGCTCGACATGCCGGCCAGGTACGGCGACGTCTCCGACTGCCGGTGCTCGACATTGACGCCGATCTGGCGCCACTGGTCGACCACGAAGATGCCGGCCGGCGTGTAGGGCTGGGCGAGGTTGCGGTTGTGCAGCACGAAGGTCAGGTTGGGCACGCCCGCCTCGCGCAGCAGGCGGCGTGCCTCGGCGCGCGCGGCGTTGATGTCGCGCCCGAAACCGGGAACCTTCAGCAGGTCCTCGTCCTTCATCGCGAAGGGCGAGCCGGGACGGATCAGGCCGCCGGCGTCGCGCAGCGTGGCCGTGCGCGCGAGGCCCACGGCACCGCCGCGCCGGTCGATGGCGAGGTGGAGCGCACGACGCACCCGCACGTCGTCGAACGGCTTCTTCTCGGTGTTGAAGACGATCATCAGGTTGAGCGTCCAGCTCGACTCTTCGGCGCGGATGCGGTTGCCCATCACCTGCACGATGCGGTCGCGCTCGGCAGGGCTGACGCCGCGGAACTCGGCCTGCACCTGGCCGCCCTGCAGCGCGTTCATCATCGCGGCGGGCTGCGTCATGAACACGCCGCGGAACCCGTCGAGATAGGGCATGCCCGCCTTGAAATAGCCGTCGAAGCGCGTGCCCGAGACGTGGCTGCCCTTGACGTGCTCGCCGAAACGGAAGGGCCCCGAGCCCATGATCGTCGTGCGCGGCGCGTTCGGGTTGCCGGCCAGGACCGACGCCTTGTAGATCCAGTTCCACGGGCTCGCGAAATGCTCGAGCATCGCGGGGTTCGGCGCCTTCATCTTGAAGACGACCGTCTTGGGATCGGGCGTCTCGATCGTGTCGATGTCCTCGAACGTGGCCATGCGCGTCGAGACCACGCCGGTCGGCGGGTTGCGCATGCGGTCGTAGGTCGCCTTGATGTCGGCCGACGTCACCGGCGAGCCGTCATGGAAGTTGGCGTTGGGCGCCAGCTTGAACGTGTAGGTCATCAGGTCGGCCGCGACTTCCCACGACACGGCGAGGTCGGCCTTCACCTTGGGATAGTTGGCAAGGTCGAACTGCAGCAGCGTGGAGTAGAACGGCGAACCGAAATGCAGCGTGGCGAACGTGTCGGAGCCGTGCGCGTCGTAGTGCGGCGTCTCGGCCGAGATCGCGTAGTTGAGCGTGCCGCCCCGCTTGGGCGCGCCCTGGGCGCGGGCGGGAAGCGCATCGAGAAGTCCGATGCCGGCGGCGGTGAAGGCGGCGGCCTTCATGAAATCGCGACGGTTGCTGTTCATGGCGTATCCTCCTGTTCTGGTCCGTCCGCCCGCTTTGTTTCGCGTTCGCGGATGGATCTTGTCGGAAAAACCCGGCAGCCGGGGGACGGCCGGGGTCGGCTTCAATGGACTACGCGGTACCATCCCGCGTCAAGAATGGCGTCAGACCTTGATGCATGCGACGAAATGGCCGGGTTTGACCTCGCGCGGCTCCGGCACGGTCTCCTTGCATTCGCGTGTGGCGAGCGGACAGCGCGTGTGGAACACGCAGCCCGTCGGCGGGTTGAGCGGGCTCGGCAGCTCGCCCGACAGCGCGCGTGCCGCACGGCTGCGCTCGATCGTCGGATCGGGAACCGGGGCCGCGTCGAGCAGCGCCTTCGTATAGGGGTGCAGCGGCTCGGCATAGAGCGCGTCGCCGTCGGCCATCTCCATCAGGCGGCCGAGATACATCACCACGACGCGGTCGGAGATGTGGCGCACGACGGCAAGGTCGTGCGCGATGAAAAGATAGGTGAGGTTCAGCTTGTGCTGGAGATTTTCCAGCAGGTTGATGATCTGGCCCTGGATCGAGACGTCGAGCGCCGAGACGGGCTCGTCGCAGACGATGAATTCCGGCTCCATGGCCAGCGCGCGCGCGATGCCGATGCGCTGGCGCTGGCCGCCCGACATCTCGTGCGGATAGCGCTCGGCCATGTAGGGGAAGAGCCCGACCTGCACGAGAAGCTCCGACACGCGCTCGGCCGCCGCCTTCGCGTTGGGCACGAGCTTGTAGACCGTCAGCGGCTCGGCGATGATCTGGCCGATCGTCATGCGCGGATTGAGCGAGCTGAACGGATCCTGGAAGATCACCTGGATCTTGCGGCGGATCTGGCGCAGCGCGTTGAGGTCCTTGTGCGCGATGTCCTCGCCCTTGAAACGGATCTCGCCGGCGGTCGGATCGTCGAGGCGCAGCACGAGGCGGCCCACCGTCGTCTTGCCGCAGCCGGACTCGCCGACCAGCCCGAGCGTCTCGCCCGGCGCGATGTCGAACGACACGTCGTTGACCGCGCGCACTTCGCTGGTCGTCGTGGACAGGAACCCGCCCTTGCGCGAGACGGTGAAGAACTTCTTGAGGTTCCGCACCGACAGCAGCGGCGGCGCGTCCTTGGCGATGCGCGTGCCGGCATCGACGCGCACCGCTTCGGCGGGCTTCAGCGTGCCAGCGGCAAGTTCGCGCGCGCGCAGGCACGCGGAGAAGTGCCCCGCCTCGATCTCGACCAGCGGCGGGTCCTGCGCGCAGATGTCGGCCTTGAAGGCGCAGCGCGCGGCGAACCGGCAGCCCTTGGGCGGATCGAGCAGGTTCGGCGGCAGGCCCTCGATCGTCTCGAGCTTCAGCCCGCGCGGCCGGTCGAGGCGCGGGACCGAGCGCATCAGGCCCATCGCGTAGGGATGGCGCGGACGCAGGAACACGTCGTCGGCCGTGCCCTGCTCGACCACGCGCGCGGCGTACATCACGTTGACGCGGTCGGCATAGCGCGCGACCACGCCCAGGTTGTGGGTGATGATGATGAGCGCGATGTTGAGCCGGCGCGACAGTTCCTTCATCAGTTCCAGGATCTGCGCCTGGATGGTCACGTCGAGCGCGGTCGTCGGCTCGTCGGCGATGATGAGCTTCGGGTTGCAGGCAAGTCCGATGGCGATCATCACGCGCTGGCGCATGCCGCCGGAGAACTGGTGCGGATACTGGTCGAGCCGGCGCTCGGGATCGGTGATGCCGACCATCTTCAGCAGCTCGACCGCACGGGCGCGCGCCTGCTCCTCGGTCATCTTGAGGTGGATGAAGAGCGGCTCCATGATCTGCAGCCCGATCGGCAGGACCGGGTTGAGCGAGGTCATCGGCTCCTGGAAGATCATCGAGATGTCGCGCCCGCGCCGCTCGCGCATCTGCTCGTCCGTGAGGTCGAGCAGGTTGACGCCGTCGAACATGACCTTGCCATGGACGACGCGGCCCGCAGGCTTGGCCAGCAGGCGCATGACCGCGAGCGAAGAGACCGACTTGCCGCAGCCGGACTCGCCCACGATCGCCAGCACCTCGCCGGGGCGGATCTCGTAGGACACGCCCTCGACCGCGCGCACGACGCCGCGCGACGTCACGAAATGGACGTGCAGGTCCTCGACCGAAAGAAGGGGCGGATTTCCGGCGGAAGCCGGGGCATGGGCAGTCGACTGCAAGGCGCTTCCTCGGGATCTATGCCTGCTTAACAGGCGGCCTGTTCGGGTGCGGGTGCGCAGGTTCGATGCCCCGCACCTCTCTATTGGACCAGACCCCTGCCTATCATGTGTTTCGGATTGTTTCCAGCGCTCAGGCGTTAGCGGCGCGCACCGCTTCGACGACCGCGTCGGTCACTTTCCGGGTGTCGGCGCTGCCGCCCAGATCGGCCGTGTGCAGGCCGGGATCGGCGGTCACGCGCTCGATCGCCGCCATCAGGCGCGCGGCGGCCGCCGGCTCGCCCAGATGGTCGAGCATCATCACGGCCGACCAGAACGTGCCGACCGGATTGGCGATGCCCTTGCCCATGATGTCGAAGGCCGAGCCGTGGATCGGTTCGAACATCGAGGGGAACCGGCGCTCGGGGTTGAGATTGGCGGTGGGTGCGATCCCGATCGAACCGGCCAGTGCGGCGGCGAGATCGGAAAGTATGTCGGCATGCAGGTTCGTCGCGACGATGGTGTCGAGCGAGGCGGGCTTGCGCACCATGCGGACCGTCATCGCGTCGACCAGTTCCTTGTCCCACGCCACGTCGGGAAATTCGCGCGCGGTCTCGGCGGCGATCTCGTCCCACATGACCATGCCGTGGCGCTGCGCGTTGGACTTGGTGACGACCGTGAGCTTTCGCCGCGGGCGCGAGCGGGCGAGCGCGAAGGCGAAGCGCATGATGCGCGACACGCCCGCACGCGTGAAGATCGAGGTCTCGGTCGCCACTTCCTCGGGCAGGCCGCGATGGGTGCGCCCGCCCTGCCCGGCATATTCGCCCTCGGAATTCTCGCGCACGATGATCCAGTCGAGATCCTTCGCCGTCACGCCGGCGAGCGGCGAGGCGATGCCGGGCAGGATGCGCGTCGGGCGCACGTTGGCGTACTGGTCGAAGGGCTGGCAGATCGCGAGGCGCAGTCCCCACAGCGTGACGTGGTCCGGCACGTCGGGCATGCCGACGGCGCCGAAATAGATCGCGTCGAACGGCCGGAGCTGGGCCAGCCCGTCGTCGGGCATCATCTTGCCGTGGCGCCTGTAGTAGTCGCTGCCCCAGTCGAAGTTCTGCACGTCGAGCGCGAAGCCCTCGCGCGCGGCAAGCGCTTCGAGCACGCGCAGGCCCGCCGGGACGACTTCCTTGCCGATTCCGTCGCCGGGAATCGCGGCGATTCGATGGCGCTTCATGTGTCGATCCTCATCTTCTCTCTGCTGCGGCGGGCGCGGACTCTGATATACGAAATCGTCGGCGACCGGTAGGGATCGGGGGCGGTACGGGCAATGTCGGTTTGGGGAAGTCTTCTCGGCGGAACGGCCGGGTACGCGCTCGGCGGCCCGCTCGGCGCCCTGATCGGTGCGGCCGCAGGCCATGCGATCGCGCGCGCGGCCTTCCGCAGCCCCGAGGAAGAGGCGGCCGGCAGGCAGGTCGCCTTCACCATCGCGACGGTGGCACTTGCCGCGAAGATGGCCAAGGCCGACGGCGAGGTCTGCGCGCGCGAGAAGGCCGCCTTCGCGCGCCTGTTCCGTTTCGACGAGACCGAGCGGCGCAACGTCGAACGCGTGTTCGATCTCGCCACGCGCTCGACCGCCGGCTACGAGGCCTATGCCCGCCAGGTCGCGGGCCTCTTCCCCAAAGGGGCACCCGCACTCGAGGAACTGCTCGACTGCCTGTTCCACATCGCGGAATCCAACGGCGAGGTGACGGCATCGGAGACCGAGTATCTCGCCGAGGTCGCGCGCATCTTCGGCATCGACGCGCGCGACTTCGAAGCGCTGCGCGAGGCCCAGCGCGGCCCGGACGCCGCCGATCCGTGGCGCGTGCTCGGGATCGCACGCGATGCCGACGAGGACACCGCGCGCAAGGCATGGCGCGAGCTCGTCCGCACGCACCATCCCGACGTGCTCACCGGCCAGGGCATGCCGCCCGAGTTCGTGACGCTGGCCAACGCGCGCCTGTCCGTCATCAACGCGGCGTGGGACAAGCTGCGCAAGGGCAAGGGCTGGAAATGAAACCGGTCGACGTCGCCCTCGTGCTCGGCGTGATGGCGGTCTGGGGGGTGAATTTCGTCTTCGGGAAATGGGCGGTCGTCGAGCTGCCGCCGATCTTCGCCATCGCGTGCCGCTTCACGCTCGTGGCGCTCATCCTGCTGCCGTTCGTGCGCGTGCCGCGCGGCGACCTGCTGCGCATCCTGCTGCTGTCGCTGACGCTGGGCTGCATCCATTTCAGCCTGTTCTTCACGGGCCTGTCGGGGCTCGATCCGGGCCTGGGCTCGATCGTCGCGCAGAGCCAGGCGCCCTTCGCCACGCTGATCGGCGCACTGCTCTACAAGGACTATCCGGGCTGGCGGCGCTGGCTCGGGATGACGCTCGCGTTCGTCGGCATCTGGGTCGCGGCGGGCGAGCCGCGCGTGGGCGGCGGCCTCTTCTACATCGCACTCTGCATGAGCGGATCACTCGCTTGGGCGATCGCCAACTTCCAGATCAAGGCGCTGGGGCACGTCGACAATTTCGCGCTCAACGCCTACATGGCGCTGTTCGCGGTGCCCATGCTGCTGGCGGTTTCCTTCGCGCTCGAATCCGGTCACGTCGAGGCGATCCGCGATGCCAGCGCCTATGCCTGGTTCGGCGTCGTCTACATGGCGGTCGTGGTCTCGGTTTGCACGTACTGGGTCTGGTACCGCCTGCTGCGCCGCTACGAGGTCAACCTCGTCGTGCCCTATTCGCTGCTGGTTCCGGTGTTCGGCGTGCTGTCGGGCGTGCTGCTCGCCGACGATCCGCTGGGCTGGCGCACGATCGCCGGCTGTCTCGTCACGATCGTCGGCGTGGGCATCATCACGATGCGCCGGCCCGGCATGTCCGACCCCGAAGCGCAGTCCAAGTCGGCATGAAACGCTTCGCCACGCCCTCGCCCAATTTCGACGCGCGGCCCGACGGCGTGCGGCCGGAACTGCTGGTGCTTCACTATACCGACACGAACACGCTCGCCGAGACGCTCGGCATCCTGCTCGATCCCGCGCGCAAGGTCAGCGCCCACTATGTCCTCGACGAGGACGGCACGGTGCATTCGCTCGTCGACGAGGCGGCGCGTGCCTGGCATGCGGGCGTGGCCTGCTGGCGCGGGCTGCGCGACGTCAACGCCCGCTCGATCGGCATCGAGATCCAGAACCCCGGACACCGCTGCGGCTATCGCGCGTTTCCCCAGGCGCAGGTCGAGGCGCTTGCCGTGCTGTGCAAGGAGATCGTCGCGCGGCACGCGATCGCGCCGCGCGACGTCGTCGGCCATTCGGATGTGGCGCCGGCGCGCAAGCGCGATCCGGGCGAGCTGTTTCCGTGGGAACGGCTGGCGCAGGACGGCATCGGGCTTTTCCCGTCCGGCGTGGCGCCGCGCCGGCGCGTCGTACGCGATTTCGGCCCGGGCGAAAGCGACGAGGCGATCCTTGCCGCCCAGACCGATCTCGCGCGGTTCGGCTACGACTGTCCGGTCACCGGCACGCTCGACGAGGCGACCGCGGCCGTGCTCGTCGCCTTCCAGCGCCGCTTCCGGCCGGCGCGTTTCGACGGCCGGCTCGACGGCGAGACGCACGCCCGCCTGCGGGCCCTCCTCGCCCAAATTTTCCACTAGACAAAATTCGCGGATAAGTTATAAAAACTCAACGAAACCAATATCTTACAATCGTATAGAGGTCACAATGGTAGTTGCCCTTTACCCGGCCATCCTCGAGTTCAACGATCCGGAATACGTGGTCACGTTTCCCGATCTTGCCGGCTGCCGCGCGGTCGGGAGCACGCAGGACGAGGCGGTCTGCAACGGCCTGTCGGCCCTGACCTTTTGGATCGAGAAGAAGGCCGGTGCCGGCGAGGAGCCGCCCGAGCCCACGCCGCTCGACCGGCTGCCGGCCGAGCGCGGCCCGCACGAGGTGGCGCGCCTGCTGCTGAAGGCCGACGTGACCGGCCGCGTGCTGCGCCTCAACATCAGCCTCGACGAAGGGATCGTGTCGCTCGCCGACCGCCGCGCCGGCCATCAGGGCATGACGCGGTCGGGCTATATCGCCTCGCTGATCCGCGCCGATCTCGCGCGCGTCGGCCGCGCACGGCGCTAGGCACCGGTTGACGGGCTCTTCTGTTCGGCGCATCTAGGCGGCGCCAGACGGTCGGATGGCCGCGGGGGTGCAAACCTTCGAGGAAAGTCCGGGCTCCACGGAAACAAAGGTGCCGGGTAACGCCCGGCGGGGGCGACCCCAGGGACAGTGCAACAGAAAGCATACCGCCAACCGGGCTTCGGCCCGCGGCAAGGGTGAAAGGGTGGGGTAAGAGCCCACCGCAGACGCGGCAACGCGGCTGGCACGGCAAACCCCACCTGGAGCAAGACCAAATAGGGGCGGCACGCGGGACCTTCGGGTCCCGCAATCTGTTTCCGGACAGCCGCCCGGGTCGGTCGCGCGAGGTGCCTGGCGACAGGCATCCCAGAGGAATGGTCATCGCCGGCCCCGCAAGGGACCGGAACAGAACCCGGCTTACAGACCGTCTGGCATTTTCCTCGATCTGATCCGCTTCGCGCCCCGCCCGCGCCATGGGCGTGCCGTGACCGCGCCATAATAACCAATCAGAATAGTCAACTTCCCCGTTAAGTTTGGTTAATGGACGTATGATCGCGACCAAAAGAACGGAACGTGTTCGTGGCGGAACAGGGGCTTAGCCCATTGACGCCCATATACACCCATGCTATCCCATATTGTCCCACGACCTCTAACCTTCGCGAAGGGGAGGCGCACGGGACCGCGCGGAAAGACGAATTTCTCCCGTTTTTCAAGGCGTTGCATGGGCGGAGACGCAACCGGGGACACCGGCGCGGAAGATGGCCAAGACCGCGTTCATCGGCACGTACCGTTTCAGGATCGACCGGAAGGGGCGCGTCTCCGTTCCGGCCGACTTCCGGGCCGTGCTTGCCGCCAAGGGCGAGGACGGGCTGAACGTGCTGCCCTGGGCCGGCCCGTCGGTGCGCGCGATCGGCAACGACGTGCTGGCGAAGATCGCCGAAACCGCCGACCCGCTCGCCGCGTTCGATACGGCACCGCTCGGCAACGCCGCGATCCTCGCGGCCGATCTGATCCCGCTGTCGCTGGATGCCGAAGGCCGCGTGCTGCTGCCCGAAGCGCTGGTGGCGCACTGCAGGCTCGGCGAGATCGCCGCCTTCGCCGGCCGCAACACGTTCTTCGAGATCTGGAATCCCGAAGCGCTCGAGGCCTACCAGGCCGCGCGGCGCGCGAGCCCGGGGGCATAAGCGGCATGAACGAGCCGGCCGTGCCCGAAGTCCCTCCCCGCGATGCGGCGCATGTCCCGGTCCTGCTTGCCGAAACGCTGGCCGCCCTCGCGGTGCGCGACGGCGGCCGCTATCTCGACGGCACGTTCGGTGCTGGCGGCTATACGCGCGCGATCCTCGCCGCTGCCGACTGCCGCGTCGTGGCGATCGACCGCGACCCCGACGCGCTGGCGCGCGGCGACGCGCTCAAGGCCAGATACGGCGCGCGCCTGACGCTGGTCGAGGGCCGCTTCGGCGCGCTCGACGAAGTGGCGCACGAAGCCGGCTTCGAAGCGCTCGACGGCGTGGCGCTCGACATCGGCGTCTCCTCCTCGCAGATCGACGAACCTTCGCGCGGCTTTTCCTTCCGCTTCGACGGCCCGCTCGACATGCGCATGGAGAAGAGCGGGACGAGTGCCGCCGACATCGTGAATAGCTGGGGCGAGACCGAGCTTGCCGACACGATCTTCCAGCTCGGCGAGGAGCGCCATTCGCGCCGCGTGGCGCGCGCGATCGTCGCCGCACGCAAGGAAAAGCGCATCGAGCGCACGGGCGAGCTCGCGCGCATCGTGCGCACGGCGGTACCCCGCTCGAAGGACGGCATCGATCCCGCGACGCGCACGTTCCAGGCGCTGCGCATCGCGACCAACGACGAACTCGGCGAACTGGCACGCGGCCTTGCCGCCGCCGAACGCGTGCTGGCGCCCGGCGGCAGGCTTGCCGTCGTGTCGTTCCACTCGCTCGAGGACCGCGCGGTGAAGCGCTTCCTGAAGGCCCGTTCGGGCGAAGCCGATCGCGGCTCGCGCCACCTGCCCGCGCGCGACGCGGGTGCGGCACCGAGTTTCAAGCTCGTCACGCGCAAGGGCATCCGTCCCGGCGCCGCGGAGGCCGACGCCAATCCGCGCGCCCGTTCGGCGACGCTGCGCGTGGCCGAACGCACGTCGGCACCCGCATGGTCCGCGGAGGAAGCGGCATGATCCGCATCGCCACGTGGCTCTGGATCGCCATCGCAGGTGCGATGGGCTACGGGCTCTACCAGCTCAAGCACGAGGTGCTGGCGCTGGAGAACGAGCTGTTCCGTCTCAACCGGCAGATCGTCCAGGAGCAGCAGAACATCCACGTGCTGAAGGCGGAGTGGAGCTACATCAACCAGCCCGGCCGCCTGCAGGCGCTCGCCCAGCGCCATCTCGACCTGCAGCCGATGTCGCCCAGGCAGTTCGGCCGCCTCGATGCGCTGCCCGCTCTGCCCGCACAGATCCCGCCCGCAGGACCGGGCGTGCGCGTGACCGCCGCCCCCGCACCCGCCCGCCCGACGGAGACGCGCTAGATGGCGACGCGCCTTTCCGACATCGTGCGCGCCATCCCCGCCCGCCTGCGCCTGCAGGGCACCGCCGCGCGCTCGATGGAAACCGCGCGCCACCGCCTGGTCATCGGCGGATTGCTCTTCGCGGTCGCTTTCGCCGTCGTCTCGGTGCGCCTCGTCGACGTCACGCTTCTGGCCGAGGTGCGCGAACCGCGCGCCGCGCGCGTGCCCAACACCGGGCCGCTCGACCTCGCGCGCGCAGACATCGTCGACCGCAACGGCGTGCTGCTCGCGACCTCGCTCGTCACGCAGTCGCTCTACGCGAACCCCAAACTGATCGGCGATGCCGCAGCCACCGCGCGTCGCCTTGCCGCCGTGCTTCCCGGCCTCGACGAGAAGGCGGTGCGCGAGCGGCTTGCCGCGGAAACGCGAAGCTTCGTGTGGATCCGGCGCAACCTCACGCCGCGCCAGCAGTACGAGGTCAACCGGCTCGGCGTGCCGGGCCTGTTCTTCCAGCGCGAGGAACGGCGCGTCTATCCGCACGGCACGCTCGCCAGCCACGTCGTGGGTTTCTCCGACGTCGACAACCGCGGCCTTGCGGGCGTGGAGCAGGCGTTCGACGAGCGGCTGAAGGCCGATGCCGGGCCGCTGAAGCTTTCGATCGACGTGCGCGTCCAGCATGCCGTGCGCGAGGAGATCCAGCGCGCGATCGACGATTTCAGTGCCATCGGCGGCATGGGCGTGGTGCTCGACGTCAACACCGGCGAGACCATCGCCATGGTCTCGCTGCCGGACTTCGATTCGAACGCCCCCGGTCTCGCCGACGCGGAGAGCCGCTTCAACCGAAACACGCTCGGCACGTACGAGATGGGCTCGACGTTCAAGATGTTCACGGCCGCGATGGGCTTCGACAGCGGTGCGGTGCGCATGCAGGACACCTGGGACGCGAGCCGGCCCTACACGATCGGCCGGTTCACGATCTCGGACTTCAAGGGGAAGAACCGCTGGCTGTCGACGCCGGAGGTGTTCATCTATTCGTCGAACCTGGGCGCCCTGCGCATGGCGCTGCAGATCGGCGTTTCCCGCCAGCGCGATTTCCTCGACCGCGTCGGCTTCCTCAAGCCCTCGCCCATCGAGTTGCCGGAAGTCTCCCATCCGCTCGTTCCCAAGCCGTGGCGCGAGATCAACGCGATGACGATCGCCTTCGGGCACGGCATCACGGTCTCGCCCATGCAGCTTGTCGCGGCCACGGCCGCATCGGTCGGCGGCGGCATCATGCGGGCACCGACGATCCTGGCGCGCGAGCCGGGCACGCGGGTTCCGGGCGAACGCGTGATGAGTGCTTCCGCCTCCGCCCAGCTCAACCAGCTCATGCGTCTCAATGTCGAGCGCGGCTCCGGCAAGACCGCCGAGGTCGCCGGCTATTTCGTCGGCGGCAAGACGGGCACGGCCGAGAAGATCCAGCGCGGCGGCTACAGGAAGAACGCGCGCATCTCTTCGTTCGTCGCCTCGTTTCCGGCACACGCCCCCCAGTACGTGCTGCTCGTCATGGTCGACGAGCCGCAGGGCAAGCGCGAGACCGGCGGTTACGCGACCGGCGGCGTCGTCGCGGCCCCGGCGGCCGGACGCATCATCGCGCGCGTGGCCCCGATCCTCGGCGTGACGCCGATGGACGAAGCGCCTCCCGAAATCACCCGGCCGCTCCTTGCGGCCGCGAGCGGCCGGTAGGGGGCAGATGAAATTGAGCCTGCTCCTCGACCACGAGACGAGTTTGCGAAACGCGGCCGGACGCGATCCCGAGATCGCCGGCGTGACGGCGGACTCGCGCGCCGTCGCGCGCGGCTTCCTGTTCGCGGCATTGCCCGGCACGAAGCACGACGGCCGCACCTATGTGGGCGAAGCGCTTCGCCGGGGTGCGGCCGCGGTGCTCGCGGCCCCCGGTCTCGACCTTCCGGCGGGCGTGCCCTATGTCGAGGCGGCAAATCCGCGCCGTGCCTTCGCGCGCGCGGCCGCACGTTTCGCAGGCTCGCAGCCGCGTACGGTCGTCGCCGTGACGGGAACCAGCGGCAAGACGTCCGTCGCGAGCTTCGCGCGCCAGATCTGGGACCATGCGGGCCGCAAGGCCGCCAGCCTCGGCACGCTGGGTCTCGTCGCCCCGCACACGGCGCGCTACGGCGCGCTGACGACCGCCGATCCGGTCAGTCTGCACAAGGACCTCGCCGAGCTTGCCGCCGCCGGCGTCGACCATGTCGCGATCGAGGCGTCGAGCCACGGGCTGGACCAGTGCCGGCTCGACGGCGTGACGCTGACGGCCGCCGCCTTCACGAATCTCAGCCGCGACCATCTCGACTACCACCCGACGATGGAGGCGTATCTCGCCGCCAAGCAGCGCCTGTTCGACACGCTGCTGCCGCAAGGTGCCGTCGCCGTGCTGAATGCCGACGCGCCCGAGTATGCGGCCCTGCGCGACATCTGCCTTGCGCGGCGCCAGCGCGTGATCGGCTACGGCCGGGCGGGCGACGACATCCGCCTCGTCTCCGCGACACCCGTTCCGCAAGGCCAGGACCTCGAGATCGTCGCCTTCGGCCAGTCGCGCCGAGTCACGCTGCCGCTTGCCGGCGCCTTCCAGGCGATGAACGTGCTCGCCGCGGTCGGCCTCACCGTCGGCTCGGGGCTTTCGCCGCACGCGGCCCTCGACGCGCTCCCGGCGCTCGAAGGCGTGCCCGGCCGGCTGCAGCTTGCGGGCATCAAGGACAACGGCGCTTCGGTCTACATCGACTACGCGCACAAGCCCGACGCGCTGGCGACGGTGCTCGAAGCGCTGAAACCGCATGTCGAGGGCCGTCTCGTCGTCGTGTTCGGCTGCGGCGGCGACCGCGATGCCGGCAAGCGCCCGATCATGGGCAAGATCGCGAGCGAGCGCGCCGACCGCGTGATCGTCACCGACGACAATCCGCGTTCGGAAGATCCCGCGACGATCCGTGCGGCCATCCTCGCCGCCGCCCCCGGCGCCGTCGAGATCGCTTCGCGCGAAGACGCGATCCGGACCGCTGTCGCCGGCCTCGGCACGGGCGACGTGCTCGTGATCGCCGGCAAGGGCCACGAACGCGGCCAGATCGTCGGCGACGTGACGCTGCCCTTCGACGATTTCGAGCAGGCCCGGCTGGCGCTGGCCGGAGGTGGCGCATGAGTGCGGCACTCTGGACCGCCGACGAGGCGATGAAGGCGACGGCCGGCCATCTCGCCGGCCCGTCCGCATGGGCGGCGACCGGCATATCGATCGACACGCGCACGCTGGAACCCGGCGACCTGTTCGTGGCGCTGAAGGGCGAGGCGAACGACGGGCACGCCCATGTCGCCGCCGCCTTCGCCAAGGGTGCAGCGGCGGCACTCGTCGAGAAGCCGGTACCCGGCCCCTGCCTGGTCGTGCCCGACACGCTGAAGGGTGTCGCCGATCTGGGGCGTGCGGCACGCGCGCGCGCCGACGTGCGTGCCCTCGCCGTCACCGGCTCGATTGGCAAGACGAGCACCAAGGAAGCGCTGGCCCACGCGCTGCAGCGCCAGGCCCCCACGCATGCCGCGCGCGCCTCGTTCAACAACCATATCGGCGTGCCCGTCACGCTCGCGCGCATGCCGCGCAACACGGTCTATGGCGTGTTCGAGGTCGGTATGAACCATGCGGGCGAGATCGCCCCGCTGGTCGCCATGATCCGGCCCGAAGTGGCGCTCGTCACGACGGTCGAGGCCGTGCACACCGAGAACTTCCCCGACGGAATCGCCGGCGTGGCCGCCGCCAAGGCCGAGATGTTTTCGGCCGGCGGCCCGTTCGCGCACGGCAATCCCGGCACGGCGGTACTCCCCGCCGACAGCGAGTTCCACGATTTCCTTTCCGCGCGCGCGAAGGCGGCCGGCTGGGGCCGCACGCTGTCCTTCGGCACGAAGGCGGGATCCGACGCGCGCCTCGTCGACTGGTCGGGCGACGCGACGCGCGGCCATGCGCAAGTCGAACTCCTCGGCCACATGCTCGAATTCGAGATCGGCGCGCCCGGCCGTCACTGGGCGATGAACCTGACCGGCGCCCTCCTCGCGATCGCGGCCCTCGGGGCGGACACGCAGGCGGCCGCCGCCTCGTTCGCGACGGTCGCAGTACCCAAGGGCCGCGGCCAGCGCCACACGGTCCCGCTGCCCGACGGCGGCGCGTTCCTGCTGATCGACGACAGCTACAACGCCTCGCCGCCCGCCATGCGCGCGGCCTTCGCCGTGCTTGCCGGTGCGGTATTGCCCGCCGGCGGCCGGCGGATCGCCGTGCTCGGCGACATGCTGGAACTGGGGCCCCAGGCGGCGGAGATGCACGAATCGCTGGCGCAATCGCTCGAGGCGAACCGGATCGAAATCGTCCATTGCTGCGGCCCCAACATGCGCCGCCTCCACGAACGCCTGCCCGCGTCGATGCGCGGCGCCTGGGCGAAGGATTCCGCGGCACTGGAACCGGCGGTGCTGGCCGACATGCGCGCGGGCGACGCGGTCACGGTCAAGGGCTCGCTCGGCAGCAAGATGGGCCGCATCGTGGATGCGCTGCGCGCCCTCGGACAACCCCACACGCACGGCCGCAAGGCCGCGGGCGAGAGGTAAAGGCAAGCGATGTTCTACAACCTCCTCGTCCCGCTTGCCGACAGCTTCGCGCCGTTCAACGTGTTCCGCTACATCACGTTCCGTTCGGGCGGTGCCGTGATGACGGCGCTGCTGATCGCCTTCCTGTTCGGCGAAAGCGTCATCGGCTGGCTCAAGTCCAAGCAGCCCGAACCGCCGATCCGCGCCGACACGCCGGAACGCCACGCGCTCACCAAGAAGGGCACGCCCACGATGGGCGGCGTGCTGATCCTGCTGTCGCTCGGCATCTCGACGCTGCTGTGGGCGGACCTTCGCAACGGCTATGTCTGGGCCGTGCTGACCGTCACGCTGGGCTTCGGCGCCGTCGGCTTCTACGACGACTACCTGAAACTGACGAAGAAGAACTCGAAGGGGCTCGCCGGGCGCTGGAAGCTCGTCTTCCAGACGCTGATCTCGCTGCTGGCGACCGTGTGGATCGTCTATCTGACGCGCGAACCGCTCTCCACCCAGGTCGCCGTGCCTTTCTTCAAGGACCTGCTGCTCGATTTCGGCCTGTTCTTCTTCCCCTTCGCGATCTTCGTCATGGTCGGCTCGTCCAACGCGGTCAACCTCACCGACGGGCTCGACGGGCTCGCGATCGTGCCGGTGATGATCGCGGCAGGCTGCTTCGCGGCCTTCGCATACGTCGCGGGCAACGCGATCTTCGCCAACTACCTGCTGATCCACCACGTGCCCGGTGCAGGCGAGCTTGCTGTCGTGTGCGCCGCCATCGTCGGCGCCTCGCTCGGATTCCTGTGGTTCAACGCGCCGCCCGCGATGGTGTTCATGGGCGACACCGGCTCGCTGTCGATGGGGGGCGCACTGGGTGCCGTCGCCGTCGTGACCAAGAACGAGTTCACGCTCGCCATCGTCGGCGGGCTGTTCGTGGTCGAAGCGGTCTCGGTCATCGTGCAGGTCGCGTCGTTCAAGCTCACCGGCAAGCGCATCTTCCTGATGGCGCCGCTGCACCACCATTTCGAGAAGATGGGCTGGGCCGAACCCACCATCGTGATCCGCTTCTGGATCATCGCCTCCATCCTCGCGCTCGCGGGTCTCGCGACGCTGAAGCTGCGGTGACGGGATGATCGACGTCTATCCCTTCCACGGATTTGCGGTCGCGGTGCTCGGCCTCGGCAAGTCGGGCCTGCCGACGGCCCTGGCTCTGGCCGCGTCCGGCGCCGAGGTGTGGGCATGGGACGACAGCGAGGACCGGCGCGCCGAAGCGCGCGCCGCGGGCGTCAATCTCGTCGACCTGCATGCGGCCGAGCTTCGCGACCTCACCACGCTGGTGCTGTCGCCCGGCATCCCGCACACGCACCCGGCACCGCACGCCGTCGTGACGCGCGCGCGCGTGGCCGGCCTCGAGATCGTCTGCGACGTCGACCTGCTGTTCCGCACGCAGCGCGAAGCGGCCTATGTCGGCATCACCGGCACCAACGGCAAGTCGACGACGACGGCGCTGGTCGGCCATGTGCTGAAGCACGCGAAGCGCCGCGTCGAGATCGGCGGCAACATCGGCACGGCGGCCCTGTCGCTCGAGCCGCTGGCCGACGGCGGCACCTACGTGGTCGAGATGTCGAGCTACCAGCTCGAGCTTTCGCCCACGTCCGTGTGGGACGTGGCCGTGCTGCTCAACCTGTCGCCCGACCATCTCGACCGCCACGGCGGCATGGACGGCTATGTCGCGGCCAAGAAGAACATCTTCCAGCGCCAGACGCGCCCGCGCGCCGCGATCGTCGGCGTGGACGACGCGATCTCGGCCGGCATCCATGCCGACCTCGTGCGCGCCGACGACCAGATCGTGATCGCCATTTCCGGCGCCAAGCGTCTGACGCGCGGCGTCTACGTCGCCGACGGCGTCCTGTACGACGCGCGCGACGGCAACCCCGTCGCGATCCGCGATCTTTCCGACTGCCTGACGCTGCCGGGCGCCCACAACCACCAGAATGCCGCCGCCGCCGCCGCCGTCGCCCTGCAGATGGGCGTCTCGCGCGCCGCGATCGGCGAAGCGCTGGCGACGTATCC
>JBIKWI010000294.1:0-3102 GCA_044356395.1 Tagaea sp. | reverse complement strand
CTGCTCTACGTGCAGGTCTTCTTCGGCGCGCTGTCGCTGCTGCCGTTCTATCTGTGGGAGGTCGCGGTGGCCGGACGCGGCTTCGCGCCGACCGCGGCGACGCTCGGCGCCATCGGCTACGTGGCGATATTCCCGTCGCTGCTGTCGTTCTTCTTCTGGAACCGCGCGGTGGAACTGGCCGGGCCCGCGACGGCGGGGCTGTTCTTGAACCTGATCCCGGTGTTCGCGAGCCTGCTGTCGATCGCGTGGCTCGGCGAGGCGCCGCAGCTCTACCACGCGCTGTCGATGATGGCGCTGTTCGGCGGGCTGCTGCTGGCGACCCGCAAGGCCTGATCAGGCGACGTCCTCGGGCCGGGCCCAGAGGATCTGGATCGGATCGCCGGGGCCGATGCCGTGCATCTCGTAGGAACGCGCATAGGCGACCAGCGACACGACGAGCCCGGCCGAGCCGTCGTCGCGCGCGAAGGGCAGCATCAGGCGCTTGAAGCCGCCGCTCAGCGCCGTCGGGCGCGACAGCAGGCCGCGCGCGGCGGCGGGAAGGCCCGTTTCGAGCACGCGTTCGAGATGGCCGCGCCGTTCCTCGTAATGCGCCGGCTCGACGAACTGGTCGAGGTAGCGCCCCTTGTTGTCCACGCCCAGCTTCTCGACGACCCTGGCGCCCGCCAGCCGCTGGAAATAGCGCCCGTCCGGATCGCGCTCCAGCACCTGGAGGCTGGGCATCAGCGGGGGAAAGCGGAACGGGTCGAACTGCCGGTAGCGCGGCAGGTCGCCGGCTTCGCGGCGCAACGCGCACCAGTCGGCGAACAGGATGGCCATCCCGGCATCGCGCAGCCGGGCGGCAAACCCCGGCGCGCCGTCGTCGAAGGGTTCGCGTGCCACGCGCCGTCTTCCTCCCGGACAATCCTCGCGGGTATCATCGCAAAGTCAGCCGCCAGACCACAGAAGTATTTTATCTACTTGCGCGCCGATGTCGGGAACGCTGCGGATACGGCCGCGGACTTGTAACGGCCGGTTCATCCGCCCATATCTCGCCAACGACCCGCATGGGCCGGAATCGCCTTGAAATCCGACGAAACGCCCCACCCGACGCCCGCGACGGCGCCGGGTGCCGCGATCCTTTTTCCCTTCGAGGAGAACGACATGGCCAAAGGCCAGAAACGCAGCAGCCGCGAACTCCGCAAGCCCAAGGCGCCGAAGAACAAGATCTCGGCCGCACCGTTCATCACGACGTCGCAGGCCGCGAAGAAGCCCGCGATGCCCGCCAAATCCAAGAACTGAAGGGCAGTCATGAAATATCTCGGCAGGATCGAAGGCGAGGGCACGCTGACCGCGGGCGGCGAGCATATCGACACGGCAACCTACGAGATCGACGGCTTCCTCAAGCCCAAGATCGGCGTTTCGGGCAGCGGGGAGATCCGCGCCTCGGCGAACGCGCTGAGCCGCGTGTTCGGGCGTCGGGACATCCAGATCGTCACCGTCGACGGCAGGCGCATCGACGTGCGCTTTTCCGAGCGCAAGATGGCGCCCGGTGCCCGCGTGGCGCATGTCGAGCTTTCCGGCGCACTCCCGACCGCCCGCGCGGACTGGGCCGGCTGATGGCGCCGTCCGATCCCGGTCCGTCGGCGCTCGCGCGCGGGGCCCCGGCATCCGCCCGCCAGCCGGCGGCGGGCCGGCTCGCGCGCGTGGCGTTCGTGGGCAACTCGCTGCCGCGCCGGTGCGGGATCGCGACCTTCACGTCGGACCTGCAGCAGGCCGTCGCCGGGCGCGGGCACGAGATCGACACCGCGATCGTCGCCATGACCGATCACGCGCAGTCCTACGACTATCCGGCCGACGTGCGCTTCCAGGTCGCCGACGGCAACCTTGCCGACTACGTGCGCGCCGCCGAGTTCATCAATTCCGGCGGCTACGACGCCGTCTCGCTCCAGCACGAGTTCGGCATCTTCGGCGGGCCTGCGGGTTCGCACGTGCTGACGCTGCTGTCCGGGCTTGCGGTACCCGCCGTCACGACGCTGCACACCGTGCTGGCCGAGCCGACGGCCGCCCAGCGCCGGGTGCTGTCGGGCATCGTCGAGATGTCGGCGAAGGTCGTCGTCATGTCGGAGAAGGCGCGCGAGCTGATGCGCACGGTCTATCGCGCCCCCGCCGACCGGATCGAGATGATCCCGCACGGCATCCCCGATTTCGGCTTCGCCGAGCCCGACCGCGACAAGCTGGCGCTGGGGCTGGGCGGGCGGCACGTCATCCTCACTTTCGGCCTGCTCTGCCCGAACAAGGGCATCGAGTACATGATCGACGCGATGCCCGCGATCCTCGCCGGCCGTCCGGACGCGGTCTACGTGGTGCTCGGCGCCACCCATCCGAACCTCGTGCGCGACGAGGGCGAGGCCTACCGCGAGAGCCTCGCGGCGCGCGCGCGCGCGCTGGGAATCGGCGCAAGCGTGCTGTTCCTCGACCGCTTCGTCGACCGCGAGACGCTGCTGCACTTCATCTCGGCCTGCGACGTGTACGTGACGCCCTATCTCAACGAGGCGCAGATGACGTCGGGCACGCTCGCCTACAGCTTCGGCCTCGGCAAGGCGGTCGTCTCGACGCCGTACTGGCACGCGCGCGAACTGCTGGCGGGCGGCAAGGGCGTGCTCGTGCCCTTCGCCGACGCCGGCGCGCTCGGGCGCGAGATCGCCGGCCTGCTGACCGACGACGCGCGGCGCGACGCGATGCGCGCGCAGGCCTATGCCGAGAGCCGCTCGATGACGTGGGAGAATACGGCCGAACGCTACATCTCCGTGTTCGAAAGCGCGCGGCGCGGCCACCTCCGGGTCATCGCGCGCGCCGGGACTGCGGAACCCGTGCGCGCCGGCGCGCGGCTGCCCGACATGAATTTCGGCCATCTGCATGCGATGTGCGACGACACCGGCATCTACCAGCATGCGGTCCATGACGTGCCGAACCGCGCGCACGGCTACTGCGTGGATGACAACGCGCGCGCCCTTCTGCTCGCCTGCCGGCTCGGCATGGCCGGCGAGACGCGCATGCCCGCGATCTACGCGTCGCGCTTCGCCGCGTTCGTCCAGCACGCCTGGAACCCGGTCACGCGGCGGT
>JBIKWI010000293.1:0-3105 GCA_044356395.1 Tagaea sp. | reverse complement strand
CCGGTGCGCAAGCGCGCCTGGGCAAGCTGGAACTATCTGGCCGAACGCGGTGCCGGCGGGATGAAGGGCGAACTCCACGTGTCGGTCACCTACTGGATGAACCAGTTGCAGAACCTGCCCGACGAATTCCCGCTCTTCGTGTCGCTCAATCCGATCCGCGAACCGCGCGCCGGAACGTCGCTTGCCGAGTTCGACTACATGCATCCGGTCTTCGATGCCGGCGCGCTCGCCGCCCAGCGCCGCCTGGCCGAGATCCAGGGCACGCGCGGCCTGCACTATTGCGGGGCGTGGACGGGCTACGGCTTCCACGAGGACGGGCTGCGTTCGGGCTTCGCGGTCGCCGAGGCGCTGGGCGTCCGGCGGCCGTGGCTTGCCGCGACCGACCGCGACATGCCGATGGCGGCGGACTGACGCCATGCCGCAGACCTGTCTCTATTTCGGCAACGTGATGCATGCGCGCCTGCGGCCCTTCCGCCACCGCTTCGTCTACGGCGTGTTCTCGATGCTGGTCGATCTGGAGGCGCTGCCGGAGATCGACCGCACGTCGCGCCTGTTCGGCTTCAACCGCGTGCGCCTGTTCTCGTTCGACGACGCCGACCACGGGGCGCGCGACGGCACGTCGACGCTGGCGTGGGTGCGCGCGCGCCTTGCCGAAGCGGGGCTGGCGGCGGCGGGTGCGCGGATTTTCGCGCTCTGCTTTCCGCGCATCCTCGGCTACGTGTTCAATCCGATCACGGTCTACTACGCCTACGACGCCGCCGGCCGGCTCGGCGCGATCCTCTACGAGGTCAAGAACACCTTCGGCGACCAGCATGGCTACCTGATCCCGGTCGCGGCGGCCCGCGAACCCGGCAGCCCGGTCGTGCAGCGCGCGGCGAAGCGCTTCCACGTCTCGCCGTTCATCGACATGCGGGCAGACTACCGCTTCCGGGTCAACGAACCGGAAGAGAAGCTCGCCCTGCTCATCCGGGAGGATACGCCGGCCGGAGAACTTCTCGTCGCTAGCCAGACGGCCCGCCGCGTGACGTGGTCGGATCGCGCCCTGCTGCACGCCTTCTTCCGCTATCCGCTGCTGACCGCTAAAGTGATGGGTGCCATCCACTGGGAAGCGCTCCGGCTCTGGATCAAGGGCGCGAAGTACCATCCGCGCCCGGCACCCCCCGCTGACGCGGTCGAGACGGTCGAACCGGTTGCCACGGGACAGGGCCATCATGCGCGAGTCTGAAGCCACAGCCGTGCCGCAGGCCGACATCCGCCGCGAAAGCTTCGCGTTGCGCGCCATCCTGATGGCCGCCGCGCGCATCGAGCTTGGCGAGCTGACGGTGTTCACGCCGACGGGCCATCGCCACGTCTTCGCCGGCGCGCGTCCGGGGCCGGTCGCCACGCTGTCGCTGCGCACGAAGCGCGCGGCGCGCCGCATCCTGTTCGGCGGCAACGTGGGGTTCGCCGAGGCCTACATGGACGGCGACATCGACACGCCCGGCCTTGCCGCCCTGCTCGAGCTTGCCGTCCGCAACGAGGCGGCGATCGACGACATCCACTACGGCAAGGCGACGAAGCTTGCCTCGGTCGTCGGTCTGGCGCGCAAGTTCTGGCATGCGCTGCGCGCCAACACGCGCAACGGCTCCAAGCGCAACATCGCCTACCACTACGATCTCGGGAACGAGTTCTACCGGCGCTGGCTCGATCCTTCGATGGCCTATTCCTCGGCCGTCTACGCCGACGGGGCGAAGGACCTGGAAGCCGCCCAGCAGGCCAAGTTCGCCCGCATGGCGGCGATGATGGGCGTGAAGCCCGGCCAGAAGGTGCTGGAGATCGGCTGCGGCTGGGGTTCGTTCGCCGCCTATCTCGCCCGGGAATTCCGCGCGCACGTGACCGCGATCACGGTGTCGCGCGAGCAGCTCGCGCACACGCAGGCGCGCGTGCAGAAGGAAGGGCTGGGCGATCTCGTCGAGGCGCGCTTCGTCGACTACCGCGACATCGAGGGTCGCTACGACCGCATCGCGTCGATCGAGATGTTCGAGGCGGTCGGCGAGAAATACTGGCCGGCCTATTTCGGCAAGCTGCGCGACAGCCTGGTGCCGGGCGGGCGGGCGGCCCTGCAGATCATCACGATCGCCGACCGCTTCTTCGACAGCTACCGCAACGGCGTGGATTTCATCCAGCGCTACATCTTCCCCGGCGGCATGCTGCCGTCGGATGCCGCACTGAAGGCCGAGATCGCACGCGCGGGCCTGACGCTCGACCGGCAGAGCAATTTCGGCCTCGACTATGCCGAAACGCTGGCCGAGTGGGACCGCCGCTTCCAGCGCGCGTGGCCCGAGATCCAGGGGCTCGGCTTCGACACGCGCTTCAAGCGCATGTGGGAGTTCTACCTTGCCTATTGCGAGGTGGGTTTCCGTGCGCGCTCGATCGACGTCACGCAGGTCGCCCTTGTCCGACCGTGAGGACGCAAGGCTGCCGGCCCGCGTGCTGGCGGCCTATGCGCTCCCGGCGTTTCCGGCCGCCACGCTCGGCCTGCCGCTGCTGATCTACCTGCCGACATTCTATGCGGGCGCCACGGGTCTGGGCCTTGCGGCCATCGGCGGCGTGCTGCTCGTCGCACGCCTGTGGGACGTCGCCGTCGATCCGGCCATCGGCTGGCTTTCGGACCGCACGCGCACGCGCTGGGGCCGACGCCGGCCATGGATGGCGGCGGCGTTGCCGGTCGTCCTCGCTGCCAGCTACATGCTGTTCGATCCGCCGCCGGATGCCGGTGCCGCCTATCTGCTGGTGTGGACGATGCTCGCCTATCTGGGCTGGTCGATGCTGCAGATCCCGCATCAGGCATGGGGCGCGGAGCTTTCGCGCGACTACGGCGAGCGCAACCGGATCGCGGCCTGGCGCGAGAGCCTGACGGTCGCGGGCGTGGCGGTGGCCGCGGCCCTGCCGGCGATCGCCGGGGCGCTGGGCCTGACGGCGGACGGCGCGCCGCCGGAAGCTGCGGCGTTGCAGATCCTGTTCTGGACGAACCTGATCGTCCTGCCGCTGTCGGGCGTGCTGCTGCTGCGCGGCGTGCCGGAACCGGTCCCGGTTCCGCCGGCTCCCGGCTTCGACCTTGCCGCC
>JBIKWI010000118.1:0-10980 GCA_044356395.1 Tagaea sp. | reverse complement strand
CGACCGCCAAGCCTTGCGACGACGGCCGCCTCCGCAAGACCGGGCCCGTCGAATGCGGCGGCGAACTCCGGATGGGCGAGCACGGCCAGCGTCTCGTGCGCAAGCTCCTCGACCTGCGCCGGCGTCAGGCCATAGGCCGGGCGCGACAGCAGCCGGCGGGCCGCATCCGCGCGCGCGTCGGCTGCGAGGTCGGGCAGCGTCTGTAGCAGCCGATGGATCAGCTTGCCGCGCAGGAAGGCGAATCCCTCACCGGTTCCCAACGGCGAGGCGACGGCCGGCTCCGTCTCGGGACGCGACGGGACGAGCGGACGCGGGGGCAGCGGCTCGGCGGGTGCGGTCATGCCTCGCGCCCAGGAAGGCAATGGTCCTGGGGATGGCGCCGTTGCCGATTCCGCATCGCGCGCGTCGGCGACGTGCGCCGGCTCGTCGATGTGCCAGACCTTTCCCTCGTCCGTCTCGATCTCGGCGGTCCGGGGATGCGCGCGGATTGCCGCAGACAGGTGCGCATACCACGAGCCATCGGCAGGCTCGCTCCGGCACCAGCCGCAGACATAGAGCCGGTCGCGCGCGCGCGTTGCCGCGACATAGAGCAGGCGGCGGTACTCGGCGAGGTCGCGTGCCGTGCGCGCATCGCGTGCCGCGGCATAGGCAGGATGCTTGTTCTTGCCGGCCGGCGGCCAGAGCGGCACGCCGGCACCGGCGGGCGGATCCGTCCAGACCGTGCCGCCGCGCGCCAACGGCAGATCGCAGGTATCGGGCAGGAAGACGATGTCGGCCTCCAGGCCCTTGGCGCCATGCACGGTCATCACGCGCACTTCGTCGCGGCCCTGCTCCATGTCGCGCTTGATTTCGCCCGAACCGTCCTCGAAATGCCGCAGGAAGCCCTGCAGCGACGGCGCGCCCGCGCGCTCGGCGGCAAGGCAGGCGGCGAGGAACTCGTCGAGCGGATCGGCGGCATCCGGCCCAAGCCGGGCAAGCATGCGCCGGCGCCCGTCGCGCGCGTCGAGCAGATGGGCGAACAGCTCGTAGGGCGCCACATAGTCCGCCCGCGCCAACAGCTCCGTAAGCTCTTCCGCCGCGGCGCGCCACTTCGCCGTCTCTTTCGCGCGCGCGCGCAAGGCAGCCCACAACGGGCCGGACCGGTCCCGGGCGAGCGCGAACAGCTCGTCGTCGTCGAAGCCGTAGAGCGGCGACTTGAGGACTTCGGCGAGCGAGAGATCGTCCGTCGGCAGCAGGCAAAAGCGCGCCAGCGAGACGAGATCCATCACCGCGATCTGGTCGGCCAGGACCATGCGGTCGGCGCCGGCGACGGGCACGCCTTCCGCCTTGAAGGCGCGCACGCACGCGTCGAAGAAGCGGTTGCGTCGGCGCACCAGCACCAGTACGTCGCCAGCCCGGACCTTGCGGCCGCGTGCGGGAAGGTCCTCGACGCCGATCCAGCCCTTCACCGTGCGCGCAATGCGACCGGCAAGCCGCACCGAGGGATGGGCGGTCGAGACATAGTCGACGGGCGCGTCCCACGCCGCCTGTTCGAGCAGCTCTTCGGCCCGTTCGGGTGGCCAGAGCTCGACCCGACCGCCGGCCTGAGCGCGTCGCGCACGGTGCGCCAGCTTGCGGCCCGCACTGACCACGCCGTCGCTTGCGCCCTCGCGCGCGAACGTCGCGTCGACGACTTCCAGAACGACCGGCCCCGAGCGGAACGAGATCTCGAGACGGACCTCCTTCCACGCGGCGGCGGCGCGCGCGCGCAGAGCCTCGCGCGTGCGTTCGAACGCGTCGAGATCGGCGCCCTGGAAGCTGAAGATCGACTGCTTCTCGTCCCCGACGACGAACACGCCGCGCGGCGGCACGCGCGCCCGCCCGCCGTCGCCCGCGAAGAACTCCCCGACGATGGCGCCGACCGCTTCCCACTGTTCGGGGGCGGTGTCCTGCGCCTCGTCGACAAGCACGTGATCGATGCCGCCGTCGAGCTTGTAGAGCACCCAAGGCACGGCCCCCTTCAGCAACGCCACGGCGCGCAGGATCAGGTCGTCGTAATCGAGCAGGGCGCGTCCACGCTTCAGGCCGTCGTAGCGTGCCAGCAGCCCCGCTCCCAGCCGGAACAGGGCGCAGGACCGTCCCGCGATCTCGATCGCGGACAGGCGTTCGCCGAGCAGTCCGCATCGGGTCTGTTCGGCTTTGACGAATTCCGCGAGGCCGGGGTTCTTTTCGGCGGTGCCCTTGGTGACCGGGTTCTTGCGCGCTTCGCCTTCTTCCGTGAGGAACGCGATCAGCCATCCGGCGATCGCGGATTCCGGGTCGGCCTGGTCGAGCGCCCCCGCAAGCCGTGCGGCGAGCTTCCGGTCGTTCGTCGAGCCGGCGGCGAGAGCCGCGATCGCGCGGTCCAGTTCGGCGCGATCGCATGCGGCGACATGCGCGGCGAAAACGTCGGCGCGGGTCTCGCCGGCGGTCACGCCCAGCGTACGGCGGATCTCGGCCAGTGCCGCATCCACGTCGCCGCCGCTGGCGGCAAGCAGGCGGCGCATGCGGCGACGCTGGGCGAGCAGGCCGTCGATTTCGGCGTTGAGCCCGTTTTCGCTGGCCGCGCGTGCGGCTTCGGCCAGTGCTGCGCCGAGGGCCGCGTCCCGGCCGGCGTCCGCGACAAGCGCGTCGCGCGCCTGGCGGACCAGATCGCCGCCGGCCGCCTCGTCGGCGATGGCGAAATGCGGCGGTACGCCGGCTTCGATCGGGAAGCGCTTCAGCAGGCCTTCGCAGAACGAGTGGATCGTCTGGACGCGCAGGCTGCCGGGCGCGTCGATGACGGTCGCAAAGAGCGTCCGCGCCTTGGCGGCCTCGTCGGGCTCGGGCGCCCGACCCAGCCGCTCGGTCAGCTGCCGTTCGAGCGTGGCATCGCCCGCCGTCGCCCAGCCGGCGAGCAGTTGCGAAAGCCTGCCGCGCATCTCCGCCGCCGCCGCCTTGGTGAAGGTCAGGCACAGGATCGCGGACGGTCGTGCGCCGGCCAGCAGCAGGCGCACGATGCGCGAGGTAAGCACGTAGGTCTTCCCGGAGCCGGCATTCGCCACGACCCAGACCGAGTTGTCGGGGTTCGCCGCCGCGCGCTGGTTGCCGAGGCCTTCGGCGATCGCTTCCGCGTCGGTCACTCGTCGCCCCCATTCGCCCATTCGCGCCAGCGCGCAAGATGGTCGTAGTCGCCGGCATGCTTGACGAACTGCGGGCGCGGGCGGGAGAGATAGGGCTGCGCCGGATCGGCGTATTTCGCCACGAGGACCCTCAGCGCGGCGAACTGCTCGTCGGCCAGCCGGGCCGCCTCGGCGCCATGGGCGACGGATTGGCGCGAGCCCGGCACTTTCGGCGACCCGAGGCGGATATACGCAAGCTCCGCGGCCGCGGCCGCAGGCACGCCCGGAAAGCCGCCGTGCGCGGCGATCGCCGCGGTCAGCGGCAATTGCGGCGCAAAGCCGGTCCGGACCTGTTTGGCCGTCGGCGGGCGGCCGGTCTTGTAGTCGAGAATCGCGAGCGTGCCCGACGCATCCCGGTCGATGCGGTCGGCCTTCGCCGTCAGCGTGAAGCCGTCGAACTCGACGACGCCCTCGGTCTCGACGACGCACGGAAACGTTCCGCCGGAACGGATCCTGCGTTCTTCCGCGACGATCCACGTCGCGACCTCGACGAAGCGCGGCCACCAGAAGGCGCGCACGGCAGGCCGGTCCATCATCGGCTCGAAAATCCCGCTGCCGATCCCGATCAGCCGGGGAACGGCATCCGCCGGCAGATCGCGCGGGAAGGCGTTGGCGAAGCGCTCCATCGCGAGATGGAAGACGTTGCCCCGCTCCATCGCGTCGAGATCCGCGTCGAGCGGCTTCAGCACCTTGAGGCGCAGGCAATGGCGCGCATAGACGGCGTAGGGATCGCGCACCAGCCGTTCGACCTGCGTGACCGCAAGCTTGCGCGGCCGCGCGTCGGCCGGCGGCGTCGGACGCGGTGCGGCAAGCGCGTACCCCTTTTCGCACGCACCGGCGAGTTCGCGGGCCCACGCCGCGGCGACGTCGCTCGACGTGGATTTCCATCGCGCATCGGCCCCCAGCAACGCGTCCAGCCGCTGGAGCCAGCGCGACGGCAGCACGGGCGCGCCGTCGCGCTTGCGCGCGCGCGTCAGCACGACCTGCGGTCCTGCGAGCGCCTGCGCGAAATCGTGTGCGGCCTGGCCGATCTGCCGGTCGGCGGACGAAAGACCGACCGCCGAACGCATCTGGCGCGACAGCCAAGGATCTTCCGGCGTATCTGCCGGCCATACGCCCTCGACGAGGCCGCCGAGGATGACCCGATCGGCCCCGACAAGGCGCGCTTCGAGCGTGCCGCGAATCGACAGGCGCGGATGGCCGCCATGCGCGGGCCGGAATGCGGCACCCTCGAGAAGCGCATCGAGAAAATCCGCGAAGCGTCCGCGTTCCAGCGGGCCGTAGGCTGCGGCAGCAAGACGCGCATCGCCCACGAAACGCGCAAGCGCCTCGCCGGCCTCGCCGGCCCAGATCGCGCACGCGCCGTCATCGCCGCACGACAGCGCTTCCGCCGAGCGGACATGCGCGTCGAACAGGGCGGCAAGCTCGGCCGGCGCGTCCGAAACCGGCGCGAGCGCGGATTCGAGTGCCGCAAGCATTTCCTCGAATCCCTGCCCCGCGACATGCGCCCGCAGGCCCGCAAGGCCCGGTGCCGGCCGCATGCCGCGCATCGCCTCGCGCTCCAGTCGGCGCACGTCGGCCAGATGCGCGGCCCGTGCGCGGCCCAGCGAGACCAGCGGATGCTTGAGGAGTGCCATCAGCGCCACGGGGGCGAGTTCGGCATGCAGTGCGGCCGCCGTCAGGCGCAGGAGCGAGGCTGGCGGCGTGCGCGCGAGCGGCCGGCCGGCGGTATCGTCGATCGAGATCCCCCAACGGCCGAGCTTCGCCGCGACGCGGCGCGCAAGATTGCGATCCGCGGTGACGAGTGCGGCCGTGCGGCCCGGCGTTTCGAGCGTCTCGCGCAGCAGCAGGGCGACGGCACCCGCCTCGCTCTCGCCGTCGGGTGCGTCGATGCGCGCAAGGCCGGCAAACGCGGCGTCGGGGAAGGCAGGCTGCGTCCGCCACGCCCCCGTCCGCGTCGCCGGCAGCAGCGCGGCCGATACGAGGGCCGCGCGCGGCGTATCTGCCGTGCCCGGCCAGACATCGACATCCTCGCGCAGCACCTCCATGCGGCGCAGCAGCTGGTGCAGGCCGTATTGCGGGTGTGCGGGATCGAGGCCGATCGCTTCCCATGTCGCGGCGTCGGCATCGCGGTCGAGGCCGGGCAGCACCACGGCGCCGTCCGGCAGCCGCGCGACCGTCGACAGCAGATGCGCGGTCGCGGGCACGGAACCGGTCGAGCCTGCGGCCCAAATCGGCCCCGGCGGGCGTGCCGTCCAGTGGGCAGCCAACGCGCGCACCAGCCGCACGCGGCGCGCCTGCGGATCCATCTGCCCGCGCTCGGCCAGGATGCGTGGCCACGCTTCGCGCAGGATGTCGAGAAAGGCGAGCGTCTGTCCCCAATGGGTCGCATAGTCCGCAGGGACGAGATTGGCGAAGGCGTCGAAGCCGACTTCCTCGATCTGGAGCGCATCGAGCAGCTCGGCGAGCGCGCCGGCAAGCTTCAGCGCCGCCGCGGGCGACGGCGCGACGTCTTCGCGTGCCGCGACGAGCCGGGCGAGCAGCAGGCTGCGTGCGAGCGGATCGATCGCCGGCGGAAGTTCGGCGTCGAGGGCGGCCGCACTGCCGGTCAGGACCAGCTCGTCCTCGTCGACGTCGCCGATGGCTGCAAGGCGCGGCAGCAGCATCGGCCTGCCGTCGCCGGCAACGAGGAATGCCTCGCCCAGTGCCCGCACCGCGCGCCGGTTGGGCAGCAGTACCGTCGCGCGCGCAAGGACCAGCGGATCGTCGCCGAGCGCGGCGCGGATGCCGTCCGCGAGTGCGGCGAGGAACGGCACGCCCGGCGGGATCGAGAAGACGCGCGCGGGCCCTGCCGGTGCGGCTCGCGTCACGGGCGCGCGCGCCGCCAGCCCAGATCGAATTCGGTCTGCGCCACGCTCTCGGGCGTACCGACATGGAACCACAGACCGTCATGCGGCATGCCGCGAAGGCGGCCGTCAGCCTCGGCCGCGTCGTAGATCAGGTTCAGCGAGAAGCGTCCGGACGCGAGGCCCGCGAAGCGGCGCGGATGCAGGATCTGCACGCCGGCATAGACGAAGGGCGCGACCTCGTTGCCGCGCCTGCGGCAGGCCTTGCCCATCGGGTCGACGAAATAGTCGCCGCGCCCCTCGTAGCCCTGCGCCGTCGCCGCCGACTGCATGAGCAGCAGCACATCGCTGTTCGCTTCGTCCCAGGCGCGCGCGAGCCGCTTGAGCGCCGGCGTGGGGCCGTCGAACCACAGCACGTCGGCATTGGCGCAGTAGAAGGGCCGCTCGCCGATCAGCTTCAGCGCGTTGAGCACGCCCCCGCCGGTCTCGAGCAGTTCGGCTTCCGGCGACAGCACGATCTCGACATCGGTCCGCGTCTTGAGGTGCGCCTCGAGAGTCGAGCGGTGATGGTGGATGTTGACGATCACGCGCTTGACGCCCGCCTCGATCATCCGGTCGATGACGCGGTCGATCAGCGTACGCCCGGCAACGGGAACCAGCGGCTTGGGCAGCGTGTCGGTCAGCGGGCGCATGCGCTTGCCGAGGCCGGCTGCCAGAACCATCGCGGTCTCGATCGGCTTCATTGCACTTCCTCGAAGGCCGGGGCCGTCCGCCACGCGGCCGGAACGTTGTCGTCGAACCAGGCGCGCAGTCCGGCAAGCGCCGGATGGGCCAGATCGCCTTCCAGCAGGCGCCAGACGCGCGGAATATGCCCGAGATACTGGGGTTTCCCGTCGCGCCGCGCCAGCCGGACGAAGATGCCGACGATCTTGGCGTTGCGCTGGGCCGCCATCACGGTCGCAGCCGTGGCGAAGGCTTCGCGCGACAGATCGGGAAACGCGTCGAGGTAGCGCTCCAGGCAGGCCTTGGCCAACGCCGGGTCGACGTCGCGCCGCGCGTCTTCGACGAGGCTTGCCAGATCGTAGGCGCGCGGGCCGATCAGCGCGTCCTGGAAATCGAGCAGGCCGCAGGCGGCGACACCCGTCCGACCGGGCAGGCGCACGAGATTGTCGACATGGTAGTCGCGCAGCACGAGTCCGGGCGCGCCGACGCGTGCCAGCGGATAGACGCGGCGCCATTCCGCCAGATAGGCGCGCACGTCGCCATCGGGCACGGGTGCCCCGCGCCAGGCCGGCAGGAACCAGTCGACAAGCAGGCTCGCCTCGCGATCGAGCACCGCGTCGTCGTAGGCCGGCACGTCGACCTTGGCCTGTGCGGGATGGCGATGCAGCGCGATCAGCGTGTCGACAGCAAGGGAATAGAGCGCGCGTTCGTCGGCACCGCCGGCAAGCGCGCGCGTGAAGGTGTCGTCGCCGAAATCCTCGAGCAGCAGGAAGCCAGCATGCGTGTCCTTGGCAAGGACGCGCGGTGCCGAAAGGCCGAGGGCAGCCAGATGGGCGGCGACCGCCGCGAACGGCCGTACGTCTTCGCGCGGCGGCGGCGCATCCATCAGTACCGCGCGGCGTTTGCCGTCGGTCAGGCGGAAATAATGGCGGAAGCTCGCGTCGCCGGCGAGCGGCACCGGTTCGACGCCGGCCCAGCCGTGCGAATCGAGGAACAGTCGCGACGCGGCGCGCGCCTCAAACATCCGCGCTCTCCAGCCGGGCCGCCCAGCTGCCGTGCCCTTCGAGGCGCGCCTCGCGTGCCGACGGCGCGATCCCGGCCGACAGCCGCACGTCGAGCCGGTCGGCCGGCAGGATATCGCCCAGCCGGACCGGCCACTCGACCAGCACGATCGCGTCGGCGAGCGCTTCCTCCCAGCCCAGTTCCCAGACGTCCTCGGGCGTGCCGAGCCGGTAGAGATCGAAATGCCAGACCGCCCCGCCCGGCAGGTCGTAGGTCTGCACGAGCGTGAAAGTCGGGCTCGGCACTTCGGTCGGCGTCCCTGCCCGGGCCGTCACGAATGCGCGCGCGAAGCTGGTCTTGCCCATTCCCAGATCGCCCCACAGCGCCAGCACGTCGCTTTTGCGCGCGACGGCTGCCAGCCGCCCGGCGAGGGCGGCCGTCGCGGCCTCGTCGGCGAGCGGGCGGTTGCGAATCGACACGGGTGTCGTCATGCCCCCGTTCTACAGGGGCCGAAATGCATTGAAAACCCGCCCGAGGCCGCTATCAATTGCCTTTTCCCCAAGCCGGTCCCGGAGCCTGCCCCCGTCCATGTCCGAAACCCACACAACCGACGTCGCGATCATCGGAGCCGGCCCCGTGGGCCTGTTCGCCGTCTTCGAATGCGGCATGCTCAAGATGCGCTGCCACGTGATCGACGCGCTCGAAATGCCCGGCGGCCAGTGCGCCGCCCTCTATCCGGAAAAGCCGATCTACGACATCCCCGGCTATCCGAAGGTGGGGGCACTCGAACTGATCGAGAACCTGCAGGCCCAGGCCGCCCCGTTCGCACCCGCGTACCATCTGGGCCAACGGGTCGAGAAGCTCGTCCGCGACGGCGAATACTGGCAGCTCGAATCCGCCTCGGGCACGAAGATCCGCGCCAAGGCCGTCATCCTTGCCGCGGGCGTGGGCGCCTTCGGCCCCAACAAGCCGCCGCTTGCCCGCATCGACGAGTTCGAGAACCGGGGCGTCCACTATTTCGTCCAGCGGCGCGAGGAATTCCGCGGCAAGCGCGTCGCCATTGCGGGCGGCGGCGACTCGGCCCTCGACTGGACGCTCTCGCTGGCCGACGTGGCGGCGCGCGTGATGGTCATCCACCGGCGCGACAAGTTCCGGGGTGCCCCCGACACGGTCGACAAGGTAATGGCGCTGGCCAAGGCCGGCAGGATCGATCTGGTGACGCCCTACCAGCTCGAAGGGCTGGAGGGGGAGCCGGGCGCCCTCACGCATGTCGTGCTCAAGGACCTCGACGGCAACATCCGCAAGCTGGAGGCCGACGCCCTGCTGGCCTTCTTCGGGCTGGCGATGAATCTTGGGCCCATCGCCACATGGGGCCTCGACCTCGTGAAGGGCAACATCGCGGTCGAGCCGTCGACCTGCGAGACCTCGTCGCCGGGCATCTTCGCCATCGGCGACATCGCCCAGTATCCGGGCAAGCTCAAGCTGATCCTGCAGGGCTTCGCGGAAGCCGCGATGGCCGCGCACGCCTGCCACAAGATCGTGCATCCCGGCGAAGTGCTGCATTTCGAGTATTCGACGACCAAGGGCGTGCCCGCAGCCTGACGCGCCGGTCTTCCGGCATCAGTCGTCGGCCGCGACCGCGCGCTCGCCCGGCATCCACAACGGCAGCCGGCAGGTGACCGTCGTGCCTTCGCCGGGCACGGACACGAGATCGATCGTGCCCCCGTGCAGCTCGACGATGCGCTTGACTAGCGACAGGCCGAGCCCCGCCCCCATTCGCCGCGCATCGGGAGCCGTACCGCGCTCGAACTCCTTGAACACGCGCGCTTGGTCGGCGAGCGGGATGCCCACGCCGTTGTCGGCGACCTCGAGCGAGACCATGCGCTCGTCGGCATGCGCCTCGAGCCGCACCACGCCGCCCGGCGGCGTGAACTTGAGCGCGTTGGAAACAAGGTTGCACATCGCCTGCTTCAGGCGCCGCTCGTCGCCGCGCAGGCGCGGCACGCGCGCGCGCACCACGTCGAGCTTCAGTTCGCGCTCGCGCGCCAGATCGCCCATGATCTGGGCGGCATCGGCCAGCAGCTCGACCGGATCGACGGCGGCCAGTTCCAGCGTCATGCGGCCCGCGTCGATCGAGGCGAGATCGAGGATGTCGTTGATGATCGCCAAGAGTCGTTCCGACGCCGTCAGGATGTCCGCGCAGTACTCGCCCTGGCGCTTGTTGAGATCGCCGAAATACTGTTTCGACAGCAGTTCGGCGAACCCGATGATCGTGTTGAGCGGCGTGCGCAGCTCGTACGACACGGTCGAGATGAACTCGGACTTGAGCCGGTCGGCGGCTTCCAGCGCCTCGGCGCGCTCGCGCAGCGCCTGCTCGACGCGCACCTTGTCGGTCACGTCCACGTAGGAAAGCTGCGTGGCGCCGTCGGGCAACGGAACCAGCGCGTAGTCGAGCACGCGTCCGTCGGTGCGCTCGATGCGCGCATTGGCGGCATCGCGCGAGGTCAGGTTCTCGACGAGGCGCTCCTTGAGCGACGGCCAGTCGACATCGGCGGGATAGAAGGACCGCATGCGCTCGACCACGTCGGCGATATGCGGCTCGGCGATGAGGGCCGCGTCGGGGATGTCCCAGATGCGCGCGAAAGACGGGTTGTGCAGCTTGAGCCGCCCGTCCGAGCCGAACACCGCCACGCCTTCGTAGAGATTGTCGAGCGTGGCGCGCTGGACGGCGATCAGCGTGTTGTAGGAGCGTTCGAGCACGAGCCGGTCGGTCACGTCCTCGAACGCGAACAGCAGCCCGCCCAGCGGGTGGGGCATGCAGCGCTCGCGCAGCGTCGTGCCGTCGGGCAGGTACATCAGCTCGTCGAACGATTCGAAGATCGTGTCGAACAGCTTGAGCCGCTGGCGCTTGAACATCCGGAAATCGGCGACTTCCGGCAGGCGCCGTCGCTCGCGCAGGTTCTCGAGGATCTCGCCGTACTCCGGCTCGCCCGACAGCCACGACTCGTCGGCGCGCCACAGGCGCGCATAAGCGCTGTTGAAATACTTGAGCCGCTTGTCGGCGCCGAAGATGCCGATGGCGACGGGCATCGTCTCGAGCACAGCACCCTGCGCCGCGATATGGCGGGCCAGCTCGATTCCCGCATCCTCGCGCTCGGTCTGGTCGACGGCCATGCCGACCGTGCCGCCGTCGGGCAGCGGCGCTTCGACGAACTCGTAGAGACGCCGGG
>JBIKWI010000117.1:0-11006 GCA_044356395.1 Tagaea sp. | reverse complement strand
GATCTGGTGCTGGCGGGGGCCACGATCGGTGTCGGTGCGGCCACGACGGTTGCGCGCAACGCCTTCGTGTTCGGCGATGCCGTCGCGATGGGCGGGCAGTATGCCCAGCGCGTCTGGGTCGTTGGCAACGAGGCCGTGCTCGACCTGCGAAGTACAGGCGACGTGTCGATCGCGGCGGCGCGCGTCATCGTCGGGCCCAACGCGCGCATCGGCGGCCGGCTCAAGGTCTGGTCGGCGGACGCGGCCGAGATCCATCCGACCGCCGTCATCGCCGGCGGCGTCGAGCAGAATTTCGGCGGGGCCGGCAACGCCATCGAGGCGCTGATGGGCTTCGTCGGCATGGTGATCCGCTGGGTCTACAATGTCGCGATGGTCCTCGTGGCGGTGGCGCTGGGTCTGTGGGCGCCGGGCTTCCTTGCCGGGGCGGCCGAACGGGTCGCGCATGAGCCGATGGCGAGCCTGCTGGCGGGACTTCTGCTGGCCGTGCTCTTGCCGCTCGCGGCGATGTTCGGGGCGATCACGCTGGTCGGCATTCCGCTTGCGGGCGCGCTGATCCTGTTTCTGGCGGCCGCACTGGCGCTCGGCTATGTCGTGACGGTCGCCTATGTCGGCGGGGCAGGGCTGAAGCTTGTCGGCCGGGCCGTCGCGCCCAATGCCTGCTGGCGGGCCGGCGCCATGCTGTTCGGCCTTGTGGTGCTGGCGGCCCTGCGCCATATCCCTGTTATCGGCGCGCCCGTTCTCGTCGCCGCGTATGTGTTCGGTCTTGGCGCGCTCGTGCGCGAGACGCGCCACCGCCTCAGATAGGAAGCCCCCTCCCATGCAAGCGACCACCTCGACCCTCGACCTGCTCGGCGACCTGATCGCGCGTGCCAAGCGTGCCGGTGCGACCGCCGCCGACGCGGTGTTCGTCGAGGGCGTGTCGGTCAGCCACGCGCGCCGGCTGGGCAAGCTCGAGAAGCTCGAACGCGCCGAAGGCCACGACATGGGCCTGCGCGTGTTCGTCGGCCAGCGCCAGGCGATCGTGTCGTCGAACGACCGGTCGGCCAAGGCGCTCGAAGCGCTTGTCGCGCGCGCGGTCGCGATGGCCAAGGCCGCACCGGAAGACCCGTTCTGCGGCCTTGCCGATCCCGCCGACATCGCGCGCAGCTTTCCCGATCTCGATCTCGTCGATCCGGTCGAGCCGCCCGCCGAGCTGCTGATGGAACGTGCGCGCGCGGCCGAGGAAGCGGCGATGGCGGTCAAGGGCATCACCAATTCCGAAGGGGCCGAGGCGGGCTGGGGATCGACCCGCGTGGCCCTCGTCGCGTCCAACGGGTTCGCCGCCGAATACGCGCGCTCGTCGCACTCTTTCTCGGTCGCGGTCATCGCTGGCGAGGGGACCGGCATGGAGCGCGACTACGACTGGTCTTCGGCCCTCCACGCCGCCGATCTCGACGATCCCGCGAAGATCGGCCGCAGTGCCGCCGAGCGCGCCATCCGGCGTCTCGACCCGCGCAAGATCGAGACCTGCAAGCTGCCCATCGTGCTCGATCCGCGCGTGTCGGGCGGCATCGTGCGCCACCTCGCCAGCGCCATCAACGGCACGTCGGTGGCGCGCGGGACGAGCTTCCTCAAATCCAAGATGGACCAGATGGTGTTCGCCCCCGGCATCACCATCGTCGACGATCCGTTCCGCAAGCGCGGGCTTTCCTCCAAGCCGGTCGACGGCGAGGGCATCGCACCGAAGCGCCGCGCGCTGATCGACAAGGGCCGGCTGACGACGTGGATCCTCGACCTGCGTTCGGCCCGCCAGCTCAAGCTCAAATCCACCGGCCATGCCGCGCGCGGCACCACCTCGCCGCCCAGCCCGTCGACGACGAACCTCTACATGGAAGCCGGCACGGTGAAGCCCGACGCGATGGTCAAGGACATCGCGCGCGGCCTCTACATCACCGAGTTCATCGGCATGGGCATCAACGGCGTGACGGGCGATTACAGCCGCGGGGCGGCCGGCTACATGATCGAGAACGGCGAGCTTGCCTATCCGGTCAGCGAAGTGACGGTCGCGGGCAACCTCGTCGACATGTTCGCGAACGTGACGCCCGCCGACGATCTCGTGTTCCGCTACGGCACCGATGCGCCCACGCTGCGCATCGACGGCTGCACGATCGCCGGAAAATAGGCGCTAGGGGCCGACCAGCCGCGCCGCATCGGGCAGCGATTCGAAGATCGCGGGCAGATGCACGATCACGTCGCCGTCGCCCTGCACGGGCTCGCCCGCGGGCCCTGCGATCTCGACCCGGTTTGCAGACAAGATCTTCACGCGCGAATGGCGGTGCAGCGTGCCGGCGGCAAGTGCCGCCATGTAGCCGAGCGTGGCGCGCGGCCCCGGATCGAGGAACAGCACGACCTGGAAGCCCGGCCGGTCGAGCCGCGCGTCGGGTGCGGCGACGAACTTGCCGCCGTAATAGTGGCCGTTGCACACCAGCACCGACGCCGCGCGATGCGGCACGCCATCGACGACGGCCTCGTAGGTCCGCGCGCCGAACGCGAAAAGCTGGCGGAACGTCTCCAGCGCATAGGCGCCCTTGCCGATCGCGCGCTTCAGGCGCGTCGAGACATCGCGCACGACATGCGCGTCGAAGCCCGTCCCCGCCATCATCGAGAAGCGCCGGCCGTTGACCGTGCCCAGCGACACGGCGCGTGGCCAGCCGTCGAGAGCGGCGTCGGCGACCGCACGCGCCGAACTGCCGAGACCCAGTTCGTGGGCGAGCACGTTGGCCGTGCCCAGCGGCACGATGGCGAGCGGCAGGGCCGAACCCGCCAGCCCGTTCAGCGCCTCGTTGATCGTGCCGTCGCCGCCCGCGACGACCAGACGGTCGGCACCGCCGTCCGCGGCGGCCGCCCGCGCCATCGCCTCGGCATGCCCGCGCGCGTTCGTCGGTTCGAGCCGTATCGAGGCGCCGCGCCGCTCCATCGCCTCGATCACGCGCGACAGGAAGCGCTGGCGCCGCCGCCCGGCGATCGGGTTGTAGATCACGAGCAGGCGCGGCAGGGCATTCGATGACATTCAGATGACGCTTTGAGGATGTTTCGAAGAAATTGTTTGCAACCGAAGTTTCACTTCATCCGATTACCATAAAAACAATATACAGGGCACAGGAAGTTAGCCGTATCCACATCTGGGGGCCGGCCTGTGGACAATCAAGGATCCGTCATGCGACGCCGCGAAGTTTCCGCTCCCGACGGACTCGACCGCGGCGCGCCCGACTCCGGCGACGTGCATCACTGGCGCACGATCTGGCTTTCCGACATCCATCTTGGCACGCGGGGCTGCAAGTCGGAGTTCCTGCTCGACTTCCTGCGCCACAACGAATCCGACACGCTCTATCTGGTCGGCGACATCGTCGACGGCTGGCGGCTGAAGCGCAGCTGGTACTGGAACCAGTCGCACAACGACGTGGTGCAGAAGCTGCTGCGCAAGGCGCGCAAGGGCACGCGCGTGGTCTACGTGCCCGGCAATCACGACGAGATGCTGCGCGACTATCTCGACATGCATTTCGGCGGCGTCCATGTCGTCGAGGATGCCGTGCACACGACCGCCGACGGGCGCAACCTGCTCGTCATCCACGGCGACGCGTTCGACGGCATCGTGCGCTACGCGCGCTGGCTCGCGTTCCTGGGCGACCATGCCTACGAGCTGGCGCTGTGGATCAACGGCTGGTTCAACCGCGCGCGCCGTGCCTTCGGCCTGCCCTACTGGTCGCTGTCGGCCTGGCTCAAGCATAAGGTCAAGAACGCGGTCAAATACATCGACGATTTCGAGGTGGCGCTTGCGAACGAAGCGCGCCGGCGCGGGCTCGACGGCGTGGTGTGCGGCCACATCCACAAGGCCGAGATCCGCGACATCGGCGGCATCGCCTATCTCAACGACGGCGACTGGGTGGAAAGCTGTACCGCGCTCGTCGAGGATTTCGACGGGACACTGCGCATCGTGCATTGGGCCGATGTGCGTTCGTTCGACATGCTGGAGACGGTCCGATGACGGCGTTGCGTGCCCTCGAGCTTCCGTTCGCGGCCGACCGGCAGCGGTCCTTGCGCATCGCGATCGTGACCGACGCCTGGCGTCCGCAGGTCAACGGCGTGGTGCGCACGCTGACCGAGACGAAGCGCCAGCTCGAGGCGGCGGGCCACACGGTGGAGATGATCGCCCCCGAGCGCTTCACGACGTTCCCGTGCCCGACCTATCCGGAGATCCGCCTGTCGCTTGCGGGGACGAAAAGCGTGGGCCGCCTGATCGACGCCTTCGCGCCCGACGCCGTCCATATCGCGACCGAAGGGCCGCTCGGCTGGGCGGCACGCGGGGCCTGCCTCGCGCGCAAGCTGCCCTTCACGACCGCCTACCACACGCGCTTTCCCGAATACGTGCAGGCGCGCATCGGGGCCCCTTTGTCGTGGAGCTATGCGGTGCTGCGCCGGTTCCATTCGGCGGCGAGCCGCGTGATGGTGCCCACGCCGACGGTGAAGGCGGATCTGGAGACCTGGGGCTTCGCCAACGTCGTGCTGTGGACGCGCGGCGTCGATCTCGACCTGTTCAGGCCGGGGCCGCGCGACCGGCTTGCGACCAAGCCGCCGATCTTCGTCTATGTCGGGCGCGTGGCGGTGGAGAAGAACGTCGAGGCGTTCCTGTCGCTCGACCTGCCGGGCTCGAAATGGGTGGTGGGCGAGGGGCCGGCGATGGCGACGCTGAAGGCGCGCTATCCGGAAGCGAGCTATCTAGGCGTGCTTCAGCAGACGGAACTGGCCGAGGTCTATTCCGCCGCCGACGTCTTCGTCTTCCCGTCGAAGACCGACACGTTCGGGCTGGTGCTGCTCGAGGCGATGGCCTGCGGCACGCCGGTCGCGGCGTTTCCGGTCACCGGCCCGCTCGACGTGCTGGGCGACGTGCCCCCGGCCCAGTCCGGCGGGGCGATGGACGACGACCTGCGCGCGGCGTGCCTGCGCGCCCTCGAGATTCCGCGCGAACGTGCGCGGGCGCACGCCATGCGCTATTCGTGGGCCGAGTGCGCGCGCCAGTTCGCCGACCACCTGCGCCCGCGCAGCTGAGATCTACAGCGTCGAAAGCTCGACGTCCGGCGTGTAGTCGCGGCCCGGCACGTCCTTCAGGATGACCTGCCCGCACACGACGATGCCGCGCGCGGCATCGAACGTCAGCGTGGGCGCGCCGTAGAGCTCCCAGCCCTTGTTGAGAGCGGCCGTGACGCGGTGGCAGAAGGCGCTGTCGTCCTTGCCGGTGAGATAGCGGTAGACCTTCATCGACGGATTCCTTTCGTGCGGCCGGGATGATCCGACAGGTCCGGCACGTTGCCAAGACACACGAGAAAGGAGGGACGCGATGCGCGACATCCTGCGGATGTTTTTGATGCTGGGCCTGTCGGCGGCGCCGGCCGCTGCCCAGGACTACGTGCTGCGCGACGCGTCCGGGCGCCGCACGGGAACCGTCGAGCAGGGATTCGGCGACGTGAAGGTGCTGCGCGATGCCACGGGACGGCGGACCGGCACGGTCGAAGCGGGCTTCGGCGGCGCCTTGGTCCTGCGCGATCCATCCGGCCGGCGGACCGGCACCGTCGAGCCGGGGTTCGGCGGCACGCTGGTCCTGCGCGATGCCGCCGGCCGACGCACGGGCACGGTCGAGCCCGGCTCCGGCGGAAACTATGTGTTTCGGGATGCGGCGGGGCGAAGGACCGGGTCCGCCGAACGGCGCTGACCTAGTGCTTGGTGCCCTTGAGGCGGGCTTTCAGTTCCTCGTGGAAAAGCCCGCCGTCGGCGCGGGATTTCGAGCGCAGGAACTCGGTGACCACCTTCTGGGCGGCCGCCTTGTCGTAGATTTCCCCGCCTTCGGCCACGCAGCGCGCCCGCTCGAGCACCTTGGGGTCGAGTTTCTGGCGGATTTTGTCGGCCTGCGCGTTGATCAGGCGCAGGCTGGCCTTGCGTTCCGGGGAAGACGGATTCGACATGGCCCGAATCCTAACCGAATCCGGCGCTTGGGGCCAGTCCACCGGCGGCCCTTGAGCCGCCGGGCGGGGGTTGCCATATCCCGCATTGCAGTATATACCCGCGCCGTTTTCCGGATTTGCACGCGGACCGCCCTCCCGGGACTTCGGAGGACGCGGGCCCGTGCATCTTTGTCTTTACCCGAACCCGCTTTTCCCCGCCCGGGGAGGGGCGGAACTCCCACGGAGGCAGTCGTGCCCAGAACAATTCCGGTCGAGAAAATCCGCAACATCGGCATCACGGCGCACATCGACGCCGGCAAGACCACGACGACCGAGCGGATCCTGTATTACACCGGCAAGTCGCACAAGATCGGCGAAGTGCACGATGGCAATACCACGACCGACTACATGGCGCAGGAACGCGAGCGCGGCATCACCATCACGTCCGCCGCCGTGACCGCCGAGTGGAACGGCCATCGCATCAACGTGATCGACACCCCGGGCCACATCGATTTCAACATCGAGGTTAACCGCTCGCTGCGCGTGCTCGACGGAGCCGTGTTCGTGATCTGCGGCGTGGCCGGCGTGCAGCCGCAGTCGGAAACGAACTGGCGTCTTGCCGACCGCTACAACGTGCCGCGCGTCGTGTTCGTCAACAAGATGGACCGCACGGGCGCCGACTTCTTCAAGGCCGTCGACTCCATGAAGGAGAAGCTCGGCATCATCACGGCCGTCTGCCAGATCCCGATCGGCGCCGAAGGCGAGTTCAAGGGCGTCATCGACCTGATCCGCATGAAGGGGATCATCTGGTTCGGCGACGAGCTGGGCGCCAAGTTCTCCGACATCGACATTCCGGCCGAGCTCGCCGAGCAGGCGAAGGAATACCGCTCGGCGCTGCTCGACTCCGTCCTGGGCGTCGACGACAAGGCGATGGAGGAGTTCTACGACAAGGGCGACGTCTCGGAAGAGACGCTGAAGCGCTGCATCAAGAAGGGCGCCATCGAAGGCACCTTCCGTCCGGTATTCTGCGGCTCGGCCTTCAAGAACAAGGGCGTGCAGACGTTGCTCGACGCCGTCGTCGACTTCCTGCCGTCGCCGGCTGACATCCGCGGCATGCGCGTGGTCACCGACGAAGGCGAGCCCGAACGCTTCAAGCCGGCCAAGGACGAGGAGCCGTTCTCGGCACTCGCCTTCAAGATGATCAACGACAAGTACGGCAACCTCACCTTCGTGCGCGTCTATTCGGGCATGCTCAAGTCGGGCGACACCGTCATGAACACGACGAAGGGCGAGAAGGAACGCATCGGCCGCATGTTCCAGATGCACGCCGACAAGCGCGACGAGATCAAGGAAGTCTATGCCGGCGACATCGCCGCGTTCGTGGGCCTCAAGGACACGGGCACGGGCGACACGCTTGCCGACCCGTCCGATCCCGTGATCCTCGAGCGCATGGCGTTCCCGGTGCCCGTCATCGACATCGCGGTCGAGCCGAAGACGAAGGATTCGGTCGAGAAGATGGCGCTCGGCCTGCAGAAGCTGGTCGCCGAAGACCCCAGCTTGCGCCTCAAGACGGACCACGAGTCCGGCCAGACGATCCTGTCGGGCATGGGCGAACTGCATCTCGAGATCATCGTCGACCGTCTGAAGCGCGAATACGGCGTCGAAGCCAACATCGGCTCGCCGCAGGTCGCGTATCGCGAGACGATCTCGAAGGCGCACACCGAGGTCTATACTCACAAGAAGCAGTCGGGTGGCTCGGGGCAGTTCGCCGAAGTGAAGATCAAGTTCGAACCGATGCCGCGCAACGGCGGTGTGGTGTTCGAGGACGACGTCGTCGGCGGCTCGATCCCGCGCGAGTTCATCCCGGCCGTCGAAAAGGGCATCAAGGTGCAGTGCGAGCAGGGCGTGCTCGCGGGCTTCCCCACGGTCGACTTCAAGTACACCCTGCTCGAGGGCAAGTACCATGACGTCGACTCGTCGGCTCTGGCCTTCGAAATCGCCGGCAAGGCCTGCTTCCGCGAAGGCATGAAGAAGGCCAACCCGATCATCCTCGAGCCGATCATGGACGTCGAGGTGACCACGCCGCCCGACCATGTCGGCGACGTGGTGGGCGACCTCAACCGTCGGCGCGGCATCATCCAGAGCCAGGACCAGATCGCCACGTCGGTGATCATCCGCAGCCACGTGCCGCTGTCGGAAATGTTCGGCTACATCTCGGACCTGCGCTCGATGTCGAAGGGCCGCGCGTCCTTCACGATGCAGTTCGACCACTACGAGCCCGTTCCGCGCAACATCGCGGAAGAGATCATGGCCAAGAACGCGGCCTGATTTTCGACGGGACTTTGGAAGAGACGAAGCGGGGCGGGAAGGAAACTTCCCGCCCCGTTTTCGTTTCAGCGCACGAAATGCGGAACGAAGCGCGCGGTCGAGCCGACGAAGTCGCCGTCGGCCTCGCGCAGGGCCAGCCCCGCGGGCTGCGAGGCGACCATCCAGGTCGACGCGAGCACGGTTGCCGTGCCCGACTTTTCCAGTGCCGCCATCGCCTGGTAAACGAGCGGGCCGTCCTTTGGGTCGGGGTCCTGCGCGTCGCCGCCGGTTGCGGCAGCACCTAGGCCGTTCGCGAACAACTTCACGCCCGCCCCGTCGCGGCCCAACGCGGGCTTCGCGACCGCGGGCCCGGCGATGGCGTCGGCATCGAGGCTCGCCGGCAGCAGGTTGGGATGGCCGGGATGCATCTCGTGGAGCAGCGGCAGCATGCGCTTGTCGGCGAGCAGCATCTTCCACGCGGGCTCGATCGCGGTCAGGCCCGAGGATTCGATGTGCGGGCCGAAATCGTCCTCGACGAGCCACGCCCACGGATAGAGCTTGAAGAGCGTGCGGATCGGCTGGTCGTCGGCATCGATGAACTTCTCGCCGTCCCAGCCGATGGCATCCAGATCGAGGCGCACCGCTTCCAGCCCCGCGGCGCGCGCGGTTGCGGCAAGGAAATCGAGCGTCAGCGTGGCTTCCGCGTCGTCGGCCGCCCCGGTGAAATGCACGGGCAGGCGCGGCAGGCCGAAATTGCGCCACGCCTCGACGAGCCTCGCCTCGATCTCGTTGAACTGGAGGGCGCCGGGGGCCGCGAGCGCACACCATTCGGCCTGGAAGCGCGCGGCCTCGACGAGCGCGACGGGGGTCTCGGCGTTGTATTCGAGAAGCTTGGGCGGGCTGCCCGGACGCCAGGCGAGATCGAAGCGGCCGATCAGGTTGCGCGCTTGCCGGTCCCACGAATCCGCGACGAGGCGGGCGGCGAGCGGCGACAGGTCGAAGCGGTCGAACAGGTCCTCGTTGACCACGCGATCGACGAGGTCGAGGCACAGGCGCTCAAGTTCGACGCTGGCATCGTAGATCTCGTCGATTTCGGCCTTGTCGAGCGCGTAGCCGGCATCGGCGACCAGATAGGGCGTGCCGTCTTCGTGTTCCGCGGGCAGGCCAAGCTCGGCCACGCGCCGGACGAGATCGGCGCGAGCGCCCGTCGCGATCCGTTCCATGACGGAGGTGTCAGCTACCCGAGACGCGACCCGAGCCGGTGCGCCCGAAGCCGCCGCGCTGGACCGGTGCCGCCGGGCGTGCGGCCGCCGTCGAACCGCCGGCAGCGGCGGTCTGGGACACGGCGCGCGGCGGCGGCATGGCGCGGCTGTCGAAGCTGGTGCCGGTTGGCCGGGTGCCGGAATAGGCGCGGTTCTGCGTGTCGCGGTAGAGCGGCTGGGCGGCGAAACCGCCGCCGGCGAGCCGGCCCATCATGTAACCGGCGAGCAGCGGCATGAAGAACGAGCCGCTGGCCTGCTGGACCTGGGCGGGCTCGGTGCCCGCAGCGGCAAGCTGCTCGGTCGTCGGCTTGATGCCGGTCACCGGCTGGCAGTTGGCGGCACCGAATTTCTCTTCGCAGGCTTCGGCGCTCGCGAAGGCCGGGGCGGTGCGCACATGGGCCTCGCGCGCGTCCATCAGGGCCTGGCGGCAGGCGCCGGGATTGCTCTGGCTCGCGCACTGGCTCTCGTCGCGCACGAAGTCGGAGGCGATGTCGGATTTGTCGTCGCAGGCCACGAGGGCGAGCGCGGCGACGGAGGCGAGCAGGAGAGGGCGCAGCTTTGTCATGCCCTCAATGTAAGCACTCCCGGCGGCAATTCAATGTTCGATCTCGGGCCGACGCGCCGATTTGCCGGGCAAACTCCGGTGCCGATCTGTGAATTGCGGGATTTCGTGCGTCTTCGGCCGCACGGCACGCCGTTTTGCGTCTGCGAACTGCCGCATCAACCCCGGACCACCAGCACCGCCAGCGCCACCCCGCCCACCGCGATCCGGTACCACGCGAACGGTACGAAGCCGTGGCGGGACACGAACGCCACGACGGTGCGCACGACGAACAGCGCCGCGACGAACGCGGTCACGAAGCCCACCGCGATGACGGCATAGTCGCCGTCGGCCAGCAGCGCGCGGTTCTTGTAGAGGTCGTAGACGGTCGCCCCCAGCATCGTCGGGATCGCGAGGAAGAACGAGAATTCGGTCGCGGTCTTGCGGTCCACGCCCATCAGCAGCGCGCCCATGATGGTGGCGCCCGAGCGCGACACGCCCGGGATCATCGCCAGCACCTGGCACGCCCCGATCTTGAAGGCGAGCAGCGGGCTCATCTGGTCGACTTCGTGCGTTCTTGCGAGCGGCAGGTTGCGCTCGATCCACAGGATCGCGATGCCGCCCGCGACCAGCGCCACCGACACGACCCACGGGTTGAACAGCACGTTCTTGATGAATCCGTGCAGCGTGAAGCCGAGCACGAGGGCCGGGATGAAGGCGAGCAGCACGTTGAGCGCGAAGCGCCGGTCGGCCGGTTCCGTGAACATGCCGAAGGCCACGCCGAAAAGCTTCGTGCGGTAGACCCACAGGATCGCGAGGATGGCGCCCAGCTGGATCGCGATCTCGAACGTGCGGCCGGGCGGGCCTTCGAAGCCCAGCAGTTCGGCCCCCAGCAGCAGATGCCCGGTCGACGAGACGGGG
>JBIKWI010000116.1:0-11033 GCA_044356395.1 Tagaea sp. | reverse complement strand
AGAACCCAGCGGGCATCAGCGCACCGAATGCGCCGAGTACCGACGCGACATCGAATTCCGCCGACGGCCAGCAATTGACGGCACGCGCCTCGAGCCCCGCCTTGACCGCAAGCCGGGTCGCAAGCTCGACGCCGTCGCGCGTCTGGACCAGGGCGTTCGGCTCGTGCCAGCCGAAGCCGACGATCCCGCGCGGCCGATGGTACTTGAAACTGCGCGCGACGGTCCGCACGCCGTTTGCGAGCAGCGTTGCGGCAAGCGTTTCGCCGGCACGGCCCGCGAGCGGCCGGCCGTCGAACGTGACGGGCACGACCGCATCGGGTACGACCGTCGAAAGCCTGTACCCGCTCATGGGACGAACGCATTCGAAGCGGTGTCGCGGCGCAGGCGAAGCCAGCGGCGGCAGCCGAACCTGTGCCACCAGGTTTCTTCGGCGACCCCCTTCGGATTGGCACGCGCGTAGAGCGCGTCCGCGAGACCGTCGTCCGATGACGGATGCGCCGCCGCCTCGCCCATGCAGACGAACTCATTCTGTTCGCGCGGACCGCATTCCGGACAAGGGACGAGCCGCATGACGTTACAAGTCCCTGTTCGACGCGCCGGCGGTTTCGTAGAGCGGGCGGCCGCGCGCGAAGCGGTCGAGCCCGAACTCGGCGATGGCCGGGCCGGGAGCGTCGTTGGCGACCAGCCCGGCGAAAGCCGCACCGCCGGCCGGGATCGCCTTGAAGCCGCCGGAGCCCCATCCGACGTCGAGATAGAGCCCCTCGACCGGCGTCTTCGAAACGATCGGCGACGTGTCGTGGCAAAGGTCGATCGCTCCCGCCCACTGCCGCAGCATCCGCACGCGCCCGAGAACGGGAAATAGCTCGACGAGGTTCGACACCACGCGTTCGAGCGTCGCGAACTCGCCGCGCTGGACATAGGAGGGGACCGGATCCGAGCCGCCGCCGATGACCAGTTCGCCCTTGTCGGACTGGCTGAGATAGACCTGCCCCGGGCAGTTGACGATGCAGGAAAGCATGGGCTTGAGCGGTTCGGAGACAAACGCCTGCAGCGGCACCGTCTCGATCGGCAGGCGCACGCCGGCAGTCGCCGCAAGCACGCTCGCATGCGCCGAGACGGCCAGCGCCACTTTCGGGGTCGTGACGAAACCTTGCGATGTCTCGACGCCCGCGACACGCCCGCCGTCACGCCGGATTGCCGTCACCTCGCAGTTCTGGACGATGTCGACGCCCAGGGCATCGGCCGCACGTGCGTAGCCCCACGCCACCGCATCGTGTCGTGCCACGCCGGCCGTCGGATGCCATGTCGCCGCGAGGACCGGCAGGCGCTTGGGTCCGTCGAGATCTAGGATCGGCACGCGGTCCTTCGCCTCTTGCGGCGTGACGATCTCGAACGGCACGCCGGCAAGCCGCAGGATGGACTGGCGGCGCTTCACGTCGCGCAGCTTGGCCCAGGTCTGGATCAGGTCGATCTGGCCGCGCTCGGAGAACATGACGTTGAACCCGAGTTCGCCCGACATCTCCCGCCACAGCCGCAAGCCTTCGGCGTGGAACCGGATCGACGCCTCGCGCAGGTAGTTCGCGCGGATCGTCACCGTGTTGCGACCCGTGTTGCCGCCGCCGACCCAGCCCTTGTCGACCACCAGCACGTCGCGAAGACCGTGCCGTCGGGCAAGGTAATAGGCCGTGGCGAGACCGTGCCCGCCCGCCCCGACGATCACGGCGTCGTATTTCGCGCGCAGCGGCGGGCTGCGCCACGCGCGCGGCCAGTCGGCATGTGCGGCGAGCGCGTTGCGCGCAAGACTCCAGATCGAATAGCCGCGCATGCGCGTCAGACGTGCTCCCAGTCGTCGAGTTTGTCGGAGTTCGGCGGCGAATAGCCGAGGATGTCGCCCTGCGTCGTGACGCCGAGCCCGTTCAGCAGCCGGTTCGAATAGTTGAAATAGGCGCAGACCTGGTTCGCCTCGAAGATCTCGGCATCGCTCGCACCGGCGGCGCGTGCGGCCTCGACGTCGGCTTCCTCCATCTTCTGAGGCTCGAGCGTGAGCTTGCGCACGTAGCGCAGCAGGCCGAGCTCCTTGCCCTCGAACGCCCGCTCCGGCGCGCCGAGCACCAGCGACTGGTAGATCGCGCGCGCCCGCTCGTCGTCCTTCAGCAGGCGGGTGAGTCCGGCATAGTGGTGCGAGACGGAGTACTCGCACTTGTTCGAAAGACTCGTGTAGATGCCGAGGCATTCGAGGAACCAGACGGGCATCGAGTTGCCGACATGGTGCAGCACGCTTTTGTAGAGGGCGCTGTGGCCTTCCATCGTGTGCGGACGCAGCGAATGGATCTTCATCACGTTGTCGATCGCCCCGCCCGGCCCCTTCACGCGGTCGTAGAGCTGGCGCAGATAGCCGGTCGATTCGTCGTACTGCAGCATCTTGATCCAGGCCGTCATGGTCTCGTCTCCTTGAAGTGTCGGCTTCAGAACCAGCCGGAATAGCGGGTGGGCGAATAGGGCGTGAGATCGATCGCCGGCGAACGCCCGGCAACCAGATCGGCGACGATCCCTGCCGTCGTCGCGGCAAGCGTGAGCCCGAGATGCGCGTGGCCGAAGGCGAGGATCGCGCGCGGGCTTGCAGGTGCGGCACCGATCACCGGCAACCCGTCGGGAAGCGACGGGCGGAAGCCCATCCAGTAGGTCGGGTCGCGCGCGTCCAATTCCGGCAGCAGGCGCCGCGCGTTCGCCACGAGTTGCTCGGCGCGCGCATAGTTCGGTGGCGCTTCCAGTCCGCCGAACTCGACCGTTCCGGCAAGGCGCAGGCCGCCCGCCATCGAGGTCAGCGCGTACTTGCCCTCCCCGTCGATCATCTGGGCCGGAAGCTCCAGCCTCGGTGCGGGCAGCATCGCGTGATAGCCGCGTTCCACGTCGAGCGGCACGCGGGCACCCAGCTTGGCGGCGAACGACCGGGAATGGGCGCCTGCGGCAAGCACGAGATGCCCGGCCCGCCACGAAGCGCCGGCCGTGCGGAACGCGACGCCGTCGGCATCGGCGGCAAGATCGTTGACCGCCTCGCGCACGATACGCCCGCCCTTGGACTCAATCGCAGTCGCCAGCCCGTCGCAAAGGGCGCCGGGATCCACGACATGCCCTGCACCCGGCGAGAAGACGCCGTAGCGGTACGCGGACGACAGCATCGGCGCAAAATCGCGCAGCCACGCGCCGTTGACTTCCTCCATCGCCACGCCGCGCCTGCGCCGAAGCGCATGCGCCGGCTCGGCCCCCGCGCGGCTGCCGGCGCTGGCATATGCGTAGAGGATTCCCTGCCGGCGCAGCAGGTGGCCGACGCCGGCACGAGCGGCAAAATCCTGCCAGACTTCGTACGATGTCAGCGTCAGGGCCGCGAGCGCCTTCGAGATCGCCTCGACCCGATGCGGCAGCGCCGCATGCGCGAAGCCGAGCAGCCAGGGAACGAGCTTGGGCAGATAGGCTGGCCGGATCGCGAGCGGCGACAGCGGATCGGAGAGCATGCGCGGCAGGGCGCGGATCGTCGAAGGCATCGCCGTCGGCGCCACCCAGCCGGGCGTGATCCCGCCGGCATTGCCGAAGGATGCGCCACGCCCGGGTGCCGGATCGAACAGCGTGACCTCGCGGCCCGCTTCGGCGAGTGCGAAGGCGCTGGCAAGACCGATCGCACCGCCGCCCAGCACCGCGACATCGAGGCGGCGGAGGCTCACTTGAAACGGCCCATCCGCACCTCGAGCCGGGCGAACTGGCGGGAGAGCGCGAAGCACAGGGCAAAATAGAGAAGCGCCACGATCGTCCACGCCTCGAAGACGCGCGTCGTCGTCGCTGCGACTTCGTTGCCCAGAAACGTCAGGTCCTGGATCGAGATCAGCGAGACGATCGAGGAGTCCTTGATGAGCGAGATGAACTGGCCGGCGAGCGGCGGTATCGTGCGCTGGATCGCCTGCGGCAGGATGACGAGGCGCAACGTTCGCCCGCGCGTCAGCCCGAGCGATCTGGATGCTTCCCACTGCCCCTTGTCGATCGATTCGATTCCGCCGCGCACGATCTCGGTCACGTAGGCGCCCTCGAAGAGCGCAAGGCAGAGGACGGCGGACAGGAGTGCGGGAAGGAACTGCGGCGGCCCCAGCAGCAGATCGACCGCGGCGCGCGCTTCGGGCGATGCCGCGCGCACCCAGGCATCGACCCCGAGCAGGGGTACCAGCTGGCTGGTCAGGAAGAAATAGAACACGAAGATGAAGACGAGCGGCGGCACGTTGCGGATCAGCTCGACATAGCTGCGCGCGACCAGATTGAGGAACAGCGACCGCGAGACCCGGGCGATCCCCATGGCGCCGCCGATCACCGCAGCAAGCAGGCCGGCCCAGACCGAGATGCGGATCGTCGTCCAAAGGCCCTTGAGGATCAGGTTCGGGACCCAGGAATCCTGTGCTTCGTCGTAGCGGATGACGAATCCCCAGACCGGCGACCAGTTCCAGTCGTATCGGAGAACGGTTTGCGCCCGCCAAATGACGTACCCGATCGCCGCGAGCAGGACGGCGACGATGACGGCATCGACCGGGCCGAGCCGCCGCCTGCGTGGCGCAGGCGGCGGGCCGGATGTCTGCAGGGCCGACGTCACTAGGGCTGCTGGTCCTTCCACTCGCGGGCCTTGAACCAGTAGGCCTGGCGCTCGGCGAGCCAGCCGTCGATCGTCCGGCTCTGGATCCAGTTGTTGAGGAAGTTGAGCGCGTCCGGATCGCCCTTGCGTACGGCCATCGCGTCGGCCTGGCCGACGAGCGGATCGGCGAACGGACGGAACAGCGCGTTCGGGTTGTCGAGCGTCGCGAACATCGGCTTCGGCACCGTGCTGACCCAGGCGTGCGCGCGGTCGTTCGTGACCTCGAGCAGGGCGGGCGCGTCGTCGTCGAACAGGCGCAGCGTCGCCTTCGGGAACAGGCGCTGGGCCGTCGTCGCGGCCGACGTGCCGCGGCGTGCGGACAGCGTGACCGTCGGCTTGTCGAAGTCCGCGACCGTCTTGAAGGCGCCGGCGAGCTTCTTGCTGGCGACGACGTCGACGCCCGTCGCCGAGTAGGGCGACGTGAAGTTGACCGTCAGGTTCCGCGCCGGCGTGATCGTCATGCCGCCGATGATGAAGTCGAACTGGCCGGCCAGCAGGGCGGGAATGATGCCGTCCCAAGCGGTCGGCACGAACTCGGCCTTGACGCCCATGTCCTCGGCGAGCTTCTTGGCGACGTCGACCTCGTAGCCGATCAGCTCGCCCGACTTGCTGCGGAATGCCCACGGCACGAACGTCGACAGGCCGACGCGCAGCGTGCCGCGCTTCTTGATCTCCTCGATGGCGCTCGTCGCCGACAGGGCCGCGCGCGCGTCCTGCGCCACGGCCGCGTAGGGTGCGAGCAGGACCGTCGCGGCGAATGCCGCGAGGGCCAGTTTCTTGAGTCCGAACATGTAGCCTCCTTCTTCTTGCGTTGGTTCAGTTCTTGAGTCGTCTCTCGAGCACGCCGACCGCAGCGGACATCGTTCCGGTCACGACCAGATAGACCGCAGCGACAGCAAGCCAGATCTCGAATGTCAGGAACGTGTCGGCGATGACGTTGCGCCCCTCGTTTGTCAGGTCGAACACGGCGATGACGCTCACGATCGCCGAATGCTTGACCAGCGACACGGAAAGCCCCGTCAGCGGCGGCAGGACCAGACGCAGCGCCTGCGGCAGCACGATGTGGCGATAGAGCCGCGCCGTCGTGAGGCCGAGACTGCGGCCGGCTTCCCACTGGCCCTTGGAAACCGCCTCGATGCCGGCCCGGAAGATCTCGGCCGCGAAGGCCCCTTCGAAGACGGCAAGGCACAGCACGCCGGTCCAGTAGCGGTCGATGCCCAGGATCGGCGACAGGACGAAATAGAACAGGTAGAGCTGCACGAGCAGCGGCGTGTTGCGGATCACCTCGACATAGATCCGCACGAGCGCCCCGCCGACGAGCGAACCCGACTGGCGCAGGATCGCCGCGACGAGGCCGAAGACCACCGTCAGCACGAGTGCCAGCGCGCTGATTTCCAGCGTGACGAGAAGCCCTTTGGCCAGCGGCCCCAGATAGATCTCGCCGTCGATCTCGCGGAAAAAGTATCGCGGCACGCGGTACCACTGCCAGTTATAGCCCATGCGACCGGCGCCATAGACCGTCGCCCAGACGATCAGGCCGGCGAACAGGCCGAACTGGACGAGATCGGAAAGGCGGCGCCAGGCGAACGGTGCCTTTGGCGGTCCCTGCATGTGTTCGACTGCGTTCATCGCGATCCGTTCGTCGGCAATCCGCCGATGTTAACAGCGCACGCAAGAAACCTGCCATGCGTTCGAGCATGTTGGCGCCTTGCAACTGCCCTCATGTGCGCCACAATCGCGCTCATGCGCGTGCCGGCGGGGATGCGACCGCGCGTCAGGAATAACCCCGTCCGGTCAGATGCTTGCAGAAGCGGACGGCGTGCTATCCTGCGCCGGGCCTGACGGCAGACGAATGGAAAGGACGACAGTTCGAATGGAGAAGCTGCGAATAACCGCCGGACCTTTCGTCTTCGCCGGCCGCTTCGAGACCGAAGCGGCGCCGAAGACCTGCGCCGTCTTCCGCAAGCTGCTGCCGTACCGGGAGCGCATCATCCATGTGCGCTGGAGCGGCGAAGGCTGCTGGGTGCCGCTGGGCGACCTCGATCTCGGCCTCGGGTACGAGAACCACACGAGCCATCCCGCACCGGGCCAGATCATCGTCTATCCCGGCGGCATCAGCGAGACCGAGATCCTGCTCGCCTACGGTGCCGTGAGCTTCGCCAGCAAGGTCGGCCAGCTTGCCGGAAACCACTTCATCACGTTGACCGAGGGGCTCGAGAATCTCCCGGCACTCGGCAAGATGGTGCTGTGGAACGGCGCGCAGGACATCGTCTTCGAACTCGCCCCGAAAGCATGATCGACCGCCATCTGCTGCCGATCCAGCATCGCCTGCTGGCGCCCGCCGCCCGATGGCTTGCCGGCCGCGGCGTTTCGGCCGACACGGTAACCTTCGCCAGCTTCGCGATCGGCATGACGGCGGTTCCGCTGATCGCATCGGGCCGGTTCGGCGCGGGGCTTGCGGCGATCCTCGCCAACAGGCTTCTCGACGGCCTCGACGGCGCCATCGCGCGCGTCGTCGGCGCCACAGACCGCGGCGCCTTCCTCGATATCGCACTCGACTTCTTCTTCTATGCTGCGATTCCGCTCGCCTTCGCGCTGGCAGATCCGGCCGCCAACGCGCTTGCGGCGACGGCACTCGTCGTCGCGTTCGTCGGCACCGGCAGCAGCTTCCTTGCTTTCGCGACCATCGCGGCCAAGCGGGGAATCGGGGCGGCCGACTTTCCGGACAAGGGGATCCACTATCTCGGCGGCCTGACCGAGGGAGCCGAGACGATCGGCTTCTTCGCCGTGGTCTGTCTGTGGCCAGCCCAATTCCCGACGTTCGCGTGGATGTTCGCCGCCGCCTGCCTGACGACGACCGTCGTGCGATGGCACGCCGGCTGGCGCGCGTTTGCCGACAGATAGGGCTACCGACAGGCCGGATAGACCTGTTCTCGGCGCGTACCGCGACGGAACTGGTCGAACAGCAGTTCCGTCGCATGGCGCGTCTGCGCGCGGTACTGGCCGAACTTGAAATACTGGCGTTCGCCGGCCCGTGCGCGATGGCCGATGTTTCCTTCGACCGCCACGACGTCGCTGCCATTCGCCCAGACCTGGACGAGCCCGGTGCCGTCGCGCCCGGCACGCACGCGCAGCGTGAGGTCCACCCAGTCGCGCCGCGGGTCGGGCAGCACCGGTGCGGTTCCGGGCACGATCCGCAGCTTGCCGCCGTCCGCGGCGACCGGATTGTCGGTCACATAGCTGTACTCGACGAAACGGTCGGCCGCGAGACTCCTGAGGAACTCCGACTGCGCCTGAAGCTGCCGGCTGATCTGCGCGAATGTCAGGCGCAACATCCGGCCGAGACGCACGACCTCGCGCGCCAGATCGATCTCGACCGGCGAGAAGGCGCCGAGTTCCGCCCGGTACGTCTTGATCTGGTCGATCGTGTGCTGGGCCGAGGCGACGGTGAAACGTTCCCGGTCGTCCTGGACGGTGATGTGGAACACGCCGTCGTCGAAGCGCAGGGCGAGAAACGGGCTTTCGTCGGTCTGCTCCTTGAACTGCGCGAGGATCCAGCGCGTGCTCAGCCCGTCTTCGGGATACTCGCCGCGGACGCGGAAGCTGAAGCCGTACCAGGCTTCCTCGCCGAGCCGGAGCCAATGGGCCGGACGCTCGCGGAATTCGGCGCGCTGACAGAGCTCGCCGCCCCCGCAGTTCGATCCGCCCGTCGTCTCGTCGACCCGGATCGCGACGGCGCTGTCGTTGCCGCAGCGGCCTGGTGCCACGAAAGCGTACGCATCGCGGCGGATGTCCCGGACGTCCCACAGATCGGACCGGATTTCCGGCCGGTCGAACCCGTCGGAAAGCGCGATCTGGGCCGTGGCCGGCGACACGAAAGCCGCCGCGACGGCGGCATGGGCGAACGCGAGCAGAAGACCCGCCCGCAGGATCGCGCATCGCATTGCAAGCATTGCCGGAAGCCTGGGGTTCGGATGGTGGGCGCTGCAGGGATTGAACCTGCGACCCCTACCATGTCAAGGTAGTGCTCTCCCGCTGAGCTAAGCGCCCATCCGAACCCGGGAAGGCGCGGAATATACCCATCCGCCCCCGTTTGGCAAGCCCACGAAGCAGATATTTCCCAGAATGACCGCCTTGCTTGCCGTCCGCCCCGCGCAGGACCTGCCCTACAGGATCGTCGAGCCGTCCGTTCCGCGCGTTCCGCTGGTCTTTTCCTCGCCCCATTCCGGCGCGGACTATCCCGCCGATTTCGTCGCCGGCGCGCGGCTCGACCCGCTCTCGCTGCGCCGGTCCGAGGACGCGTTCGTCGACGAACTGTTCGACACGGCACCCGCCCACGGCGCGCCGCTCATAAAGGCGCTGTTCCCGCGGGCCTATGTCGACGTCAACCGCGAAGCGTGGGAACTCGACCCCGCGATGTTCGACGGCCCGTTGCCCGCCTACGTCAACGTCGCTTCGCCGCGCGTGGGCGCCGGGCTCGGCACCGTGGCGCGCGTCGTGTCGAGCGGCGCCGAGATCTACCGCGACAAGCTTTCGTTCGAAGCGACGCGCGTGCGCATCGAAACGCTCTACATGCCCTATCACGCGGCGCTCGAATCGCTCGTTGCCGGCAGCGTGGAACGCAACGGCCGCGCCCTTCTGGTCGACTGCCATTCGATGCCCTCGGTGGGTGGCCCGATGGACCGCGATCCGGGCCGCCGGCGTCTCGACTTCGTGCTGGGCGACTGCTTCGGCGCCGCCTGCGCGCCGGTCGTCACCGAGACGGCCGAGGCCGCGCTGAAAGCCATGGGATATGCCGTCGGGCGCAACGATCCCTACGCCGGCGGGTTCATCACGCGCCACTACGGCGTTCCCCGCCGGGGCCGGCATGCGCTGCAGATCGAGATCAACCGCCAGCTCTACATGGACGAGACGGCCATCGCGCGCGCATCCGGCTTCCAGTCGCTGCGCTCCGATCTCGCCAGGCTCGTCGCCGCACTGGCACGCCTCGCCCCTTCGCTCCCCGGCGTACGCGCATGAGTTCCCTGCCCATGGCCCCCGGGCCCCGCGACAGCGTCGAGGCCGACATCCCCGCCATCCAGGCGATCTACGCCCATCACGTCGCCAACGGTCGCGGAAGCTTCGAGGAAATCCCGCCGGATGCGGCCGAGCTTGCCCAGCGCCGGCGCGCGATCCTCGACAAGGGCCTGCCCTACATCGCCATCGACATCGACGGGAAGCTTGCCGGCTACGCCTATGCCGGCCCCTTCCGGCCGCGTTCGGCGTACCGCTTTTCGGTCGAGGACTCGATCTATGTGGCACCCGGCCTCGCCGGGCGGGGCCTGGGCCGCGCCCTGCTTCGCGCGCTGATCGAGCGGACGACCGCGTGGGGCGCCCGCCAGATGATCGCCGTGATCGGCGACAGCGCCAATGCCGGTTCGATCGGCTTGCATGCGAGCCTCGGTTTCCGCATGGTTGGGACGTTCCGTTCGATCGGGTTCAAGCACGCGCGCTGGGTCGACAGCGTGATGATGCAACTGGCCTTGGGCGACGGCGACACGAGCGATCCGCCGGGGGGCCGATGAGCCAGACAGGAACAGCGCGCCTCGAAGAGGCGCTGAATCTCCACAAGGCGGGCAAGCTTGCGGCGGCCGAAGCGGTCTATGCGGCAATCCTTGCCGACGAGCCGGACAATCTCGACGCGCTCAATCTCGGCGGCCTTGCCCTGCATGCGCTCGGCAAGCGCGAACAGGCGGCCGCGCGCTTCACCCGCGCTCTCGCGATCTTCCCCGACTTCGCCGACGCGCATGCCAACCTCGGTGCCGTCCAGCGGACCGAGAACCGTCTCGACGAGGCCGCCGCCAGCTTCGCGCGCGCCATCGAGATCGATCCCGCGCACGGGTTCGCGGCGAACAATCTCGGCCTCGTTCGGCTGGCGCAGGGGTCGGTGTTCGAGGCGATCGGGCGGTTCGCCCAGGCACGCGCCCTGATGCCGGGGCAGCCCGAAATCGTGATCAATCTGTCGATCGCGTACATGTCGATGGGCGATTTCGTGACGGCCCTCAAGGAACTCGACGTGCTCGTCGAGGCGGCGCCGAAGGACAAGCGCGCCCATTTCGGCCGGGGGGCCGCCCTGCTGGCGCTCGGGCAGAAGGCCGACGCGATCGCGGCGCTGGAAAAGGCGCTGGCACTCGACCCCGACTATGCCGACGCCCGCGCAAAGCTCGACGAGGCGAAGCGCGCCTGACGCGCATCAAGCGATTTGCAGCGCGCCGGCATCCGGACAAAAAGAAAGGGCCGCGCCCGAAGGCACGGCCCAAGTTTAGGGAGGAAACGCCCACGAAACGGCCCGGAGGCCATTTCGAGCTGCGACAAATCAATGTCG
>JBIKWI010000292.1:0-3140 GCA_044356395.1 Tagaea sp. | reverse complement strand
GTTGGGCGCGACGTCCTTCGCGCCGGCTTCCTTCATCCAGGCGGTGAAGAGTTCTTTCATCTCCGTCACCTTCGCGGGATACCGGTGCGCGAGATTGGTTCGCTCGCCGGGATCGGCGTCGACGTCGAAGAGTTCGATGAGGGTCTCCGGCACATAGCGGGAGGTCGCGCTCGTGACGCGGCCGCCCTCGAACACGAGGTGATCATAGGGATGCCAGACGAGCTTGTAACGGCCTCGCACGACGGCGCGCGCGGGCGTCGTGGCATACCCTGCGAGGTAATGCGGAAAAGTGATGAATAAAGCGCGCTCCGGCAGCACGCTGTCGCGGAAAAGCGGGAGGAGGCTCGTGCCGTCGAGCTTGTGATTCGGATCGATGCGCACGCCGGCGGCGTCACACAGGGTCGGAAAGAGATCCGCGAAATGCACCGGCACGTCACTGCGCCGGCCAGGCGTGATTTGACCCGGCCAGCGAATGAAAAGCGGCACCCGCACACCGCCTTCGTAGAGCGTGCCCTTGCCCATGCGCAGCGGGTGATTGTCCACCGAGTGGACGGTCCTGCTCACGCCGCCGTTGTCGCTGGCGAGGAGGACGATTGTATTGTCCGCGAGTCCGAGTTCGTCCAGCGCATCGAGCACCCGGCCCACGGAGCGATCGACGAATTCCAGCGACGCGAGCATGTCGGGGTGGATGCCTACGTCGCGGCCTCGCAGTTTTTCCTTCCAGCGCGCCTGATCCTCCGGCGGCACGAAATGTGGCCCATGGACCGCCACGAACGGAACGTAGAGGAAGAAGGCGTGTTCGCGATTTTCGCGCATGAAGCGGATGGCGTCGTCCGTGAAGCGCCGGGCATCGCGGTAAGGCTGGCTGCGGTCGGCGCGCTCGTTGCAGAAGTCGAAACCGTAGCGCGGGGCCGTTGCGGGCGTGAGGTGCTGCATCGGCAGGTGCCATTTCCCCGAAATCGCCGTCCGGTAGCCGCCGGCCTTCAGCGCCTGCACGAGCGAGTAGCCTCCGGGAGGGACTGGATCGGGCAGTCGGGCGCCGGCCGCGCCGTCGCCGGGAAAACCACCAGGCTTCACGCCGACAGGCAGCGGCCGCAGCGGCTCCTGCATCAGGGCGAAGGGATGAACGCCCGGCACATTGTCGGTGCGCCCGTGCCGCCCCGCAAACTGCCCCGTCATGATCGTGGCGCGGCTCGGTCCGCACACCGTCTCACTGTAGGCGCGGGAAAAGAGCATGCCCTCCTTCGCGATGCGATCCATGTGCGGCGTCTCGAGCACCGGATTGCCGGTGATGCTCGTTCCCGCGTAGGGCATATCGTCGACGAGGATGAAGACGATGTTGGGCTTCCGCCACTGAACGTCGGCGCCAGCCAGCGCGGTCCACGACGCGAGAGTCAAGAGGAGGCCGGGGATGATTTTCATTCCGTGTGCCAAGGGTTGTTTATCGCGCAACCTTCGCCGCCATCGCGTCGATTTCGGAAATCGTGAAGCGCACGCTGACGATGGAAGGATTTTCGTTCTGGCCAAGGCTCGCATAGGTCGTGGACACGATGGTGCCATCAGGCAGCAGGTGGATGCCGGGGTAGAAGCCATCCTTGACCGTCTTCAGCAGGCTCACGCGATACTGGCCGGGATTGCCCTGCCGGATGTCGTCGTAGATGCCCACCCAGGCGACGAAGCGCGCCGGCGCATTCGGCGCCGCGTTGCGAAAGACGATGACGAAGCGCCCATCCGGCAGGCGAATGCCGTGGTGGCGATCGCCCGTGAGCCCCCACGGTGTGTCCACCGCCTTGCTCCACGTCCTGCCCTCGTCGCGGCTGAACATCATCAGGCTCGTGCCGGTGCGCTTGTTCTCCCGCATGAGACAGCAGAGCTCGTTACCGTCGGGCGAGCGGAACACATATGGCTCGCACGGATCCTTGCCATTGAGCTGCGTGCCGTCGCAGACCATCACCGGCTGCGACCACGTGAATCCACCGTCTCGGGAGATCGACTGCATCACCTGCAAGGTGGCAGTTTTGCCCGTGCCGCCGGTGCGGTGGAACAGGCCGAGGTGCGAGCCGTCCTTCAACGGCACGATGGTCGAGAAGGCGAAGACGCAGCGGAACGGTTCATCCTTCGCGATGCGTCCGGGGCCCAGCGGCGGCTCCTCGCGCCAGGTCTTGCCGTCGTCCTCGCTGACCATGCGAGGAACATAGCCCTGCAGGCGGCCGGGGAAGTCATTCATCACTTCGTCTCTGCCCAAGGCCGTCTTCCCGGAGAAGACCCACAGGCGATCCTTCCGCCGTGCGTCGGTGAGACGGTAGATGATGCCGCCCTTGAAGTTGAGGTAGTTGGGCGGCATGACCTCGTCGATCCGCCGCCAGGTAAGTCCTGCGTCGTCGCTGCGCGCCATCGGGCCGGCGTGGCCGCCGTGGCCGATGTTCCAGACACAGAAGATCGTCCTGTTGTCCGCCAGCATTGCCGTGGTCGGATGAGCGTGATAGGCGCTGGGCTCGGCCGAACCGCGGGCGATGACAATCTGCCGCGTCGTGTCTTCGGAGAGATCGAAGTGCTGCAACGCCCCGCGGTGGCGCTCCCACAGCGCCTTCTGGTCGGCGGGCGCGGAGGCCCACGCGCGCTTCGCGGCTTTCGTGGCGATAGCGACCTCCGGCTTCGCGCGATCGCGAACCTCATCGTCTTGCGCGATGGCGCCGCTGTGCGACGCGAGTAGCAGGACCCCGAGAAGGGGGAAGGCCGGTCTGATGGATGCGGGCAGGCTTTTCAGTTTGGGTTTCACTATCAGAGAAGATCGAGGCGACTCAGCGCCGCGCGTGCTTCACCACGAACTCGACCAACTCGCGGCATTGAAAAAAACCCTCCCAATGTGTGTGCCCTTGGCCGGGAGGAACGATCAGTTCCATTTCTCCGCCGAGCGTAGCGTAGCGAGATTTCACCAGGGCCGAGTTGGCTTCGAGGGGCACGAGCTTGTCGGCATCGCCGTGGATGGCGAAGAGTGGGATCTTCGCCGCGGCCAGCGACGCGAGGCGGTCGATGGGATTGTGCGCGGCGAGGTTCGCCTGCAGTTCCGCGGGCGTCATCCCGTAGGCGGGCGCAGCCTTGGTGAGGCCGGGCCAGCTCGCGAGATCGCAGACCGGGAA
>JBIKWI010000291.1:0-3147 GCA_044356395.1 Tagaea sp. | reverse complement strand
TCACCGCACCCAGTCCGGTGCCGTTGGTCAGCGACTGCTGGACCGACTGGTAGGCCTGCAGGTTGCCGCGGATGCCCTGGGCGACCGAGAAGGTCGACGCATCGTCCATCGCATCGGCGACCCGGTAACCCGTCTGCACCATCTTGGATGCACGGTCGAGCTGGGCGCCGGAGGTGCGCAGCGCACCCTGGGCCATCATCGCGCCGATGTTCGTATTGATCGAAGTGGACATGGTCTTTCTCCAGATTGGTTAACCGGAGCATCGCAAGCGCCGTGCCGGAATTTTTATCTTTGTGTTACAGATACTTACCGGCGCGACTCGCCCGCACCCCTGCAGCTTTTGCCGGGTCGGACTGCCCGGACTGCACCGGAACCGGTAATATTTGCCGTCGGCGTGCGGTATGGGAATCCGTCGGCCGGACGCGCTTGCGGCCCCGCAGGGGGGAGCCTACAACCGAAAAACCGAACCATCCAAGGAGCTTCCATGTCGCCCGAAGAGATCGCCGAGACGACCGCACGCATCCTGATCGAGACCCGGGCGATCCAGTTCAACGCGACGAAGCCCTATATCTTCGCCTCCGGCCTCGCCAGCCCGACCTATTGCAACTGCCGCAAGCTCATCAGCTTCCCGCGCGCGCGCGCCAAGCTGATGGACATGGCCGTCACCACGATCGAGCGCCATGTCGGCTTCACCGGCATCGACGCGGTCGCCGGCGGCGAGACCGCCGGCATCCCCTATGCCGCGTGGATCGCCGAGCGGCTCGACCTGCCGATGCTCTACGTGCGCAAGAAGCCCAAGGGCTACGGCATGAACGCGCTGATCGAAGGCGACCTCGAGGAAGGCCAGAACGTGCTGCTGGTCGAGGATCTCGCCACCGACGGCGGCTCGAAGATGCATTTCGTCAAGGGCCTGCGCCAGGCGGGCGCCAGGGTCGCGCACGCCTTCGTCGTCTTCCACTACGGCATCTTCCCCGAGGCCATCGCCGGCCTGAAGGCGGAAGGCGTGGACCTGCACGCGCTCGCGACGTGGTGGGACGTGCTGAAGGAGACCGAGAAGCAGAAGGCCTATAGTGCTTCCGATCTGGCGGAGGTGCGCAAGTTCCTCGAAGCGCCGGTGAAGTGGTCGCTCGCCCACGGCGGCGGCGACGGCACCAAGAAGGAAGCCTAGCCCCCGATGCGCGCCGTCGCCCGCCTTGCCGCCGCTTTCCTCGTCCTTGCGGGCGCGGCGCAGGCGCAGGTCCGCGACACGCTGACGATCGGGATCACGCAGTTCCCGGCCACGCTGCATCCGATGATCGATTCGATGGCGGCGAAAAGCTACGTGCTCGGCATGGCGCGCCGGCCGCTCACCACCTACGACAAGGACTGGAAGCTCGTCTGCCTGCTGTGCGCCGATCTTCCGACATTCGAGAACGGCGGGGCGCGACGCGTGGCGCTGGCCGACGGCAAGGAAGGGGCGGAAGTCACCTTCCGCATCCATCCGGACGCCAAGTGGGGCGACGGAAGGCCCGTGACGTCGAAGGACGCGGTGCTCGCGTGGGACGTGGGCCGGCATCCGCGCTCGGGCGTGGCCAGCGGCGAAAGCTACCGGCGCATCCTGAAAGTGGAGACGCCCGACGACAAGACAATCGTGTTCACCAAGGACCGCGTGACGTTCGCCTACAACGATTTCAGCCAGTTCGACCTGCTGCCCGACCATGTCGAACGCGCGCGGTTCGAATCCGATCCCGAAACCTACCGGCGGCGCACCGCCTTCGACACGGAGCCCGCGAACCCCGCGCTCGCCAACGGCCCCTACCGCATCGCGGCCGTGCAGCCGGGGGCATCGATAACGCTCGAACCCAACGCGCACTGGCACGGGACGAAGCCGCACTTCCGGCGCATCGTCGTGCGCGTGGTCGAGAACACGGCGGCGATGGAAGCCAACCTGCTGTCGGGCAGCGTCGACTATGTGGCGGGCGAACTGGGCTTCACGCTCGACCAGGCGCTGGCGCTGGAAAAGCGGCAGGCCGCGCGCTTCGATTTCGCCTACGTGCCCAGCCTGCTCTACGAGCATGTCGACCTCAACCAGGACGTGCCCGCCTTCAAGGACAGGCGCGTGCGCCAGGCGCTGCTCTTCGCCCTCGACCGCGAAGGGCTGGTGCGCCAGCTCTTCGAAGGCAAGCAGCCAGTCGCGCGCTCCTTCGTCAACCCGCGCGATTCGATCTTCACGCCCGACGTGCCCGCCTATCCGTTCGACCTCGCCCGCGCGCAGGCACTGCTCGCGGCCGCCGGCTACGACACGATCGTGGACGGCGTGCGCCGGAACGCCGCCGGCGAGCGGCTGTCGTTCGAGTTCGGCACGACCGCGGGCAACCGCATCCGCGAGACCGTGCAGCAGGTGCTGCAGAGCCAGTGGCGGCGCGCGGGCGTCGAGGTGCGCATCCGCAACGAACCCGCGCGCGTCTATTTCGGCGAGACGCTCCGCCAGCGCCGCTTCCAGATGGCGATGTACGCGTGGTTCTCGGCACCCGAATCGGTTCCGCGCACGACGCTGCATTCCGAGAGCATCCCCACCGAAGCCAACGGCTGGGCCGGGCAGAACCAGCCGGGCATCCGCAGCGACGCGATGGACGCGGACATCGACGCGGTCGAGCGCGAGCTCGATCCGGCGGCGCGCAAGGTCATCTGGGCGCGCATGCAGAAGCTCTATGCCGAGGAGGCGTGGGTGCTGCCGCTCTACTACCGCTCCGATCCGTTCGTGATCCCGAAGTGGCTTGCCGGCATCGAACCCACGGGCCACCAGTACTATTCGACGCTGCGCGTCGAGCACTGGCGCCCGCGATGATCCGGCATGCGGGCGAGCGCGCGCTGCAGGGCCTGCTCGTTCTGCTCGCGGCGAGCTTCGCGATCTACATGCTGCTCGGCCTGATGCCGGGCGATCCCGTCGACCTGATGGCCTCGGGCAATCCCGACATCACGCCCGACGACATCAGGCGCCTGCGCGAACTGCACGGCCTCGACCGGCCGCTCGCCGCGCGCTATGCCGACTGGCTCGCCGCGCTGCTGCAGGGCGATCTCGGCTACAGCCGCATCTTCTCGAAGCCCGTACTCGCCACGGTGGGGCCGTATCTGGCCAACACGGCGGCGCTGATGCTCGCGTCGTTC
>JBIKWI010000115.1:0-11215 GCA_044356395.1 Tagaea sp. | reverse complement strand
CTTCGCGCCTTGCCTGGCCTCTCGCCGACTGTTCGACGATTTCGCTGCATGGCCGCCCGCTCGCCGCACTCGCCCTGCACCTAACCGACAAGGCGCGGCTGATCGCGCTGACGCATGACGGCACCACGCCGGCATCCGTCGCGTCGTACCTGACCGCGCGCGGCTTCGGCGCCTCGCGCCTGCATGCGTTCGAGCGTATCGGCGGTCCGGCCGAGCGCGTCGTGGCCGGCCACGCGCGGGACTGGGCGCGCGCGAAGCTGGACGATCTCAATATCCTTGCCATCGAGTGCGTGGCCGGCCCGGATGCCCGCCCGCTGCCGCGCCTTGCCGGCCTGCCGGACGAATGCTTCGAGCACGACGGGCAGCTCACCAAGCGCGCCGTGCGCGCGGCGACGCTTGCCGCCCTTGCCCCGCTGCCCGGGCAATTGCTGTGGGACGTGGGCGCCGGCAACGGCTCGATCGCCATCGAATGGCTTCGCGGTAACCCGGGTGCTCGCGCCATCGCCATCGAGCGCGACGGCGCAAGGCTTGCCCGCATCGCGCGCAATGCCGAAGCGCTTGGCGTGCCGGACCTGCAGATCGTGGCGGGCGAGGCCCCAGCCGCCTTCGACGGCCTTGAAGCGCCCGACGCGGTATTCGTCGGCGGCGGCGCTTCGGTGCCCGGCCTTGTCGAGCGCTGCTGGGCAGCACTGGCGCCCGGCGGCACGCTCGTCGCCAACGCGGTGACGCTGGAGAGCGAAACCGTGCTTGCGGGATGGTTCGCCCGCCATGGCGGGGAAATGGTGCGGCTCGCCGTGTCGCACGCCGAGCCGGTCGGCCCGCATCACGGCTGGCGCGCGGCGATGCCGGTCACGCAGCTTGCGATGCGCAAACCATGACCGGCACGCTTTACGGGATCGGCGTTGGCCCCGGCGATCCGGACCTGCTGACGATCAAGGCGGTACGCACCATCGCCGCGTGCGCCGTGATCGCCTATCCGGCACCCGAGGTCGGCACGTCGCTCGCGCGCTCGATCGCGGCACCCCATATTCCCCCGGACCGGATCGAATGCCCGATCCGCCTGCCCATCGAGATCGCGCGCCATCCGGCACAGGACGCCTACGACTCCGGTGCCGCCGCCATCGCGGCACATCTGGAAGCTGGGCGCGACGTGGCGCTGCTGTGTCTCGGCGATCCACTTTTCTACGGATCCTACATGTACCTGCATGCGCGCCTTGCCGCGCACTTCGATTGCCGCGTGATCCCCGGCATCACGTCGTTCGCGGCGTCGGCCGCCCTTGCCGGCCACGCCCTCGCCGCACGCGAGGACAGCGTGGCCGTCGTCCCCGCCACGCTTGCGGACGAGGAGATCGAGCGGCGCATCGCGGCTCATGACTCGCTCGTGTTTCTCAAACTGGGCCGGCATTTCGGGCGGCTTCGCGCGTTGCTCGTCCGGCTCGGGCTTGCCGATGCCGCGACCTATGTCGAGCGTGCGGGCATGGACGGCGAACGGCGGCTTGCGCTGGCAGACGCCACCGAAGACACGGCCCCCTATTTCTCGCTGGTGCTCGTCCACCGCCGCAAGGCGGCCTGGCGATGATCCCGGCGCTCGTCTGTCTCACGGCCGACGGCGCCGCCCTAGCGCGGCGTCTTCCGGGCGAACTGCACGGTCTTGCCGGCCGCGTGACGGGTGCCGATGTTTCGTTCGACGACGCGACCGCGCATGTCGCCGCCCTGTTCGCCGCCGGGCGTCCGATCGTGGGCTTCTGTGCGGCGGGCATCCTGATCCGCGCGGTGGCACCGCTGCTTGCCGACAAGACGCGCGAGCCGCCGGTCATCGCGGTGTCGGGCGACGGCGCGCACGTCGTGCCGCTGCTGGGCGGGCATCGCGGTGCCAATGCGCTTGCCCGCGAGATCGCCAACACGCTCGGTGCCGATGCCGCCATCACGACGGCGGGCGACGCCCGCCTCGGCGTGTCGCTCGACGAGCCACCGCCGGGCTGGCGCATCGCCAATCCCGGCGCGATCAAGTCTTTCGCCGCCGCCCTGATCGCCGGAGGAGCCATCCGCGTCGACGGCGAGGCGCCGTGGCTCGACGCGCTGAAGCGCGACGCGGCGGCCTCGTTCACGATCCGCATAACGGAGAAAGCCGACGACGGTGCCGGCGACCGGCTCGTCTATCACCCGCCGGTGCTGGCACTCGGCATCGGGGCCGAGCGCGACGTGGATGCCGCCGAGGTCGAGGCACTGGCGCGTTCGGTTCTGGCCGACGCGGGCCTGTCGCCCGATGCGGTCGCCTGCGTCGTGTCGGTCGATCTCAAGTCCGACGAGCGCGCGATCCTGCAACTCGCGGACGCACTCGGCGTCCCCGCCCGATTCTTCGATGCGGCGAGGCTGGCCAAGGAAGAGCAACGCATCTCGCAGGCGTCCGAATATGTGCGCGCCACGGTCGGCACGCCGTCGGTCGCGGAGGCCGCCGCTCTTGCCGCCGCCGGCTCCGCCGCGAAGCTTGTGGTGACAAAGCGCAAATCCGCGCGCGCGACCTGTGCGGTGGCACTTGCGCCGGGCCCGATCGATGCGGCGACGGCGGGACGTCCCCGCGGCCATCTCGACATCGTCGGCATCGGTCCCGGTGCCGATGGCTGGCGCACACCCGAAGCGAGCGAGGCCCTGCGAGCCGCCCAAGCTGTCGTGGGCTACGGGCTCTATCTGGATCTCGTCGACGGGCTGATCGCCGGCAAGCCGCGCCACGAGACCGGGCTTGGCGACGAGACCGGCCGGGTCGAGCGCGCGCTGGCGCTTGCGGCCGAGGGAAAGCGCGTCGCCCTCGTCTGCTCGGGCGATGCCGGCATCTATGCGCTGGCCACGCTTGCCTTCGAACGGATGGAGAAGGGCGATCCGGCATGGCGGCGCATCGCCGTGCGCGTGTGCCCGGGCATCTCCGCCCTGCAGGCGGCGGCGGCACGACTCGGCGCACCGCTCGGCCACGATTTCTGCGCGATCTCGCTTTCCGACCTGCTCACGCCGATCGCCGACATCGAACGCCGGCTGCAGGCGGCGGCGGCCGGCGATTTCGTCGTCGCATTCTACAATCCCGCCTCGCTGCGCCGGCGCACGCTGCTGCCTCGCGCGCGCGAGGTCCTGCTGGCCGCGCGCGGCCCCGAAACGCCGGTGGCACTGGCCCGCAACCTGGGGCGCGACGGCGAAGCGGTGACGCTCCATCGCCTCGGCGACGACTGGGTCGGTGCGGTCGACATGCTCACGCTGGTGCTGGTTGGCAGCACGGCCACGCGCCGGCTCGATCTTGCCGGCGGACCCCGCCTCTACACGCCGCGCGGCTACGAACGCAAGGAACCGGCATGACCGTCCATTTCGTCGGCGCGGGGCCGGGTGCCCCCGACCTCATCACCGTGCGTGGCCTCAAGATCATCGCGGCGGCCGATCTCGTCCTCTATGCGGGCTCGCTCGTGCCGGCCGAGGTCGTCGCAGCACGACGTGAAGGGGTCGAGGCGGTCGACACCGCGTCGATGGATCTCGACGCCATCGTGGCGCGCATGGAGGCGGCCCACGCGAAGGGCTGGAACGTCGCGCGCGTGCATTCGGGCGATCCCTCGCTCTACGGCGCCATCGCCGAACAGATGCGCCGGCTCGATGCGCTGGCCATCCCCTACGAGATCGTGCCGGGCGTGCCCGCCTATGCCGCGATGGCGGCGGCGATGAAGCGCGAGCTGACGCTGCCCGGGGTGGTGCAGAGCGTGGTGCTGACGCGAACGGCCACGCGCGCCTCGTCGATGCCGCCGGGCGAGGAACTGGCCACGTTCGCGAAATCCGGCGCCACGCTCGCCATCCATCTTTCCATCGCGAACCTCGCGAAGGTCGTGCGCGAGCTTTCGCCGCTCTACGGCGCCGACTGCCCGGTGGCCATCGGCTGGCGGGTAAGCTGGCGCGACGAGATGTTCCTCCACGGCACGCTTGCCGACATCCGCGACAAGGTGAAGGAACTGGGCCTGACGCGTACGGCACTGATCCTCGTGGGGCGGGGTCTCGCGCCCGATGCCGCGGCGGGCGACAGCAGGCTCTACGCCGCCGACCACAGCCACGTGCTGCGTCCGCGCGCGAAACCCTGACCGTCAGGCCGCCTTGCGTGCCAGCGTCTGCTCGACGAGCGTGGCCCAGTAGGAAGCGCCCACCGGCAGGATGTCGTCGTTGAAGTCGTACTTCGGATTGTGCAGCGAGGCGGTCGCGCCGTTGCCGAGGAAGACGTAGGCGCCGGGCTTGGCTTCGAGCATGAAGGCGAAGTCCTCCGAGCCCATCGTCATGATGCCGTCCGTCGTCACGTTGTCCGCACCGGCGACCTCGCGCATCGCCCTTGCCGCGAACTCGACTTCGGACGCGCTGTTGACCAGCGGCGGATATCCGTGGTCGTAGTCGAGCTTCATCTCGCAGCCCATCGCGCGGGCGATTCCGCCAGCGATCCGCTCCATCGCGGCCGGCAGGCCTTCGCGGACCTTCGGCTCGAACGCGCGGATCGTGCCGCGCAGCACGCATTCGTTCGGGATGACGTTGTAGGCCTCGCCCGCGTGGATCTGCGTGACGCTGACGACGACGGCATCCAGCGGATTGGTCTCGCGCGAGGCGATCGTCTGGAGTGCGGTGACGATATGCGCCGCGCACACGACGGGATCCGTGCCGCGATGCGGCATGGCGCCGTGCGTGCCCATGCCGCGCACGACGATGTCGAACTTGTCGGCCGAGGCCATCATCGGGCCGGGACGCACAGAGAAGCGGCCGGCTTCCAGGCCCGGCCAATTGTGCATGCCGTAGACCGACTCGACCGGGAACCGGTCGAACAGCCCTTCATCGACCATCACCTTGCCGCCGCCGCCGCCTTCCTCGGCTGGCTGGAAGATGAAGTGGACGGTGCCGTCGAAATTGCGCGTCTCGGCGAGATATCTGGCCGCCCCCAGCAGCATCGCGGTGTGGCCGTCGTGCCCGCAGGCATGCATGCGGCCGGCATTGAGCGACCTGTAGGAAAACGCGTTGTCTTCGCCCATCGGCAGCGCGTCCATGTCGGCGCGCAGCCCGATCGCGCGCGTCGACGTCCCGGCGCGCAACGTGCCGACCACGCCCGTCGTCGCGAGGCCGCGATGGATCTCGATCCCGAACGAGGCAAGCCGTGCCGCGACGAGGTCGGCGGTGCGGTTCTCCTCGAAACAAAGTTCGGGAAAGCTGTGGATCTCCTGTCGCCACGCCTTCATGTCTACATGGAAGGCGGCGACGCGGTTGATGACGGGCATGGGGGGTCTCCGTTCGAGGAAAGGCGGCTCAGCGCGGGGCGTTGTTCCGGCGCAGGAAGTCGACGACCTGACGTTTGTTGGCGGCCTCGGCATGTGCCAGGGCGGTGCGCCCTGTCACGTCGGTCCGCGAAAGGTCGGCGCCGGCCGCCACCAGTGCCTCGACGATCTGCAGATGGCCTTCGCGCGAGGCCATCATCGTCGCCGTCTGGGCCGTTCCGCGTTCGTCGAGATTGACGTTGGCGCGCGCGGCGATCAGCAGGCGCGCGATGGCGACATGGCCGCGCTCGGCCGCCCACATCAGCGCCGTGCGGTTCGTCTTGTCGCGGGTGTCGGGATTGGCTTTTGCCTCGATCAGCAGGCGCACGGCCTCGGTATGGCCGTTAGCCGCCGCGTTGGCGATGGCCGGCCGGTTCTCGAGATCGAGCTGGTTGGGCGAGACGTTCGCGGCGAGTTGCGCCTTGAGCGCGTCGATATTGCCGTCGCGCGCGGCTTCGGCGAGCGGCCGGCGCTGGAGGACCTCGATCTTGAACTGCGCTTCGCCGACCGACGGAACGAGGGCGAGCAGCAGGATGGCGAGAAACAGGCGCATGGCGGGATTAGACGGACGAACCTGCCCCCCGGTCAAGCCCCAGCGTCGTCCGGACCCAGGCTGCGGCTTCGGCCACGCCGTCGCACTGCGGCCCGGCGGGCGCCGGCGGCCGGCGCAGCAGGACCACCGGCAGACCGAGATTGCGCGCCGCGTCGAGCTTGGCGCGGGCGGCGTCGCCGCCGCTTGCCTTGGCGACGATCGCGTCGATGCGTTCGGCGGCGAACAGGGCCCGCTCGGCATCGCGCGCGAAAGGCCCGCGCTGGACGAGCACGCGCGCGCCGGGCAGATCGACCGGGCCCGGTTCGGCGCGCCGGACGACGAAGTCGAGATCGAGGCCGGCGAAGGGCGCCAGACCGTCGGCGAAGGCGGCGAAGATCCGTCGGCCCATCGCCGGCAGCAGGCGCGCGGCCTGCGTGGCGTCGTCGACGAAGATCCAGCGGTCGCCGTCGACCGGCATCCATTCCGGCCGCACGAGCGCGATGCGCGGCACGCAAGCGGCCGTACACGCCGCCGTCGCGTTGGCCGACATGCGCACGGCGAACGGATGCGTCGCATCGACGCAAGCGGCGATCCGCTCGGCGCGCAGCCAGGCGGCCAGTCCGTCGACGCCGCCGAAACCGCCGCTGCGCGTACGGGCGGCGCTGTCCGCCGGCGCGCTCGTGCGCCCGGCCAGCGACAGGACAGGGTCGATACCGCCGGCGACGAGCGCATCGGCAAGCTCGCGCGCATCCTGCGTGCCGCCAAGGACGAGCACCCGATGCGCGCTCATGGCCCGGCCCGTCCGACAAGCTCGCCGGCCCGGTCGACGACGACGACGTCGAGATGCACGCCGTCGCCCGCGATGCCCGATGCGATGCGCAGTGCCTGGCGCGCGACCGCATCGCCGATGGCGATACCCGCCCGGCGCGAGTCGGCAAGGATGGCACCCGCCGACGCGTCGGGGCCGGCGCTCGCGATGAGGTCGCCGGGCGCGCCCAGCTCGGCGAGCAGGCGTGCCAGATGCGCGTTGTCCACGCGGCTGCGCGACGAGTGGAGATCCATCGCCCCTGCCGCGAGCTTGGCAAGCTTGGCGAACCCGCCGGCCAGCGTCACGCGTGCCACCGGCTTCTCGCGCAGGTACTTGAGCGTGCCGCCGGCGAAGTCGCCCATGTCGATCAGCGCATGGTCGGGCAGGCCGTAGAGCTTCTGCACGAAGGCCTCCGACGTCGAGCCGGTCGCGGCCGCGACATGGCCAAGGCCGGTCGCCCGCGCCACGTCGATGCCGCGATGGATCGAGTGGATCCAGGCCGCGCACGAATAGGGCGTCACGATGCCGGTCGTTCCCAGCACCGACAGGCCGCCCACGATGCCGAGGCGCGAATTGAGTGTCCGGGCCGCGAGGGCCGCACCGCCCGGGATCGATACGGTGACGCGCCAGTCGACGGGGCCGCCGAACAGCGCGCGGACTTCGCCAAGGGCGGCGGCGATCATGCCGCGCGGGCCGGGATTGATCGCGGGCTCGCCCACACCGAGCGGCAGGCCGGGACGCGTGACGGTGCCCACGCCCTCGCCCGCCACGAACGCGAGGCCGGTGCCCGGAGCCGCCGGGTCGAGGCGCGTGCGGATCACGGCGCCATGGGTGACGTCGGGGTCGTCGCCGGCGTCCTTGACGATCCCGGCTTCGGCCCAGCCGGCACCGACGACCGGCCCGACGACGGCGAATTCCGGCGTCTGGCCCTTCGGCAGGCGGATCGCCACGCGCGCAGGCATCCGCCCGGTCGCCAGCGCCTCGCCGGCCGCCCGCGCGGCGGCGGCGGCGCAGGCGCCGGTCGTCCAGCCGCTGCGCAAAGGGCCCTCGGGTCGGGGCGGAAGCTCGTCTTCTGCCATGGTTTCAGTAGGCTAGCATCGACCGCCCGGGGCGGATAGACTGCGCCGGATGGACACGCTCGGTCTGGAAATGCCGGATTTCGCACCCGGCACGGTCTGGCTTGTGGGTGCGGGCCCGGGCGATCCGGGCCTGCTGTCGCTCCTTGCGCTGCACGCCCTGCGTCACGCCGACGTCGTCGTCTACGACGCGCTGGTCGATACGCGCGTGCTGAAGCTCGCCCGCAGCGGTTCCATCCTCGAATATGCCGGCAAGCGCGGCGGCCGGCCCAGCCCCAAGCAGCGCGACATCTCGCTTCGCCTCGTCGATCTGGCGCGCGAGGGCAGGCGCGTGCTGCGCCTCAAGGGCGGCGATCCGTTCGTCTTCGGGCGCGGCGGCGAGGAAGCGCTGGCGCTCGCGGGCGCCAAGATTCCTTTCCGGATCGTGCCGGGCGTCACCTCGGGAATCGGCGGCCTCGCCTATGCCGGCATTCCGGTCACGCATCGCGATACCAACCAGGCGGTCACTTTCGTTACCGGTCACGGCGTGACCGGCGACGTGCCGGACGGCCTCGACTGGGAAGCGCTGGCGCGAGGCGCTCCGACCATCGTCTTCTACATGGCGCTCAAGCACCTCGACCGCATCGCGCGGCTGCTTATCGGCGGCGGACGCGACGCGCATACGCCCGCCGCGATCGTGTCGCGCGCCAGCACGCCCGAGCAGCGCGTGCTCGAGACGACGCTTTGCACGGCCGCGCGCGATGCGGCGGCCGCGGATTTCGAACCGCCGGCCCTTTTCGTGGTCGGCGACGTGGTGCGCCTGCGCGCCGGCCTCGACTGGCTGGGAGCGGCACAAGGACGGGTACTCGATTCCAATCCCCTCGGCCTCGACGGCCGGGAGACCGCGGAATCGGCATGAAAAGGGGAAGTTGAGATGGGTCGGTTTGCGGTACTTGCGGCGGTCTTCGCGGCATTGGCGCTTTCGGCGTGCGAATCGCGCACGTCGTGGATCAAGGAGAGCGCCGGACCGGGCCAGCTCGACTACGACCAGCAGGAATGCCGGCGCTCCGCCAGCGACTACGGGTTCGTCGATCGCGGCGTCTACGGCGGCGAAAGCGGCCGGCCGGGCTCCACGTCGATGACCGCGGAAGACTACCGCCGCTGCATGGAAAAGCGCGGCTGGCGGCGCGAACGCACACCCGATCAGCCGGTCGGCCCGTCGCGCGCGACTTGAGCGCCACACCCGGCCTGATCCTGGCCGCACCCGCTTCGGGCAGCGGCAAGACGACACTGACGCTGGGCATCCTGCGCGCCCTTGCCCGGCGCGGACTGCGCGTCGCACCGGCCAAGGCCGGGCCCGACTATGTCGATCCGACCTTCCACGCGGCCGCGGCGGGGCGTGCCGGCCGCAATCTCGATCCCTGGGCGATGCGTGCGGCCACGCTCGACGGCCTGCTCGGCGCGCTCGCGCACGAGGCGGACCTCGTGCTGTGCGAAGGCGTGATGGGCCTGTTCGACGGCATCGACGCGCGCGGGACCGGTTCGACCGCCGACCTTGCCGCGCGCACCGGCTGGCCGGTCGTGCTCGTCGTCGACGCCCGCGGGCTTGCCGCTTCGGCAGGACCGCTCGTCTCGGGCTTCGTGCGCGCGCGCCCGGAGCTGCGCTTCGCGGGCGTGGTGTTCAACCGCTGCGGCGGACCTTCGCACGTGGCGCTGCTGCGCGAAGCACTCGCCCTCGCCTGTCCGGATATCCGGTACCTTGGCGCAGTCGGGCGCGCGGCCGGCCTGCGGCTGCCCGAGCGCCATCTCGGCCTCGTTCCCGCCGGGGAGACGCCCGACCTCGCCGGGTTCCTCGAGCATGCCGCCGACGCATGCGCTTCCGGAATCGATCTCGAAGCGCTCGTCGCGGCGGCACGACCCGCGTCCCCTCCCACGACGGACGACGCGCGCCCGCTCGCCCCGCTCGGCCAGCGCATCGCCGTCGCACGCGACGTCGCGTTCGCCTTCGCCTATCCGGCCACGCTCGCGGGCTGGCGCGCGGCGGGGGCCGACATCTCGTTCTTCTCGCCGCTTGCCGACGAAGCGCCGGATCCCGAAAGCGACGCGGTCTATCTGCCCGGCGGCTATCCCGAGCTGCATGCCGGCCGGCTCGCCGCCGCGACCCGGTTCAAGGCCGCCCTCGCCGCCCATCGCGGGGCCGTCTACGGCGAATGCGGCGGGTACATGGTGCTCGGCAACGGACTCGTCGACGGCGACGGCCGACGCCACGAAATGGCCGGCCTGCTGCCGGTCGAGACTTCGTTCGCCGCGCGCCGCCTGCATCTGGGCTACCGCGCCGCGACCCTCGCCGCCGACGGCATTCTGGGCCGCAAGGGCGCCGCGTTCCGCGGCCATGAATTCCACTACGCCAGCGTAGTTTCCGAAGGTGCCGCACCGCTGTTCGGATTGCACGACGCGCGCGACAATCCGCTAGGATCGGCAGGCTGCCGAGTCGGACGCGTCGCGGGATCGTTCGTGCACCTGATCGACCGCGCTGGACATTCGACGACAGGCGATTAAGTTGACCGTCCGCGAGGGGGCCCCCCGGCTTCCCGCCCCGGTCTGGGGGACCAATGCTTTACCATCTCTACGACATGCAGCAGACGCTCCTCACGCCCGTGCGGCTGACCGCCGAAGCCGTGCAGAACGCCTTCAGCCATCCCCTGATGCCGGTTTCCTACACGCGTTTCGGCCGCGCGATGGCGGCGGGCGCCGAGATGGTCGAGCGCGCGACGCGCCGCTACGGCAAGCCCGCCTTCCGCCTCGACACCGTCCAGGTCGACGGCGTGAAGGCGCCCGTGTTCGAGGAAGTGGTGCACTCGAAGCCGTTCTGCGATCTGCTGCATTTCCGGCGCGACACCGGGACGGACCGCGCCGACCCGCGCGTGCTGGTCGTCGCTCCCATGTCGGGCCACTACGCCACGCTGCTGCGCGGCACCGTCGAAGCGCTGCTGCCCGACCACGATGTCTACGTCACCGACTGGGTCAACGCCGCACTCGTACCGATGATCGAGGGCAAGACCTTCGATCTCGACGACTATGTCGACTACCTGATCGAGTTCATGGAATTCCTCGGGCCGGAGACGCATCTGATCGCGGTTTGCCAGCCGTCGGTGCCGGTCATGGCGGCGGTCTCGCTGATGTCGGCGCTCGATCCGGCTGCCGTCCCGCGCTCGATGACGCTGATGGGCGGCCCCGTCGACACGCGCGTCAACCCGACCAAGGTCAACAAGCTCGCCGAGGAACGCTCGATGGAGTGGTTCGAGCGCTCGGTCATCTCGACCGTGCCGCCGGCCTATCCGGGCTTCCTGCGACGCGTCTATCCGGGCTTTCTCCAGCTCACCGGCTTCATGAGCATGAACCTCGACAGGCATGTCGGTTCGGCGATGAAGCAGTTCCAGCACCTCGTGCGGGGCGACGGGCTTGGCGCGCAGGGGCACCGCGAATTCTACGACGAGTATCTTTCCGT
>JBIKWI010000289.1:0-3187 GCA_044356395.1 Tagaea sp. | reverse complement strand
GTCATCCCCTCTCCCCTCCGGGGAGAGGGCCAGGGTGAGGGGTCACGCCCGCTCGATGCGCGCCGAGAAGCAGCCGAACTTGGCGTAGTGGGCGTGCAGGTATTCGACGCGGGTGTCGGCGAGCAGACGTTCGATGACCGGCTCGACCGCCTTGCCGTCGGCAAGGTCGGCGTCGACGATCATGCCGCGCGCATCGAAGGCGCGCAGCGACAGCAGGCGCGGCCGCATGACCGGCGGGATCTCGTTGATCCGGTCGAACGCCTGCGTGGCGCCTTCGCGCACGAAGATCGCGTGCGACGAGCGGTAGGGCGAGTTGGCCGGCTGGTGCTCGTAGTTGAGCAGCAGCAGGCTTTCGCCCGGCTCGGCATCGCGCAGTTCCACGCGGTCGGGAAAGCCGGGGCAGGAATCCGCGACGTAGCGCACGACGCCGCGCGCGGCCAGCTCGGCATCCGGCAGGCCGCAGAGCGGTGCGAACGGTTCGGGCGAAAGTCCCTTGATGCGGAAATCCATGTCCGGCTCCTCGGTGAATGGCGACGAGGCGAACATGGCAGGGGTGCCGGCGCGAACCCACCCGGTTCTTGCGCCGACTTTCAGTCGTCGAGCAGCTCGCGCACGGCGGACAGGAACACGTCCTCGACGATCGGCTTGGCGATCGACACGTCGGCGCCCACGATCTCGGCCGCGCGCAGCGTCTTGCCCGGCGACATCTGGTCCTCGAGGCCGGCGGACATCGCGATCACGGGTACCTGCCGCCACGCCTCGCGCATGCGCCGTATGCCTTCCACGCCGCCCATGCCCGGCATGAAGATGTCGGTGACGACGAGATCCACGCCCAGCGTCTCGGGATCGTCGATCGCGTCTTCCCACACGTCGCGCACGATGGCGTGGTAGCCGCCGCGCTTGAGATACCCGCCGACCATCGCGCGGATCGTCCGGCTGTCGTCGATCAGCAGCACGCGCGCGCGCCGGCCGGGCGCGCCGAAGCCCAGCTCGCGCAGCGCGCCGGCGGCGCGCACGAACGCGCCGGGATCGACGGGCTTGGGCACGAAGGCGTGGACGCCGTAGCGGCGTGCCGCCGCCGGGATCGCGCGGCCGTCGGGCGAAGACGTGCCGACCGCGACGATGCCGGGCCCCGCCGGATCGTCGATCAGGCGGTCGAGCAGGATGCGGTCGGAGTTCGAGAGCCTGTCCAGATCGACCGCGACGATGGCGAGCTGATCGGGCCGGAACCCGTCGACGAGGCCCGGCAGGTCGCGCACCGACACGATCTGCAGGCCGGCCTCCTTCAGGACGTCGGAGAGGTCGAGCAGCGTCCGGTTTTCGATTCCGACGAGTGCGATGATGCCGTTCATCGGCCGTCGTCCGGGCGGTCGGGTGCTGTCGATGGCATGGCAGGGAAGTCCCACGGGGGTCGGCCGGAGATTGCTTACTGATGTAGGACATCCGCGCCGAACAAACGCAAGCCCGCAATGCGCGCGACGCCGGGAAGAGCTGCGGACCTACAGCGCCTTGGCTGCCGCCAGCACTTCCTCGACATGGCCGGTGACCGAGACCGGGCGCCAGACCGCGCGGATGATCCCGGCCTTGTCCACGAGATAGGTCGAGCGCTCGAGGCCCATGTACTTGCGCCCGTACATGCTCTTCTCGATCCACGTGTCGTAGGCGACGGACGCCTTGCCGTCCTCGTCGGACGCGAGATGGAACTTGAGGCCATACTTCACCGCGAACTTGTCGTGGCTCTTCATCGGATCGCGCGAGATGCCGACGATCTCGGCGTCCACCTTGCGGAACTGGGCGAGCATCTCGTTGAAGCCGCAGGCTTCCTTGGTGCAGCCCGGCGTGTCGTCCTTGGGATAGAAATAGACGACCACGTTCTTGCCCTTGAGCTTCGAGAGCCGCACCGAGCCGCCGCCGGCGGTGGGCATCTCGAAATCCGGCGCCTTGGTGCCGATCTTCGGCCCGCGCATCGCGGCAACGGGTGCTGCCGGCTTCTTCGCGGCGACTTTCTTCGGGGCGGTTTTCTTCTTGGCAGCCATCGTTCGGAAACTCCCTGTTCAGAGCGCGCCGGGCAGGCGCTTTTCGAGCAACGTGCGGACCGCGGCGGCGCACGTCTCCAACTTGGCTTCCAGGCCGGAAAAGTCAACCGTGCCTGTCGCGCGCACGAGCAGCGCCTTGAGCGCTTCGGGGGCCGCCGCCGCGTCGAACGCGTCGTCGACGGTCAGGCGCAGCAGCGCCTGCACGGCCGAATAGAGCGCGTGCGCGGCCGACAGCGTGGCGGCCTCTTCCTTCGAAAAGACCTTTGCGGCCGCCAGCTTCGCGATCGCCTCGGCGGTATTGGAAGCCACGAGGGCAGGGTGCTGCAGGATCGCGTGCTGGACGAGGAACTCGACGTCGACCAGCCCGCCGCGCCAGTCCTTGATCTGCCAGACCGAGCCGGCCTTGCGCTCGCCAGCCATGCGCAGGCGCATGTCGGCGATCTCGGCGGCGAGCGTGGCCGGCTCGCGCTTCTTCGCCAGCGCCTTGCCGATCGCCGCCATCGCGGCGGCCGACACCTTCGCCCCGCCGCAGACCACGCGCGCACGTGTCAGCGCCATGTGCTCCCACGTCCAGGCCTCGCCGGTCGCATAGGCCGCGAAGCCGGCGATCTCGGACGCAAGCGGGCCCTTGGCCCCCTGCGGGCGCAGGCGCAGGTCCATTTCGTAGAGCGAGCCTTCCGCGGTAGCCGCACTCAGCGCCGTCACGAAGCGGCTGGCGAGGCGCGCGTAATAGTGCGAGGGCGACAGCGGCTTCGGGCCGTCGGACTGTTCGAGCTTCGCCGGTAACGAATAGACGAGCACGATGTCGAGATCCGACGTGACGGTCAGCTCGCGACCGCCGAGCTTGCCCAACGCGACGACCGCAAGTTCCGCGCCCGGCAGGCGGCCGTGTGTGCGCGCGAACTCGTCCTGGCAGGAATCGAGCAGGCTCGCGAGCGTGCAGTCGGCGATGTCGGACAGGGCCGCCCCGGCAGCTGGCGCATCGAGCGCCTGGCGCAGCAGCTGGACCGCGACCTGGAAGCCGTGCTCGTGGCGCCAGCGGCGCGCGATGTCGAGCCGGTCCTGGAAATCGCGCGCCTGCTCGTTGGCGCGCGCGAGGTCGGCGATCAGCGCCGCCTTGCCCGGCGGCGGCGCGAAGAAGCCGGGTGTGA
>JBIKWI010000288.1:0-3195 GCA_044356395.1 Tagaea sp. | reverse complement strand
GAGCCGGCACGGCCAAAGTCCGGGTCTACAACCCGCGCCTTGCCGAACACGGCTGGGGATCGACCCATACGGTCGTCGAGATCGTCAACGACGACATGCCGTTCCTGGTCGATTCGATCACGGCCGAGATCAACCGGCGCGACCTGTCGGTGCATCTCGTCATCCATCCCGTCGTTCCCGTCGCGCGCGACGCGACCGGCACGGCGACGGCGCTTGCCGACGGCGCGGGCCGCGAAAGCTTCATGCATCTGGAGATCGACGCGCAAGGCGACCAGGCGCAACTCGACTCGATCCGGGCCGGGGTCGAAGGCGTGCTTGCCGACGTACGTGCGTGCGTGGCCGACTGGCGCCAGATGCTGGCGCGCGTGCGCGAGGTGCTCGACGGCCTCGACAACGCGCCGCCGCCGCGCCCGGCGGCCGAGATCGCGACGACGCGCGACTTCCTGTCGTGGCTGGCGGCGGACAATTTCACGTTCCTGGGCTATCGCGAGTACGCGTATCACGGCGAGGGCGCCACCTTCCGCAGCGTGGTCAACGCCGAGCGCGGCCTCGGGCTTGCGCGCAATTCCGAGTTCGTCGTTTTCGACGTGCTGCGCCGCATCGCCGAGCTGCCGGCCCTCCAGCATTTCGTGCGCGCCCCGGACGTGCTGCGCGTGGCCAAGGCCAACCGCCGTTCGACCGTCCATCGCTCGGCCTATCTCGACGCGATCGGCATCAAGGTCTACGGACCCGACGGCATGGTCGTGGGCGAGAAGGTGTTCCTCGGCCTGTTCACGTCGGCAGCCTACATGCAGCGGCCGCGCGAGATCCCCTTGCTGCGCGACAAGGTCGTCGCCGTCGTCAAGAAGGCGAATTTCTCGGCCGACGGGCACAATGCCAAGGCGCTCCAGCACATCCTCGAGACCCATCCGCGCGAGGAACTGTTCCAGAGTTCCGTCGACGAGCTCTACGACATAGCACTGGGCATCCTGCGCCTGCAGGAGCGCCAGCGCATCGCGCTCTTCCTGCGCCGCGACGCGTTCGACCGGTTCATCTCGGCCCTCGTCTACGTGCCGCGCGACCGTTTCAACACCGAACTGCGCGACCGCTTCCACGCGATCCTCGCCAAGGCCTATGCGGGCCGCAAGTCGGCCTTCTACGTGCAGCTTGCTGACGACAGCGCGCTGGTGCGCTGCCACTTCATCGTCGGTCTGACGCCGGGTGCCGTCCCCGACGTGCGCGTGGAAGACGTCGAGGCCGAACTGGTCGAGGCCGGGCGTGGCTTCGCCGACCGGCTCAAGGACGCGCTGATCGCCGCCGAAGGCGAGGAGAAGGGCCTTGCCCGCCTGCGCCGCTACCAGGCCGCGTTCCCGGCCGCCTATCGCGAGCATTTCACGCCCGAACAGGCGGTCGGCGACATCGCCCTCGTCGAGACGACGCTGGCCGGCGAGACGTCGCTTGCCCTCAACCTCTACCGTCCGGTCGAGGCGTCGGAGAGCGAGCTGCGCCTGCGCATCTTCCACCGCAATGCGCCGGTCCCGCTGTCGGACGTGCTGCCGATGCTGGAGAGCATGGGCCTCAAGGTGATGACCGAGGACCCGTTCCGCATCCAGCCGCTCGACGCGGCCGCCGCGGGCCCCGCCGGCGACGTCTACATGCACGACATCGCGCTGGTCGCGCGCGAACTGCGCGAGCTCGACGTCGCGCGCGTCAAGCCGCTGTTCGAGGGCGCCTTCGCCGCCGTGTGGGCGGGCGAGGCCGCGTCCGACGGCTTCAACCGGCTGGTGCTGGGTGCGGCGATGTCGATCCGCGAGGTGACGGTGCTGCGGGCGCTCGCCGCCTATCTGCGGCAGGCCGGCATTACCTTCAGCCAGAGCTACATGGAAGACACGCTCGCCCGCCATCCGAAGATCGCGCGCCGGCTCGTCGACTTCTTCCTCGCCTGCCACGACCCCGCGGCCGACAAGGACCGCGACACGAAGGAACGCGGCATCGCCGTCGAGATCGCGCACATGCTGGATGCGGTCGCGAATCTCGACGAGGACCGCATCCTGCGCCGGTTCCTCAACCTGCTGCAGTGCGCCTTGCGCACCAACTATTTCCAGCCCGGCGTCGACGGCCGGCCGAAGGACTATCTCTCGATCAAGTTCGACAGCCAGAAGATCGACGATCTGCCGCTGCCGCGCCCGCTGGTCGAGATCTGGGTCTATTCGACGCGCGTCGAGGCGGTGCATCTGCGCGGCGGCAAGGTCGCGCGCGGCGGCATCCGCTGGTCGGACCGGCGCGAGGATTTCCGCACCGAGATCCTCGGCCTCATCAAGGCGCAGATGGTCAAGAACGCCGTCATCGTGCCGGTCGGCTCGAAGGGCGGATTCTTCGTCAAGAAGCCGCCCGCACCGGAGGCCGGCCGCGAGGCGTTCCAGGCCGAGGGCATCGCCTGCTACCGGATCATGATGCGCGGCCTGCTCGACATCACCGACAACATCTCGCCCGGCGGCATCGTGCCGCCGAAGAACGTGCACCGGCGCGACGGCGACGATCCCTATCTCGTCGTCGCGGCCGACAAGGGCACGGCGACCTTCTCCGACATCGCCAACGCGATTTCGGTCGAATACGGCCACTGGCTGGGCGACGCGTTCGCGTCGGGCGGCTCGGCGGGCTACGACCACAAGGGCATGGGCATCACCGCGCGCGGCGCCTGGGAAGCGGTCAAGCGCCACTTCCGCGAACTGGGCGTCGATACGCAGGAGACCGCGCACACCTGCGTGGGCGTGGGCGACATGTCGGGCGACGTGTTCGGCAACGGCCTGCTGCGCTCGCCGCACACGAAGCTGGTCGGCGCCTTCGACCACCGCCACATCTTCCTCGATCCGGACCCGGATGCGGCCAAGGCCTTCGCCGAGCGCGAGCGGATGTTCCGGCTGCCGCGCTCTTCGTGGGCGGACTACGACACCAAGCTCATCTCGGAAGGCGGCGGCGTGTTCGACCGCAAGGCCAAGTCGATCAAGCTGTCGGCGCAGGTCAAGGCGTTGTTCGGCATTTCGGCCGACAGCGTCACGCCGTTCGAGCTGATGAAGGCGATGCTGAAGGCCGAGGTCGACCTCTTGTGGTTCGGCGGCATCGGCAACTACGTCAAGGCGACGGGCGAGACGAACGCCGATGCCGGCGACCGCGCCAACGATGCGATCCGCGTCAACGGATCGGAGATCCGCGCGC
>JBIKWI010000287.1:0-3203 GCA_044356395.1 Tagaea sp. | reverse complement strand
TTCGGCCGGTCGAAGCCGAGGATCATCTGGACCGCCAGCAGGATCTGCGGCACGCCGAACAGCGTCGACACGCCCGGGATCGTGCCGATGCCCACGGCGTTGGGAAGCGCGAACAGCAGCATCGCGGCCCCGAAGGCGCGGTCGTCGAGCGCCTCGATCAGGTCGCCGAGCCGCACGCGTTCGGCGCCGCGCGCGCGCAGCCCGAGCAATATGCGCGAGACGGTGCGCGGGCCTTCGTTCATCCGCGCGCGCGCGGGTGGGCGGCGGCGTAGACGTCGATCAGCCGTTCGGCGTCGACCGCCGTATAGCGCTGCGTGGTCGACAGCGAGGCATGGCCGAGCAGCTCCTGGATCGCGCGCAGGTCGGCGCCCGCCCCCAGCAGATGCGTGGCGAAGGAATGGCGCAATGCGTGCGGTGTGGCGCTTTCGGGCAGGCCGAGCTCGACGCGCAGATGGCGCACGCGCGCCTGCACGATGCCGGCATTGAGCCGCTTGCCGCGCACGCCGACGAACAGCGGGTCGGCGGATCTGGTCTTGAACGGGCACAGGCGCACATAGGCGTCGACCATGTCGCGCACCTGCGGCAGGACAGGCACATCGCGCGCCTTGCGGCCCTTGCCGACCACGCGCAGCATCTCGCCCAGCGGTGCCGCGTTGCGGGGCAGCGACAGCGCCTCGTCGATGCGCAGGCCCGCCCCGTAGAGCAACGCCAGTACCGCGCGGTCGCGGGCCGCGACCCACGGCGCGCTGGCGTCGGTATCTTCGATGTCGAGCAGCGACGCGGCATCGGCCATGTCCAGCGCCTTGGGAAGGCTGCGGGGCAGCTTCGGCCCGCGCATGGCGCCGATATGCGCGTTGCGCGCGAGACCGGCCCGGTCGAGATAGCGGAAGAACCCGCGCAGCGTGGAGAGCGCGCGCGCGTTCGACGCGGCCTTCAATCCGCCCTGCACGCGGCGGGCGAGGAAGCCGCGGAAATCGGCGGGCTTCAGGCTCGACATCGCCGCAAGCGAGGGCGGCTCGCCCAGATGGTCCTGCAGGAAGGCGAGGAACGCGGCGAGGTCGCGCGTGTAGTTCGACAGCGTGTGGCGCGAGGCGCGCCTCTCGTTTTCAAGCTGCGCACGCCAGCCGGCGATCGCCGGGACGAGATCGGCGGCCGCCGCGAACCCGACGCTCAGTTCCCGCGCGCCAGCCATCCGCGCAATGCCGCCTCAACCGTGCGGCCGAGGAAATTGAGCAGTTCGGTGCCCTGGCCGGGATGGAACTTCGACGTGGCGCGCGCCCCGAAGGCGAGGATGCCCGGCGCCATGTCGCGCTTCAACTGCAGGCGCAGCAGCGCCTGGCTGTGCACGAGCGTGGCCGCACCGCCATAGATCGAGCTGTCGCCCGGCTCGTCGGACAGCAGCAGGATGTCGCGCCGCTCGCCCATCAGCCGGTCGACGGTGCCGCGCGGCAGGATGCGCAGGTTCTGCGCGTTCTCGCCCGGCGGCACGTGGTCGAGCGATTCGAAGCCGAGCCCGATCGCGTCCACTTCCAGATGCATGGGCAGGTCGACCGCGATCGTGTCGATGCAGTGGGGCAGGGACTTCGCCGTCAGCACGGACAGCACGGCGGCGTGGATGCGCCCCTGCGTGGCGAGGTTGGCGCGGCTGGTGGCGATGAGTTCGGCCTGGGCCGCCGTCAGCTTGGCAAGGTCGGTGCGCATGCGCTCGAGCATGTAGCGCTGCATGTCGACCACGCCGTTGTCCGACCGCTGCGAGGGCGGCGTCAGGATCCACAGCAGGTCGGGATGCTCGATCAGGAAGTCGGGATGGCGGCGCAGATACTCGGCGACGGCGGCACCCGTGGGGGCCGCGATGCCGGCAAGGGCGGCTGCACTGTCGGACTCGGCCATGATCGAGGGATTCTCCCTTGTTGGCGTCAGAGGACCGACTGGCCGGTCTTCTTCCAGTCCGCGTTGAACTGGGCGAGGCCCTTGTCGGTCAGCGGATGCGCGAAAAGCTGCTTGAGCACGTTGGCGGGCGCCGTCGCCACATGCGCGCCGAGCTTGGCGGCCTCGACGATGTGCATGGGCCCGCGCACCGAGGCGACCAGCACCTCGGTCTTGAAGGTCGGGTACTGGCGGTAGATCGTCATGATGTCGGCGATGAGCTGCATGCCGTCGGTGCCGACATCGTCGAGCCGCCCGACGAAGGGCGAGACGAAGGTGGCGCCCGCCTTGGCGGCGAGGATCGCCTGCGCCGGGGAGAAGCACAGCGTGACGTTGACCATCGTGCCGGCATCCGACAGGACCTTGCAGGTCTTGAGGCCGTCGGGCGTGAGAGGCACCTTGACCGCGACGTTCTTCGCGATGCCGGCGAGCTTCCGGCCCTCCTTCAGCATCGTGTCGAAATCGTTGGCGGTGACTTCGGCGCTGACCGGCCCTGCGACGATCGTGCAGATCTCCGCGACCACGTCGAGGAACTTCTTGCCCGACTTGGCGATCAGCGACGGATTGGTCGTCACGCCGTCGAGCAGGCCGGTGGCGGCGAGGTCGCGGATCTCGGCGGTGTCGGCGGTATCGACGAAGAATTTCATGGAATGCGCATTCCCCTCGCGACTCGAAACGGCCAGAGTCTAGCCGATGGTCGAGTCGCGATCCAGCATGCGCGTGCGCGTGGCCCTGCCGCTGCCGCTCGGGCCTTACGATTACCGGGTGCCGCCCGAACGCGCGGTGTCGCCCGGCGACTTCGTGACGGTCCCGCTCGGCCGGCGCGTCGTCACCGGCGTGGTGTGGGACGAACCACCCGACGAGACGCTCGACGCTGCCAAGCTCAAGGACATCGCCGGACTCCTTCCGGCACCCCGGATGGCCGAACCGCTGCGCAGGTTCCTCGCGTGGGTCGGCGCCTATACGCTGTCGCCGCTGGGCAACGTGCTGCGCATGGCGATGAGCGTGCCCGAAGCGCTGGTCCCGGCGCGAAAGCTCGTCGCGTTCGCCCTTTCCGATACGGCGCCCGATCCCGAACTCGAGGAACCCGGCGTGCTGACGCCCGCACGACGGCGCGTGCTGCGCGAGGCGCGTTCGGGTGCGCGCCCCGCCGCCGAGCTTGCGCGCGCGGCGGACGTCTCGACCGGCGTGGTCAAGGGACTGGTCGACAAGGGCTGGCTCGAAAGCGTCGAGATCGATCCCCCGGTTCCCGCGGGCCCGGATGCGGGCCACCCGCG
>JBIKWI010000114.1:0-11306 GCA_044356395.1 Tagaea sp. | reverse complement strand
TGCCCGGCATCGTCCTGTTCGGCTATTCCGACGTCGGCTTCGTCTGCCTCGACCTGCTTCTTTCGCAGGGGCGCGACGTGCGTCTTGTCGTGACGCACGAAGACGATCCGGGTGAAGCGAAGTGGTTTCGGTCGGTCGCTCAGCGCGCGCGCGCCGCCGGCATAGAAACGATCACGGCCGAGATCAAGGACGGCCCGGCCGTCGAGGCGCGTGTCGCCGCGATCGAACCGGATCTCATCCTCTCCTGCTACTACCGGCGCATGATCCCGTCGCGAATTCTCGCACACGCGAAGCGCGGTGCTTTCAACATGCACGGCTCCCTGCTGCCGCGCTACCGGGGCCGGGCGCCCGTCAATTGGGCGATCCTCCATGGCGAAACGCAGGTGGGCGTCACGCTCCACCACATGGTCAAGCGCGCGGACGCGGGCGACATCGTCGATGCAGAGGCCGTCCCCGTCGCCGGCGACCAGACCGCCTACGAGGCGATGACAAAAGTCGTCGATGCCGCGCGCATCGTTCTCGCCCGCCAGATCGACGCACTCCTCGAAGGTACGGCACCGCGCACCGTTCAGGACGAGAGCCAAGCGACCTATTTTGGCGGCCGCCGTCCGGAAGACGGTCGGATTGACTGGAGCCGGCGGGCAGCGCAGGTCGTGAACCTCGTCCGTGCTGTCGCGGAGCCCTATCCCGGGGCATTCACCGATGCCGGCGGACGCCGGCTGTATGTCTGGCGCGCCCGTGTTTCGCCCCGCTCGGCCCCGCCGGGAACTGTCCTGGCGGACGGACCACGGCCCATTGTCGCGGCCGGCGAGGAGGCCGTGGAACTGCTCCGCTGGAGCTTCGACGACGGCCCCCAGGTCGAGTCCGGCGCGCTGGGGCTGGCGGCGGGGACCCGGATCGGCTAGAACCGCCCGCGTCATTCCAGCGTGGCGGGAGTCGGTCCTCTTGGGTCTCAAAGTCCTCATTCTTGGCGTCAACGGCTTCGTCGGCTCCAACCTGTCCGAGCGCATCCTGATGACGACCGACTGGTCGGTCTACGGGATGGACATCCAGAAGGACAAGATCGAGGACTGCCTCGGCAATCCTCGGTTCAACTTCGTCGAAGGCGACATCACGATCAACCGCGAGTGGGTCGAGTACCACGTCAAGAAGTGCGACGTGGTCCTTCCGCTCGTCGCGATCGCCACGCCGATCACCTACGTCCAGCAGCCGCTCAAGGTCTTCGAACTGGATTTCGAGGCGAATCTCGCGATCGTCCGCGACTGCGTGAAGTACGGCAAGCGCGTGCTTTTCCCGTCGACGTCCGAAGTCTACGGAATGTCGACGGACACGCCGTTCGACGAGGAATCGTCGAATTTCGTTCTCGGTCCGATCCACAAGCAGCGTTGGATCTATTCCTGCTCCAAGCAGCTGCTCGACCGCGTGATCTATGCGTACGGTTCGAAGAACGAACTCAGCTACACGCTGTTCCGGCCCTTCAACTGGATCGGGCCGAAGCTCGACAACATCTGGGCTGCGAAGGAAGGGTCTTCGCGCGTTCTCACGCAATTCGTCGGCAATATCGTGCGCGGCGAGAACATCAGTCTGGTCGCCGGCGGCGCGCAGCGGCGCTGCTTCCTCTACATCGACGACGCGATGGACGCGCTGTTGAAGATCATCGCCAACGACGGCGGCTGCGCGGACAGGCGGATCTTCAATATCGGGGATCCGCGCAACGACTTCTCCATGCGCGAACTTGCCGAGATCCTTCTCGACGTGATCAAGGACTATGACGGCTATGCCGACGTGAAGTCGCGCATCAAGCTCGTCGACGTCGATCCCGACGGCTACTACGGCAAAGGCTACGAGGATATCCAGGTCCGCGTACCGGCGATCGAGAACGCGCGCAAATATCTGGATTGGTCGCCGAAGACGGATCTGCGCACGGCACTTCGCAAGACGCTCGACTATTACCTTCTCGGCCGCCAGAAGGACACTGGCGACCTGACCGGAACGCCGGTCTAGGCAACGCCCGCCGATGGCCGAGCCTGCCCGCCTCGCGATCAAGATCGACGTCGACACGGATCGCGGGACGCGGGAAGGGATAGCACCCCTCGCGCGCGCGATGGATCGCCATTCGATACGCGGAACGTTTCTTTTCTCGCTCGGGCCGGACAACACCGGCCGCGCGATCCGGCGGGTCTTCCGGCCGGGCTTCTTCTCCAAGGTCAGCCGGACGAGCGTGATCAAGCTCTATGGCCTGCGGACCCTGATGAACGGCGTCCTTCTGCCGGGACCGGACATCGGACGGCGCAATGCCGACGCGATGCGCGCGGTCGCGAACGCAGGGCACGAGACGGGCATCCATTGCTGGGATCACGTGCGATGGCAGGACGGACTTGCCGGGATGGACACCGAAACCGTCCGGCGCGACTTCGACAAGGCCCGAGCCGCCTATGAGCGAATTTTCGGCCGGCCGGCACGCACGGCTGGAGCGGCGGGCTGGCAGGCCGACGCGAAAAGCCTGGCCGTGTACGACGAAGCGGGGCTCGACTACGCATCGGATGCGCGCGGCTCGTCGCCTTTCCTGCCACGGGTGGAGGGTCGCACGTTCAAGACCCTGCAAATGCCGACGACGCTGCCGACGCTCGACGAACTCGTCGGCCGGCCGGAGTTCCCAGACGAACGGCTGGTCGATGCCTATCTGGACCGGCTTGTTCCAGGCGTCCTCAACGCCTTCACCGGTCATGCGGAACTCGAGGGCATGCACTATTTCGGGTGGTTCGAGCGCTTCCTCGACGCGGCCGCCGAACGGGGGGTGCAGTTCGTCAATCTGGCCGACGAGGCGAACGCCCTTGCAGGGCAGCAGGTTCCGGTCGCCGAACTCGTCCAGGGGCGTGTCGATGGTCGGTCGGGAACGATGGCCGTCCAGGGCGCGGAAGAAATCCGGCTCCCACGGTGACGATTTAATTGTTTCAAGCATTTAGCGTTTGGACTTCCGACTTGCCGTTAAATGCGGCATAGTCTCTTTTTAGGACGTCGGAGTATTGCGCATGCCTTCCCCGGATACGTCCGCGACTCAAGTCGCGGTCGAGCCGCCCAAGAAGTCCAAGCATATCGTCCTGACCTCGCACCCGTCCAAGAGCGGGCCGCAGCCGCTCAAGATCGAGTGGGGGGCCGGTGGAGCGCAGGCGCGCGGGCCGGTCATCGGGACCGTCGGTAACCCCCAACACCGCAACGTCATCGGGACGCATTCTGGCAGCTACATGCTCTACCGAGCGCTTGCCGTCGCGGCCGGTGCCCTCTCGCCCCTGCACAAGCCCGATCTCACGAACACGGCGCCGGCCGAACCGATTGGACCTTTCGCGCAATGGTCCGATCCGGCAAAGATCGTCAGCCTCGATCCCTATGGCCACATGATCGGAGACGTTTTCGGCGGACTGTTGGCCCAAGGCTACGACATCCGGCCCACGATCGCGGTCACGCGCGCGCACATCAACATGCCGGAGTTGCAGGATGCCCTCGCCGCGGGTCGTCTCGCGCCGGACGGACGGATCGTCGAAGCGACCGGCGACGTGCGCACGACCAAGATCGCGATCGAGCCGGTCTGGTATCTGCCCGGCATCGCGCGCCGCTTCGGCATCGCGGAGACCGAGCTGCGCAGCGGCCTGTTCGAGTATACGGGCGGGATGTTCCCGGAGCTGGTGACGCGCTCGGACATGAAGGTTTTCCTGCCGCCGATCGGCGGCACGACAGTCTATCTATTCGGGGACGTCTCGAAGCTCGGCGATCCGAAGACGGCAATCGGCGGCCGCGTGCACGACGAGTGCAACGGCTCCGACGTCTTCGGATCCGACATCTGCACGTGCCGTCCCTATCTGGCGCACGGCATCGAAGTGGCGATCGAAACCGCCCAGCGCGGCGGCGTGGGTTTCATCGTCTACAATCGCAAGGAAGGCCGGGCGCTCGGCGAAGTCACAAAGTTCCTCGTCTACAACGCGCGCAAGCGCCAGGAAGGCGGCGACCAGGCCGCAACCTACTTCAAACGGACCGAGTGTGTCGCTGGCGTGCAGGACATGCGTTTTCAGGAGTTGATGCCGGACGTGATCCATTGGCTGGGAATTTCGCGTATCGACCGTTTCGCGTCGATGAGCAACATGAAGTCCGAGGCGCTTACCCGCAGCGGTATCGAAATCGTCGAGCAGGTCGAGATTCCGGCGGGCCTCGTGCCTGCGGATGCCAGCGTCGAGATGGAAGCGAAGAAAGCGGCCGGCTATTTCACCGGCAGCGAGCCTCCCGATGCGCGAAAACTTGCCGACACCAAGGGCCGCGGGCTTGATAGCTGACATGCCGCTTGATCGTCCTGAAATCGCCGGGCCGAGCCCGCGCGTACGCACGCTTCGCGACCCCGCCACGATCCGGCAGCGGTCCGGCGAGATCTTCGCTGCCGCGACCCGCGGCAAGTCCGCCCACTTCAACGTCGACCTTTCCAAGCTCGACCGTGCCGCCGAGCTGACCGTGGGGTCGATCCGCCGCGACTATCCGTCGCTCGAAATCCCCTACCATTCGAGGTGGCGGCATTTCGGTGTCGGCGGCGTCGATCGCTGGAAGCGGCTGCTGGCGAATTTGCCCGAGGACAAACTCGAACGCGCGCGGGTCGCGATCGACCTTGCCGTGACGAGCGTGCTGCTCGATGCCGGCGCCGGGTCGGACTGGAAATACCGCACGAAAGACGGCGTCTTCACGCGGTCTGAAGGTCTCGCGGTCGCCAGTTTCGACATGTTCGCGTCGGGCGCGTTCTCCGCATCTTTCGACAATCCATACCGCGCCGATGCGGCCGGCCTGCGCCGTTTTGACGGCGAACGGCTGGCGAAGGGCTTCAAGGTCGGCGAGAGCAACAAGCTCGTCGGACTCGAGGGACGTGCGGCCCTGATGCGGAATCTCGGCGTGGCCATCGCCAAGCGACCCGACATTTTCGGTGCGCAGCCGCGCATCGGCAATCTGGCCGACCTGCTTTCGGGCGAAGCGCGCGACGGCAAATTGCCGGCGGCCCGCATTCTCGCCGTTCTGCTGGAAGGACTGGCCGACGCGTGGCCGGCCCGGGTCGTCGTGGATGACGTGAATGTCGGCGATGTCGGCGAGCATCCGGCCGCATCCGAAGGGATGGTTCCGTTCCACAAGCTCAGCCAGTGGCTGACCTATTCGCTGCTCGAACCGTTCGAATCGCTCGGTCTGCAGATCGTCGATCTGGATGCCCTTACGGGTCTGCCCGAGTACCGGAACGGCGGCCTGTTCCTGGATACGGGCGTGATATCGCTGCGGGATCCGACGGCCGCCGGTCAGGCCTATGCGGCCAACAGCGAGCTGATCGTCGAATGGCGTGCGTTGACGATCGTCCTGCTCGACAAGATCGCCGAGATCGTCCGCGAGAAGCTCGGGTTGACGGCTGAGGAGTTTCCCTTGGCGAAGGTCTTGCAAGGTGGAACGTGGACGGCCGGCCGGCGTATCGCCGCCGAACGGCGGGCCGGCGGCAAGCCGCCTTTGGCCGTCGAAAGCGACGGAACGATCTTCTAGCCGGGGAGACGAAGGGTATGTCGGGTTCGCTGCATGTGGTCGGACATCCGCTGATCCAGCACAAGCTGACTCAGTTGCGCCGCAAGGAAACCGAAACGCGCGATTTCCGCCGTCTGGTACGGGAGATCGCGATGCTGCTCGCCTACGAGGCGACGCGCGACCGCACCTTGACCACGGTCGAAATCGAGACGCCGATCCAGAAGATGCGGGCGCCGACGCTCGCGGGCAAGGAGATCTGCCTCGTCTCGGTCCTGCGTGCCGGCAACGGAATTCTCGACGGCATGCTCGAAATTCTGCCGTCCGCCCGGGTCGGGCATATCGGCCTCTATCGCGATCCGCAGACGCTCGCCGCGGTCGAATACTACTGCAAGCTTCCCGAAGACGTGGCGCAGCGCGATGTACTCGTGCTCGATCCGATGCTCGCGACCGGGCATTCGGCCGTCGCGGCCGTCACGCGGGTGAAGCAGTCGGGTGCCAGTTCGATCAAGTTCGTGTGCCTGCTTGCGGCCCCCGAGGGCGTCAAGGAAATGCACGCCACCCATCCCGACGTGACGATCTATGCGGCCGCGCAAGACAGCCACCTCAACGACCACGGCTACATCATTCCGGGTCTTGGCGATGCCGGCGACCGGCTTTTCGGGACGAAATAGGCACGCCGTTTGCTGGGAGATCGTGCGCAATTCTTGCGCTCGACAGGATTTCAAGCCCTAATGGTTCCGGGCATCCCAGACGGTGAGGAATGACATGGCAATGAAACGGATTTTGGCGATCGCGGTTGTCGCCGCGATGGCGATTGCAGCCGGGACACCGGCATCCGCGCAGAAGCTCGTGACGGGTCTTGACGGCACGTTCGCGCCGCATGCGATGCCCAGGCTCGGCGGCGGCGTCGAAGGGTTCAACGTCGATATGGCCAACGAGATCGGCAAGCGGATGGGGCGCCCGATCGAAGTCGTCGCCCAGGAGTTTTCAGGCCTGATCCCGGGCCTGCTTTCCAAGCGCTTCGATTTTCTTGTGGCACCGACGACGGTGACAGAAGAACGCGCGCGCAGCCTGCTGTTTACGGAAGGCTATCTCAACACCGATTTCCAGTTTCTTTCGCGGCGCAACCAGCCCGAGATCAAGGTCCTCGAGGACCTGCGCGGCAAGAAGGTTTCGGTCAACCGCGGTTCGGCCTACGAGACTTGGGCGCGCGACAACGCCGCGCGCTACGGTTTCACATACGACGTCTACGGATCGAATCCCGAAGCCGTGCAGGCCGTCCTCGCGAGCCGCGCCGATACGAACCTTACCGGGAACACGGTCGCCGCCTGGGCAGTCAAGCAAAATGCCCAGCAACTTCGCCTCGGCTATAAGGTATCGACCGGTCTCGTCTGGGCCATCCCTTTCCGGCCGGACGACAAGGCCGGCCGCGATCAGGTCTCGATGGTCGTCAAGTGCATGAAGCAGGACGGTACGTTCGCCCGCCTGCATAAGAAGTGGTTCGGCTACGATCCGGCGCCGGATTCGGTGACGATGAACATTGCTGCCGGTCACGGCGTGGCCTGAATGCCCGGTTACGACGAGACGCCGGTTGCGATCGTCTGCCGCTGAGCAAGCAGGGCGGGGAGCGATGCCGGATCGGGCCCCGCCCATTCTCGAACTCGTGGGCCTGCACAAGAGCTACGGCAGGCTGAAGGTTCTCGACGGAATCGACCTGGCCGTGCGTCCGCGCGAACTGGTCTTCGTGATCGGTCCGTCCGGATCGGGCAAGAGCACGCTGCTGCGATGCTGCAACCGGCTCGAGGAGCCCGATTCCGGTGCCGTCATCGTCGACGGACAGGACATCGTCGTCGCCGGAACCGATCTCAACAAGGTGCGGCAGAAGATCGGCATGGTCTTCCAGTCGTTCAACCTCTATCCGCACATGACGGCGCTGGGAAACGTCGAGCTGGCGCTGCGCCGGGTACAGGGACTGGAGCGAGGTGCCGCCGAGGCGCGCGGACTCGCGGCACTCGGCCAGGTCGGGCTTTCCGACAAGGCGGGCGCATATCCCGGCGAACTGTCCGGCGGCCAGCAGCAGCGCGTGGGGATCGCCCGGGCGCTGGCGCTCGATCCCAAGATCGTCCTCTTCGACGAGCCGACGTCGGCGCTCGACCCCGAACTGGTCGGATCGGTGCTGGCAGTCATGCGCGCGCTGAAGTCCGCCGGCATGACGATGGTGGTCGTAAGCCACGAGCTTGCGTTCGCGCGCGCGGCGGCGGACCGGGTCGTCTTCATGGAGGGTGGCCGTATCGTCGAGCAGGGGCCGCCCGACCAGATCTTCGGCCAGCCCCGGGAGGCGCGCACGCGGGAGTTCGTGGCGCGGCTTGCCGGCGGGCACGGCTGAGACGATGGACGACGGCTTCAACCGCCTCGTTTTCGCCTATTTCAATCCGACGGTCGCCGCCGAATGGGCGCCGAGGATACTCGACGGCGTCTGGGTAACCTGCCTCGTCTCGCTCGCCGTCGTGGCGACGGGGCTGACACTCGGCCTCGCACTCGCGAGCCTGCGCGCCTTCCGCATCGCGCCGTTGAACGTGGCGATCGTCGTGTTCGTCGACATGCTGCGCGCCCTGCCGCCGCTCGTCGTCATCATCATCCTGTTCTTCGCGTTTCCCTACATCGACCTGCCGATGAGCGCCTTCACCGCGACGTGGCTCTCGCTTTCGCTCGTGCTTGCGGCTTTCGCGGAGGAAATCTGGTGGGCGGGTATCCTTGCCGTGCCCAAGGGCCAGTGGGAGGCCGCCCGCTCGACTGGCCTTGGCTTCGCGGCCACGCTCGGCTGGGTCGTGCTGCCGCAGGCCGTCCGCATGACGATCCCGCCGCTCGTGAACCGCGTTATCGCGGTCACCAAGGGGACGGCGCTCGGCTCGGTCGTCGCCCTGTCGGAGATCGTCAGTCAGGCGAGTTCGGCGGCCAGTCTTGCCGGCAATCCCACGCCGCTGACGCTGGGAGCGGCCGCCTATCTCGTGATCTTCATCCCGGTCGTGGTTCTGGGACGGTGGATCGAGACCCGCTTCGCGTGGAAGCGCTGAGCCCTATGGAACAGATACTCGAGACGTTCTTCAACGTCGAGATCCTGCTGAAGGTCCTGCCCTTCATGATGGAGGGGCTCGGCATGACCGTGGTGCTGTGCCTGATCACGATTCCCGTCGGACTGGCCGGCGGTCTTGCCGTCGCGTGGCTGTGGAGCCTGAATCTGCGCTGGCTCAGGGTCCTACTGGTCGTATATGTCGATTTCTTCCGGGCGTTTCCGCCGCTTGTGCTGCTGATCTTCATCTATTTCGGACTTCCGTTCGTCGGCATCGACTTGCCGGCTTTCATCGCCGTCGCCATCGCGTTCCTGCTCAACGCATCGAGCTACTACGGCGAGATATTCCGGGCCGGGATCGAAAGCGTGCCCCGCGGACAGCTGGAAGCGGCCCGATCGACCGGGCTCACTGGATTCCAGACCATGCGCGACGTGGTCTTGCCGCAGGCCGTACGGAACGTGCTGCCGGACCTGATCGGCAATACTCTGGAAGTCGTCAAGCTCACGACGATCGCATCCGTCGTGGCGCTTGGCGAACTTCTGCACACGGCGCGGCTCGCGCAGTCGCTCGTCTACAACCCGACGCCGATCGTGGCGGCTGCCCTGATCTATCTGGTACTGCTGTGGCCGGCCGTCCGGTTCCTGTCGCGGCTCGAGCACAGGCACGTGGCGTCCCGCTAGGAGAACCGTTCGATGGCCAAGCGCATCCTCGTGGTAAACCCGAACTCGAACCGCAACGTCACCGCGGGGATCGATGCGGCCGTGGCGCCGATACGCACGGCGGGCGGCCCCGAGATTGAGTGCGTAACTTTGGCCGAAGGTCCGCCCGGCATTGAGACCCAGGCCCATGTCGAAAGCGTCGTCGCCCCGTTGTGCCGGGCGGTCGCCGCCAGGGACAACGACTGCGATGGATTCGTCGTCGCTTGCTTCAGCGATCCCGGTCTCTATGCAGCACGCGAGGCGACCAAGAAGCCCGTCCTCGGCATTGCCGAATGCGGGATGCTGACCGCACTGACGCTGGGCGAGCGTTTCGGCATAATCGCCATCCTCCCGCGCTCGGTTCCGCGCCATCTGCGCTATGTCGGCGCCCGCGGTCTCGAGGCGCGCTTTGCCGGTGACCGGCCGATCGGATTGACCGTCGCCGAACTTTCGGACGATGCCCGGACGCTTTCCCGGATGATCGAGGTCGGACGGGAGTTGCGCGAACGGGACGGGGCCGACGTCCTGGTGATGGGTTGTGCCGGGATGGCGCGGTATCGCGACCGCCTCCAGGAAGCGGTCGGCATTCCCGTCGTCGAGCCCACGCAGGCGGCCGTCGGAATGGCCGTCACACGGGTCCAGATCGGCTGGTAGCCGGTCAGGTCTTGCGAAGTACCTGTTCCGGTACGACCCGCGGGATTTCCAGCCGGTCGGTCAGGCGGACATAGCCGCCGCCGGCCAGTCGTCCCAGCAGGTTCAGGCGGTCGGTATGGACCCGGTCGTTCGCCGGGTCGACGAGATCCTCGCGGATGCTCAGCGCCACGACTTCGCCCAGGATGATCGCGCGTTTGTTGTCGTTGCCGAGCCGGATGTCCTGCTGCAATCGGCATTCGAGCGCCACGGGCGCCTGCGCGATGCGGGGTACCTTCACCTTGGTCGAAGGTGCAGGATCGAAACCGGCCATGCGCAGTTCGTCGACGCCCGGCTCGAAATCCGCGCCACATATGTTCATGCCCGGTCCCATCGCCTCGTCGACGAGATTGACCACGAACTCGCCAGCAAGCTCGATATTCCGCACGGTATCCTTCGGCCGGCCGTCGCCGCGCCGTTCGACGCCAAGCGCCACGACAGCCGGATCGTGGCTCAGTACGTTGAAGAACGAGAAGGGGGCGGCATTGAGATTCCCGGCCTCGTCCATTGTGGTGACGAGCGCGATCGGCCGGGGCACGACGGCGCCGACCAGCAGCTTGTAGCGGACCGACGCAGGGACCGCGGCGAAGTCGTAATCCTTCATTCCGGCTCGACGACGCCGGTCTGGCTGGCGATCAGGCCGTAGTGCTCGATCCGGCGGTGCTTGGAAAACGCGAATGTCGTTTCCTTGCCGTAGGTGCAAAGGCTGAGATCGCAGTCGGCGACGATCAACTCGTCGCCGACCGAGCGGGCAAGCGCCACGATCTCGCCGGTCGGTGCGATGATGCAGCTTCCGCCGATCAGCGAGCAGCCCTCTTCGATGCCGGCCTTGGCGGTTGCGACGACCCAGGTGGAATTCTGGTAGGCGCCAGCCTGCATCACGAGCTGGTTGTGGAACTGGCGCAGATGCTCGGGCTCCGGTGCCGAGTGGACCATCGCCCAGCCGTTGATGGCCGGCGTGTTGTAGCCGAGCAGCATCAGCTCCATTCCCTTGAGCCCCATCACTCGGTAGGTCTCGGGCCAGCGCCGGTCGTTGCACACGGCCATGCCGACGATGCCGCCCATCGTTCGCCACACCGGAAAGCCGATGTCGCCCGGTTCGAAATAGCGCTTCTCGAGATGCTGGAAAGGACGTTCGGGCTCGTTCTCGGCGTGACCAGGCAGATGGATCTTGCGGTACTTGCCGACGATCGCGCCCTCGCGGTCGACGAGGATCGCCGTGTTGAAGCGCCGTCCCTCGGGCGTCTTCTCGGCGTAGCCGAGATAGAACCCGATCTTCAGGCGCTTCGCTTCGTCGAACAGCGGCTTGACGGCG
>JBIKWI010000113.1:0-11330 GCA_044356395.1 Tagaea sp. | reverse complement strand
CCGGAATTCCATGCCTCCAGCAGGGCGGCCTCCGCCGCGTCGTGGCCGAGCAGGTCGGGATTGGCACGCGGCCGGGGCGCCTTGTCGTCGACTTCGTCGCTCACGCGGGCAACCGCGCGCCCAGGCGTTTGCGCAGCACCGTCAGGATGCGCTTCTCGACCGTGTCGATGTCGCCGCGCGCGTCGACAAGCGCGCAGCGCCTGGGCTCGGCCCGCACGATCGCCCGGAACCCGCGCCGCAGACGTTCGTGGAAGGCGATGTCCATCCGCTCGTATCGGGTCTCCGCCCCGGTACGCGCCAGTGCGCGCTTCAGGCCGGCCTCGACCGGCAGATCGAAGACCAGCGTCAGGTCGGGCTTGAACGTCCCGAGGGTCAGGCGGTGCAGTTTCGAGACGAACGCGCGACCGAGCCGGTGGCCGTAGCCCTGATAGGCCATCGTGGAATCCGCGAAGCGGTCGCAAAGGACGAATGTTCCGCGCGCAAGCGCCGGCTCGACGATCCGCCGGACATGCTCGATGCGTTGGGTGTAGTTGAGCAGCGCTTCGCTCTGCGGGCTCCAGGCGCCGGGCTCGCCTTCGACCAGCAGCCGGCGCAGCGCCATCGCCTGCGGCAGGGCACCGGGCGGTCCGCCGGGTTCGCGCGTCGCGAGGATGTCGACGCCTGCTGCCGACAGACGGGCCGCGAGCCGCGCGATCTGGGTGGACTTGCCGGCCCCTTCGCCGCCCTCGAAGGTGATGAAAAGCCCGCGACGGCGCGGCCGTGGGCTCACTTCTTCGGGCCGAAAATCAGGTGGTTGAGGGCCGCCGACAGGCGCGCCGAATAGCCGAGCCGGTCCACGCTTTCCTGGGCGATCAGCGGGACTTCGATCGGCGTGAGGCCAGGTGCGGTCAGCGAGATGCGGCCGAGCGGCTGGCCGCTCGAGATCGGTGCCGGAACCGGGCTGTCGTAGCTGATCTTCGCCTGCAGCTGCGGGCGCAGGCGTCGCGGCATGGTGATCGCGACGTCCTGGGCGGCCAGCAGCGGCACGCTGCCTTTGACGCCCAGCCAGACATCCGTCCGGTCGACCTCCTGCCCGGCGGTGAACAGACGGTAGGTCTGGAACTCGCGGAAAGCCCAGTCGACCATCCGCTCGGATTCCTCGGCTCGCTGGCGCATCGACGTCCAGCCGTTGAAAACCGCGATGACGCGCCGCCCGTCGCGCATCGCGGAAGCGGTCAGTCCGTAGCCGGCCTGCTCGGTATGGCCGGTCTTGATGCCGTCGGCGCCGATGTTCTTGTAGAGCAGCGGATTGCGGTTGCCCTGGGTGATGTCCCGGCCGGTCCGCTCGTCCTTGCCGTAGGTGAAGTTGAGCTCCCGATAGTACTTGTAGAACTCCGGATGGTCGTCGACGACGCGACGCGCCAACGTGGCGAGATCGCGCGCCGTCATGTAGTGGTCGGGATCGGGCCAGCCGGTCGCGTTGCGGAAGTTCGATCCGTTGAGCCCCATCCGACGGGCCTCGGCGTTCATCTGTTCGGCGAAGGCCTCCTCGCTGCCTGCGAGCGCCTCGGCGAGCACGATGCAGGCGTCGTTGCCGGACTGGACGATCATCCCCCGGATGAGATCCTCGGCCTTCACGCGCCCGTTGAGCGGCACGAACATCTTCGAGCCTTGCATGCGCCAGGCGCGCTCTGACACGGGCAACATGTCTTCGAGACCGAGCTTGCCGGCCTTCACCGCCTCGAAGACCAGATAGGCGGTCATCACCTTGCTCATCGACGACGGCGGCATGCGCTCGTCGGCGTTGCGCTCGAACATGACGAAGCCGGTGTGATAGTCGAGCACGATCGTCTGGCGCGCCGAAACGTCGGGCATCGCGTCCGACGGCGTGCGTGCGGCCGGTGCGGCGGCAGGTCGCTGTGCCGGCGCCTGTTGCTGCGCGCGGGGCGTCGCCTGCGGGCGCTGCTGCTGCGCTTCGGCGACTGGCGCCAGGGCGACGGCAAGCAGGACGGCGGCGGCGGCGAGACGGGCGCGCATGGTCAAATTTCCCTTCATTCGACGACGATGCGCGCTTCGGGCACATCGGAGGCCATCTGTTCGAGCATCCGGTCGGCATCCTTCACGTCGGCGATCGGTCCCACGCGCACGCGATAGAGCTGGCTGCCGTTGTGCGTCACCGGCACCACGCGCGAGGAGCCGTAGCGCGAAAGCCGGACCGACAGCCGGTAGGCATTCTCGTAGCTGCCGAACGCGCCGGCCTGCACCCACAGGCTCGAACGCTCGGCAGGCCCTTGTGTCAGGACCGGGCGCGCGGCGGCCTGCTGTTCGACCGGCAGGGCCGCGACTTCGCGCGAGCCGCCTTGTGCCGTGGCCGGACGGGCCGGTGCGGTGCCGGCCGCCGTACGCGGCGACGCGGCGGGACCGCTGCGCCCCTGGACCGTTGCCGGTGCGGGAGCCGGCGCGGGCGGCGGCAGGTCCTGCGCCGCCTGCGTGCGGATCGGCTCGGCCTGGCGCGCGAGCGGCACTTGCGTCTCGCGGGGCCTGCCCTGTCGGGTCGTCGTGCCGACGCGGCTGCGGTCCGTCTGGACCGGCGGCAGCGTGGCGGACGGCGGCGGCAACGCGGCCGACGTCGTGCGCGTCTCGCGCGCGCCGGGCGGCGGCGGCAGGGCGTCGGACGCGACGGACGTGCGCGGCACCGCCGCGACGGTCTGGGTCTCGTCGCCGCGACCGGTCAGCTCTGCCTTAAGGCGAAGGCTGTCCTCCGCCATGATGTCCACGCGCACGCGCGCCGTCCCCTGCCCTTCGAAGCCCAGAAGCTGTGCGGCCCGGCGCGACACGTCGATGATGCGCCCGCGCGCGAACGGACCGCGGTCGTTGACGCGCAGCACGATCGACCGCCCGTTTTCGATGTTGGTGACGCGCACGAGGCTCGGCATCGGCAGCGTGGTGTGCGCCGCCGTCAGCGCGTTCATGTCGTAGAGTTCGCCGTTGGCCGTGAGCCGCCCGTGGAAATTCGTGCCGGTCCGCTCGCCGCCGTAGAACGACGCGATGCCGGTCTCCGAGTAGTTCCAGTCCTCCGCCGGATAGTACCAGGCACCCGCGATCTGGTAGGGCTCGCCGACCTTGTACGTGCCCTGCGCGCGGACCGGACCGGCAGCCGGCGCTTCGGGCGTGCCCTGCATCGACTTGACGACCGAAACGCCGAACTTGAGTTCGGAACATGCGCCGAGGCCGAGCGCGGCCAGGGCCGTGCCGGCGAGAACAAAGGCGCGCAATGCGGAACACCGGACAGACATCGCATTCCTGACGGACAGGCGCGAATCGACGCGCCCGAAACATGGCAATTCGAGGCTAAACCTCGCCGATACTGTCGGCAAGCAACCCCACCGACGTGGCAAAATTGACGGACCGGTTCCAGCGCATGATGGACCGGAAATTGTTGTAGACGAGGAACGCGCGGCCGCCCTCGCCGTCGGGCTGGATGATCGACGCGGCCAAATCGCGCTGCGGCAGGTCGGCGCCCTCGGCCGTCCGCACGCCGAGCGCCTGCCATTCGGCGAGCGGCTTCGTGACCTTGTTGTGGTCGACCAGTTCGCGGCCGAAGCCGGCCGGCAACCGTGCCGCACGGCCCCATGTCTCGTCGCCCTTCCATCCGGCGCGCACGAGATAGTTGGCGATGGACGCGAAAACGTCCGCGCGCGAATTCCAGATGTCGGCCCGGCCGTCGCCGTCGAAATCGACGGCATACGCGAGATACGAGGACGGCATGAACTGGCTCTGGCCCATGGCGCCCGCCCACGAGCCGCGCATGTCGCTGGCCTTGATCAGGCCCTTGTCGACGATGCGGATGGCATTGAGCAGTTCCTCGCGGAAGAACTGGCTGCGCCTGCCGTCGTAGGCGAGCGTGGCAAGGGCCGCGAAAATGTTGAACCCGCCGGTGAGGCGGCCGAAGTCGGTCTCGACCGCCCACAGCGCCACGATGAAGCGCGACTGCACCGCATAGCGCTGGGCCACGCTGGCGAGGAGTTCGCGGTTCTCGGCCAGCCGCGCGCGGCCGGTGTCGATGCGCACCTTGTTGACCACGCGCGCGAAATACTGCTCGAACGTGAGACGCACTTCGGGCTGCGAACGGTCGAGTTCGAGGACCCGGCCGATCGGGGCGATGCCGGCCAGCGCCTGGTCCAGCGTCGCCGGCTTCATGCCCTTCTGTACGGCTTCCTCGCGAAAGCCGCGAAGCCAGACTTCGAACGGCATGTCGTTGGCCAGCACGCCGTGCGGGAATGCCGCCGTTGCGCCCAGGGCCGCGAGGAACGTACGCCGACTCGTGTTCGTGTCCATGCGCGATGATGTGCCACGGTCCGCACGGACTGCGCAATCGGGACTCCGGGATTCGCGCAAGTGGTTGCGCGAGCCCGCAAAAACGGGCAGTTTGCGCCGCCTTGACCATGTCGCTCGCCGTCGCCCTTCCGCCCGCCGATTCGCGCCACGCCGCCGCACTGATGGCGCATGCCCTCGGTCCGGCGTTCGAGCCGGCGTCGCTTGCCGTCGAAAGCCCGATCGACGGGGCCGTGAACCGGACATGGCCCGTCGTCCATGCCGGCCGCAAGTACGCGTTGCGCCTGCGGCGCGAAGAAACCCACTTCCGGTACGAGAAGGGCGTGGCGAAGTCGGCGCTGGTCGCCGCGATCCATATCGCCAAGCGTGCCGGCGCGTCGGACGCGCAGGCGGCCGACGGGCTTGCGACGGCGAAATCCGGCACGCTCGCCCCGCCTTTCGCCCCTGCCCTCGTCTATTGGAGCAACGGCGACCGGCTCTGGCCGCTTCCGTGGGAACTGACAGGCTGGTGCGAAGGGACGACGCTCGCCCGGCAGGCCGACGCAGGCGCCATCGCGCGCGCGGGCCAGGCGATCGCGGCGATCCACGCCGTGCGCTTCGACGGCGGCTATCCCGATCTGCTGTCGTTCGGTCAGGCACCGCAGGATTTCGCGGGCTGGCTCGGTGCGGGGATCGCGCGCGAACTCGCGCGTGGCCGGATCCCCGCGACGCTTGCCCGGTTCGTCGAGACGGTCGCCGCACGCGCGGACCGCAAGGTCGCATGGACGCTGGCCCACAACGACCTGCACGGCCTGCACCTGATCGACGATGCGGCACGCGCGACGATGTGGGTCATCGACTGGGACAACGCGGTCGTGGCCCCGCCAGAGCTCGACTTCGTCAAGCTGCGCTACTGGACCCGCGTGGATGCGGCAAGCGGCCGGCTGACGGCGGACCCCGAACTCTACGGGGCGCTGCGCGCGGCCTATGCCGCGGCCGGCGGCCCCGTGCTCGACATCGCCGTGTCGCGCGCATGCGAGGCGCTGTGGCTGCTGCGCGTGTTCCATTTCGAGACCGACCGCCAGCTCGCCGGCAAACCCACGCCGCACCTGTTCCCGCCTGCCGAAACCTATCTTTCGGCCCTCCACGACCTGGCGCTTGCCGCATGAGCGCGCTGGTCGTCATCCCCGCGCGCTACGCCTCGTCGCGCTTTCCCGGCAAGCCGCTGGCGAAAGTCGGCGGGATCGCGATGATCCAGCGCGTCTGGGCAATCGCGCGCGCGGCCGACGGCGTTTCGCGCACGGTCGTGGCGACGGACGACGCGCGCATCGCCGATGCGGTACGGGCCTTCGGCGGCGAAGCGGTAATGACGCCGGAGAGCTGCCGCAACGGCACCGAGCGCACGTTCGCGGCAGTCGAAGCGTTGGGTGCGCGCGAGACGGCGATCGTCAACCTCCAGGGCGATGCGGTACTGACGCCGCCCTGGGTGATCGGGGCGCTCGCGCGTGCCATGGCGGACGACCCCGACATCCGCATCGGCACGCTCGCCACGCGCATGTCGCCCGACGCGTTCGCGGCACTGAAGCGCCAGAAGGAAGGCGGCCAGGCCGGCGGCACGACCGTCACCTTCGATCGCAACGGCGACGCGCTGTATTTTTCGAAAAGCCTGATTCCGTTCGTCAAGAAGCCCGGCGGCGAACTGCCGATCTTCCGGCACATCGGCATCTACGCGTTCCGGCCCGGGACGCTGTCCGAGTACGTGCGTCTGCCCGTCGGCCCCTTCGAGGCGGCCGAGGAACTCGAGCAGCTTCGCGCGCTGGAGAACGGCATCCGGATGCGGGTCGTGCAATGCGACTACCGCGGTCGCACCCACTGGTCGATCGACAGCCCGACCGACCTCGTGGAAGCCGAGGCGATTCTCGCGCGCGAAGGCGAACTGCTCCCGGCCTACGACGGAAGCGCCAGGGTCGCTTGATGCGCCGCATCCTGCTCGTGCGCCACGGCAACACGTTCGAGGACGGCGCCCCGGTCGTGCGCGTCGGCTCGCGGTCCGACATCCCGCTGACCGCGAAGGGCCTAGCCCAGGCCGCGACGTTCGCCGCGGCCGTGCGCGGCTCGGGCATCGCCGTCGGGCCGTTCCTGTCGGGGCCGCTCCGGCGCACCCGCACCTTCATCGCACACGGTTTCGGCTTCGTCCCGCGCACCGACGACCGCCTCTGCGAGATTGACTACGGAAGCTGGGAAGGCCGGACGGACGCCGACATCGCCGCGACGGCCGGCGCCGATACGCTCGAGGCCTGGAACCGCCGCTGCATCTGGCCGGCCGGTCAGGGCTGGTCGCCCGATCCCGACACGCTGGAGCGCGGCGCCGGCGCGCTCGCGCGCGAGCTTGCCGCCGGCGACGGCCGCATCGTGCCGGTGCTGTGCAGTTCGCAGGGCATCCTGCGCTATTTCGCGAAGCTCGACGCCGGCTGGTTCGCCGCCGCGGTCGCCGCCGCCAGGCTCGGCGTGGCGACGGGCGCTTGCTGCGGGATCACGCTCGCCCCGTCGTCCGTGCGCGTCGATTTCTGGAGCCGGAAGCCGGAGGCCGCGCAGCTGCGCGACTGGTACGCGGACTAGGAATCCGAGGCCGGCGCTTCGGCGGGATCGGCGCTTTCGGGCTCGCCGGAGACAGGCTCGGGTGCCGGAAACAGCGCGTCGGTCCGGCCAAGCTTGTAGTAGTAGGCAAGCCCGACATATTCGCGGATCGCTTCCGACAGGAAATTCAGGTTGTGGCCGAGCCGGAACGCGCTGTCGAACGGCTGGTTCGGGTCGGTGGCGAAGTCGATCGGGTAGGCAAGCAGTTGCGGCCAGCCGGCCTTGCGGAACGTGCCCATCGCGCGCGGCATGTGCCGCGCCGAGGTGATCAGCAGCCACGTCTCTTCCGGTTCGGGCTTGATCAGGTCGAGCGTCAGGCGCGCGTTCTCGTAGGTGTTGCGCGACTGGTCCTCGAAGATGATCCGCGTGGTGTCGAGACCGATGCGCGCGAAGATCCGCCGCACGACGTCGGCCTCGGTATCCTTGCCGTCGATCAGTTCGATCGAGCCGCCGGTGAACACATGCTTGGCCGCCGGATAGCGGCGCGCCAGCTCGATGAACGCGTCGAGGCGCGGGCTGCCTGCGGCCAGCAGCGAGGACGGAACCCCGCGCTTGCCGATGACGTAGTAGTCGATGACGCCCCCCAGCACGAGGATGCCGTCCACGCGCGGCGGCGGCGACACGAGCGGCGGGAACCTGTCCTCGATCGGTCGGAGCGCGATCTGCCCGATCGGGTACATCGCGACGGCGACCGTCAGCGCGGCGGCGAAACAGACCAGCACCCGCCCGAGCCGCCACCAGCGCGTCCACAGCACGAGGCATCCCGCGACCCAGATCGAAAGCAGCAGGCTGGCCGGCTCGGCGACGAGCCAGAACAGCTTGGAAAGAACCAGTTGGATGTCGGCGGGCATGGACACGAGGCGCGCACTCTAGGGCCGGCGGGCCGGCCTGCGCAACCGCCCGGAACCGTCAGGTGACGATAAGCCTGTCCGCCGGCAGGGCGACGGTAACCGTCGTACCCCGGCGCGGCTCGCTTTCGATCGTCAGGGTCCCGCCGTGCAGCTCGACGAGCGCGCGCGAGATCGGCAGGCCGAGACCGATGCCGCCCTCTTTCGCCACGAACGGGCTTGTCGCCACGCGCATGAACGGCTTGAGCGCCAGTTCGACTTCCCCCGGCGTCATTCCGACGCCGGAATCCGTCACGCGCAGGCACGGCGAGCCGGCGGCGTCCAGACCGCACCAGACATCGACGCGTCCGCCCGGCGGCGTGAACTTGACGGCGTTGGTAACGAGGTTGGTGCTGATCTGGCGGACCTTCGTGGCATCGCCGCGCAGCCGGACGGCGGAGTCCAGATTCTCGAAAAGCGACACGCGCTTGGCTTCCGCCTGCTTGCGCACGAGCCGCACCGAGGCGTCGACGATCTCGGCCAGGCGCATGCTGTCGTTCTGGATCATCAGCTTGCCCGCCTCGAGACGCGAGAAATCGAGGATCTCCTGGATGATGGCGAGCAGGTGGAAAGCGGCCTGGATGATGTCGTCGAGATAGGCGCGTTCGCGCTCGGGCATCTGCTTGCCCATGCGGATCTGGAGGAACTCGGCAAAGCCGATGATGGCATTGAGCGGCGTGCGCAGCTCGTGGCTCATGTTGGCGAGGAATTCCGCCTTCGCCTGGTTGGCATGCACCGCGTCGTCGAGCGTGATGCGCAGCGTGTGTTCGGTCTGGCGCACCTGGGCGGCGATCGCCGAATAGCGGTCGGCGCATGCCTCGATCTCCGCGAAGTCGGCCGGCGGTGCGGGCGAATCTTCCGCAGCGGCGTTGAACGCGCGGGCGAATGCGCCGTCGATCTGGCGTTCGACGCCTAGCGCGAACTTCCACGCGGCGGCCGTTGCCGCGGCGGCTGCCACGGCGATCGCGATCCAGCGCGGGACACCGTCGGTTAGCGTCGCGACGACGCCGGTACCGAGGACGCCCGCGAGCGCGGCGGCCATCAGGATCGACCGGAGGGACCGACGTGGCTTCATGGGATCTGCCGGCATAGGAACGCCCGAATGGCTGACATGTCTTGCTTTCTCGAGTCACGATCATCGGGACGGCGATACTATTGCCTGCGCAGATTAACGAAAGATGACCTGACAAATCCGGAGCGCGATGCCGGAAACCACAGCATGCGTTTTCCGTCGGAACCGCAACCGGGAATCCGAAGGTATCCCCCGTTTTCAACACCGGCCGGGGGTGACGGCAATAAGAACGGTTTCTGGCATCGCGAACCGGGCCTGAGTATAACGGCACTCCCGGAGGGACGGGTGGCCGAGTGGTTTAAGGCAGCGGTCTTGAAAACCGCCGTAGGTGCAAGCCTACCGTGAGTTCGAATCTCACCCCGTCCGCCAGCGGTTCGCAGTCTTAATCGGCAGTCTTAATCGGCAGTCTTAATCGGCAGTCTTAATCGATTGTAAAGATGCCGTCCCGAAGATGGACGCGAAAAAAAATGCCGAAGGGGAGAACGTGACAGACATGAGCGCCATCCGCTTCGACGCGCCGGACCTTATCGATGTTCTGGAGACGCTCGACGCCGACGGGCTCGACGCCCTGGAATTCGGGGTGGTCGCGATGGCGCCCGATGGCGTCGTCGTCGGCTACAACACCGCGGAATCGGCTCTGTCCGGTCTCGCCAAGGAGCGCGTGATCGGGCGGCATTTCTTCTCGGCGGTCGCGCCGTGCACCAACAACTTCATGGTATCCCACCGCTACGAGACCGAGACGGTCCTCGACCGGACGATCGACTACGTCTTCACGCTGCGCATGAAGCCGCGCAAGGTGAAGCTGCGGATGCTCAAGCGCGCGGTCGATGTACCTGGCGGTGCGCGAATCGTGACCGACCGCGACGATCCCGCGCAGGCGTACGAGGAACTGCTCCAGTTCTTCTATCTGTGCCCTGTCGGGATCGTGAAGTTCGCGCCCGACGGCCGGATCGACATGGTCAATCCCCTCGCCGCCCAGCTGCTGATGCCGCTGACGCGGGATGCGGAACTGGAAAACATCTTCACAGTCCTGTCCGACTGGGTTCCGGAACTCCCCGTCCTCGTGCGCGACTTCGGGGCCGATGCGGGCATGCTCTTCGAGCAGCGGCGCGTGGCGACGGGTGCCGGGCCGCGCCAGCGGGTCCTTTCGATGACGGTGAACCGGATCGCCCGTCCGACCTTCATGGCCGTGATCCAGGACGTGACGGACGCGGCGCTCAAGGAACGCCGGATCCACGAGGACCAGCAGCGGTTCCGCGCGATATTCGATCAGATCCAGGACTACGCGATCTACACGCTCGATCTCGAAGGACGGATCGTCGACTGGAACCGGACCCTCCAACGCCTCGGCGGATGGACGGCCGAGGACGTCGTCGGCAAGCACGTCTCGATCTTCTTCCCGCCGTCCGAGTTCGATGCCAATGCGTCCGGGCAGGTCCTGACCCGCGCCGCGCGGCGCGGGTCGGTCGAGATCGAAGGCCGGCGCGTGCGCAAGGACGGCAGCGAGTACTGGGGCGATGCGGTCGTGACGGCGCTTCCCGACAAGGACGGGAACGTGACCGGCTTCGTCGTCATCTCCCGGGACATCAGCGAGCAGAAGAAGCGGGAAGACGAACTCCTGCGCATGGCCACCACCGACCCGCTGACCGGCGCCTTCAACCGGCGCTATGCCGGCGAACGGCTGGCCGAGGCGTTCGACCGCCACAAGCGCTACGCGAACCCGGCGACCGCGATGATGATCGACATCGACCACTTCAAGAAGGTCAACGACACCTACGGCCACGATGCCGGCGACATCATGCTCCAGGGATTGGCGCAGCTTCTGCTCGGACAGCTTCGCGGCGCCGACATGGTCGCGCGCTGGGGCGGCGAGGAATTCCTCGTGCTCATGCCCGAGACGCGGGCGGAGCCGGCGGCGGTCGTGGCCAGCCGGATACTGGCTGCGGTCCGTGCCACGCCGTTCGTCCTGGCGGACGGCAGGAGCGTCTCGATTACCGTCAGCATCGGCATGGCATCGCTGACACCGGAGATCGCGTCGGGCGACGAGCTGGTCAAGCGGGCCGACAACGCCCTCTACGAAGCGAAATCCGGCGGACGCGATCGCCTCGTTTCGGCGTGAACGGCGCGCGACTGCCCCGGCAACGGGACACCGGAGGGACCGACGGTGACTTGCCGGATCGGCCATGTACCCTGTCCGTTCCGCATTTTGCGGCCGGATCGGGATATCCCCAGCGCCGGGCTGTGGTTGTCACCCGCCCCGAATCCCATGTAATACCGAATATCCGTTACGGAACATGAGCCTCGCGGGTAGAATCGGGCTCGACGGACTAAGGACGGTAGATGGACACGACGCCGCAACGGACGGACGAGGAAACGCTCCTATCCGATCTCGATCGGATCAAGCGCACGGGCAACACCGTTCCGCGCATGTCCGTCGTCAT
>JBIKWI010000112.1:0-11350 GCA_044356395.1 Tagaea sp. | reverse complement strand
GCGACGTCGATCCCGTCCATCGACGTGCCGCTGATGACGCCGATCGCGAAGACCTTGCCGATTCCTGCCGAAATCATGGCAGGCCCCCGGCGAGGGCCGCACGCAGGTTTCCGCGGTGACGCTTCAGCAGGGCGCGTGCGCCGGCAAGTCCCATACCCGCGCGCAGCAGGACGGCGAGCTTGATGTCGCCGCCGGCGACATCGAGTGCCTTGTGCGCCTGGGCCGCCGTCCCGCCGCCGAGGTCGGCGACCATCGCCGCGGCGCGCAGGCGCAGCTTGGCGTTGGACGTCCGCATGTTGACCATCTGCCCGCGATGGACACGGCCCAGCCGCACCATGATGGCGCTCGACAGCAGGTTGAGCGCCGCCTTCTGCGCGGTGCCCGCCTTCATGCGCGTCGAGCCGGCGATCACCTCGCCGCCGGTATCGAGCAGGATCGGATGCGCTGCGGCCTTGAGGAGCGGTGCGCCGGGGTTGTTCGCGATGGCGATCGTGACGGCCTTTCGCGCCCGCGCGGCCCGCAAGGCGGCAAGCGTGAACGGCGTACGGCCGCTCGCCGCCACGCCGACCACGACGTCGGTCGGCCGGACGCGGGCCGACACGATCGCGCGGGTACCGGCGGCCGCATCGTCCTCGGCGCCCTCGGCGCTCGTCGTCATCGCGCGGGGTCCGCCGGCCATCGCGAAGACGAGGCGCTTCTCGGGCCAGTCGAACGTCGGCGGCAGTTCCGCCCCGTCCTGGACGGCGATGCGGCCCGACGTACCCGCCCCGACATAGATCAGGCGACCTTTTTCCCCAAGTGCCGCGGCCGCGGCGTCCACCGCGCGCGCGATGGCCGGCAGCGCCGGACGGACGGATGCGACCGCAGCCGCCTGCCCTTCCCACATGGCTTCGAGCGCCTCGGCGACGGGCCATGCGTCGAGGTCGAGAAAGCGGGCGTTGGCGTTTTCGGTCGTCATGTCGGCGCCTGTGATCGGGACGTACCGCAATATAGCGTCTTTCGCGGCCGGCGGATCATCGCTCTTCGGGCGGCTTCACGTGGCGGAACTGGCGCAGCAGCAGCAGGTCGTAGACGATCTTCAGCGTGCCGCAGATCACCAGCGGCCAGGCCCGGTAGGCGGCGGCGAACAGCGCGCCCGCCAGTGCCGGGCTGAACGCGGCGACGAGGCTGCGCGGAACGGACGTGAAGCTCGCCGCCGCCGGCCGCTCGGCCTCGCTGACGACCGCCATGACGTAGGACGAGCGCGTCGGCACGTCCATCTGCGAAAGGGCCGCGCGTACGAGCAGCAGCGCCAGGGCAAGCGGCAACGTGGGTGCAAACGCAGCGAGGATCAGCGCGACGTTCGCCGGGATATGCGTGAACACCATCGTATTGACGAGCCCGATGCGCGTCGACAGCCACGCCGCGACCGGAAACGAGAACGCGGCGAACACGCCCGACCAGAAAAAGAAGACGCCGGCCGCCGCGAGCGACATGTCGAACGTCTCGAACAGCCACAGGGCGAGCAGCGACTGCACGACGAACCCGCCGGCGAAGGCATCGAGGCTGAACAGGATCGCGAGGCGCACGACGATCGGGCGCGACGGGCCGAGCGCCGAGGCCGTCCTCGATTCCGCCGCCGGCTCCCGCTGCAGGATGCGCGAATAGAGGAGGCCGCCCGCCACCCCCAATGCCGCATAGAGGACGAACATCCCCTTGATCGCCGCCATCTCGCCGATGCCGAACGGCGCCAGCAGGTCGGGAACGCCGGCGGCAAGTGCGCCGACCGCACCCGCCAGCGCGCCCGCAAGGCTGTAGCGCGCGAACATCTTCGTGCGGCCGGCATCGGTGACCTGGCGGGAAAGCGCCGCATGTTCGAGCGGCACGAACACGCTGACGCTGCCGCCCGACGGATTGACGGTGCCCGCGAAGGCGACGAGCAGAAGCAGCGCATAGTCGTGGACGAGCGACATCGCCACCCCGGTGGCGACCATCAGGCCGGCGGCGGCGATCAGCAGCCGGCGGGTGTCGTGGCGTCCGCCGACCAGCCCGACGCCCAGCGTCAGCAGCGCGGAGCCGAGCAGCGAGACGGTCGCCACGATCCCGACCTGGAGCGTGTCGAGGCCGAGTGCCAGCAGATAGACCGGCAGGAGCACCGCCACGAAGCCGTCGGCGAAGTCGCGCAGCGCCCTCGCCGACAGCAGGTAGAGGAGCGGCCGGCCGGCCGTCAGGCGAGATGCTTCTTGAAGAAGCCGATGGTCCGCTCCCAGGCGAGCTTGGCGGCCGCTTCCTTGTAGCGCGGCGTCGAGTTGTTGTGGAAACCGTGCTGGGTGCCCGGATAGACGTGCTTCTCGTGCACGACGCCGGCCGCCTTCAGCCCCGCCTCGAAGGCCGGCCACATGTCGTTGATGCGCGCGTCGTCTTCGGCGTACTGGACCATGAGGGCCGCCTTGATCCCCGGAATCGAGGCCGTTTCCGGAGCCGGTCCGTAGAACGGCACGCCCGCGTTCATGTCGGCGCCGAGGGTTGCGGCAAGGTAGTTCGTCGCACCGCCGCCCCAGCAGAAGCCCGTCACGCCGAGCTTGCGGGTGGAGAGCGCATGCGCCTTCACGAACCGTGCGCTGTTCAGCATGTCCGTCCGCAGCTTCGCCTGGTCGAGACCGGCCTGGAGCGTGCGGCCATCGTCGTCGTTGCCCGGATAGCCGCCGACCGGCGACAGCCCGTCGGGGGCGAGCGCCAGGAACCCTTCGGTCGCGGCGCGGCGCGCCACGTCCTCGATATAGGGGTTGAGGCCGCGGTTCTCGTGGATGACCAGCACGGCCGGGAACGGGCCCGCACCGGCCGGTTGCACGAGATAGCCGCGCATCGTGCCCGACGTGCCGCCCGGCGACGGGTACGACACGTATGTGGCCTTGATGCGCGGATCGGTGAAGGAAATGGTCTGCGCCTGCGCATAGCGCGGCAGAAGGGCCTGCGCCATCGCAAGACCGCCGACGGTCACCGCGGCGGCGCGCTGCAGGAAGGTGCGGCGGTCCATGCCGCCGTGGCAGTATTCGTCGTAAAGCTCGAACACGCGCCGGTCGATCTCGACCTGGGTCACGGCCGACGGCATCTCGGGTGCGACGGGCGCCACCAGGGCGTCCAGCTGCTGGGTCATCTGGGGGGTATCCTCCAATCGGGTCCGGCGTTTGCGCTGATCAGAGACATACTATATCGCCACTGCGCCGCCGGGAAGCCGGGGGCGAGGGTGCTTCGGTATGGCGACAACCAAATTTTCCGTAGCGGCTTACACCTTATGCTACCTTCGTAAAATAGGACCTTGGGAATCGCAAGGTCGCTGGAGACGCACGAACGTGGCATTCGGAGCTTTGCGCGGCCGCGAGATCCTGGCGGGAGTCGGCATACTGGCCGCAGGCGCCGGGCTGCTCGCGACCCTGTTCTATCGCGAACTCGACACGATCCTGGAAACGGCGTCGAGCGAAGCACGCACCACCCTCGAGCAGATGGCCGAAGAGGCCGGCGACATTTTCCGTCCGGCCCTCGACCTGATCGCCGCCGTCGACGATGCGGCCCTCATGCGGCTCGACCGGGCCGAGGCGCGCCGGACCTTCGAAGCGGTCGCGCAAGGCCCCGTCCAGCGCGCGGGCACGTTCAATTCGCTCTATATCGGCTTTCCGAACGGCGAGTTCTGGCAGCAGCGCGAGGTCCGGCCGGCCTTCCTCGACGGCAAGGAACTCGAGGGGCTCGTGCATGCGCGCGGCTACCGGCGTGCGATCGTCGCGACGCCCGAAGGCCTCAAATCCAACTGGTACTATTTCTCGGCTACGCGCCGGGACTGGGTCGAGGTACCCGAGCCCGACTACAGCTACGATCCGCGTACCCGCCCCTGGTATGCGGCCGCCCTGAAAAGCGAAAAGCCGGTCTGGACCGAGCCGTACCGAGCCGCGTCGTCCGACGATTTCGCGATCACGCTCGCCAGCCGCCTTTCCAACCGCGACGGGACGGTCTGGGGGATCGCGGCCATCGACTTCCTCGTGGCGCCGCTCAACGCCGCACTTGCGCGATGGAAGGCCGAGCGTATCCCGGCCAGTTCCACGCTGCTGGTGGTCGATATGACCGGCAACATCGTCGCCCGCCCGCCGGGCGGGCCGGCCGGCGGGACCCCGGTCGAGAAGGCGCTCGCGGCCATGTCGCGCGACGCGAAGGCCGACGGCAGCCGGATCGATATCGACGGCAAGCCCCATCTTGTCGCCGTCGCACCGCTGGGTCGCAGCCTCGACCTGCCGCTCGTCGTCGCCGTCGCGATCCCGCTCGACGCGCTGACCGACAAGGCTGTTGCCGCCTTGCGCGTGAACGCCGCGGTTCTCGGTGCGATCCTGCTCGTCCTCGCCGCGATCGCGGGTTACGCGGTCAAGATGCGCGGCGTGGCGCGCGACATCGGCGCCATGGAGCGGTTGACGCACCGCATCGCCGACGGCGAGCTCGACATCACCGTCGAAGGAACGCAACGCACCGACGCGATCGGCGGCCTGTCGCGGTCGGTCGAGGTCCTGCGCAAGAACTCGCTCGCCCAGCGCGAGATGCAGGCCAAGGAGCGCGAGCTCGCCAAGCAACTCTCCCGGATGGCCGAGCGGGTGGCTGAATCCGTCGACGCCATCCGGAACGCGGCCAGCGAGATTTCGCAAGGCGGCGACGACCTTGCCGCGCGGACCGAACGGCAGGCCTCCACGCTCCAGCAGACCGTCGCGACGATGTCGGAAATCTCGGCCACGGTCTCGACCAATGCCGGAAACTCGGATCTCGCGCGCCGCCTTGCCGCCGACGCGCTGGCGCGCGCGGAGGCCGGCGGCAAGGCGGTGTCGAGCGTCGTGGGCGCCATGTCGGGCATCGAAGGCTCGTCGTCGCGGATCTCGGAGATCATCCAGGTGATGGAGGAGATCTCGTTCCAGACGAAACTGCTCGCCCTCAATGCGGCGGTCGAGGCGGCGCGCGCGGGCGAGTCCGGCAAGGGCTTCGCGGTCGTGGCGCAGGAAGTGCGTTCGCTCGCCGACCGTTCGCGCCAGGCATCCCAGCAGATCCGCCGGCTGATCGCCGAAAGCTCGCGCGAGGTGGGCGAAGGCGTGCGCCTTGCCGGTGCGGCGGGCGAGGCGCTGACCAGCATCATCGAGATCGTGCGCAAGGTATCCGAAGTGGCACCCGAGATCGCAGCCGGCAGCCGCGAGCAGGCGCAGAGCATCGCGGAGATCGTCAAGGCGATCGGCGATCTCGACGCGGCGACGCAGCAGAACGCGGCCCTGGTCGAGGAAAGCTCCGCGTCGGCCGCCTCGCTCGCCGAGCAGGCCGGCCAGCTGGTCGCCGTGGTGGCCGGGTTCCGCGCCGACGGCGGCAAGCCGCAGCCGGCGACGGAACCTGCACCCGCCGCGGCGAAGCCGAAGGCGCCGGAGAAGAAGGCGTCCGCGTCGCGCGACGACGACTGGGGCGAGGAGTTCTAGCGCCGCCTACGACGCCCGGATCCGGGCGATGAAGGCGTCGACCTTCGCGCCGAGCGCTTCCGACTGGGTCGACAGTTCGCCCGACGCCCCGAGCACCTGACCGGCGGCCGCACCCGTGTCGGTCGCGGCCTTCGTGACGCCGGTGATGTTCGACGACACCTCGTTGGTTCCCGCCGCCGCCTGCTGGACGTTGCGGGCGATTTCCTGGGTCGCCGCACCCTGCTCCTCGACCGCCGAGGCGATGGCCGCCGCGATCTCGTTGATCCGTCCGATCGTCTCGGTGATGCCCTGGATCGCCTGGACCGAATCGGCGGTGGCGCCCTGAATCGAAGTCACCTGCGCCGAGATCTCGTCGGTCGCCTTGGCGGTCTGGTTGGCAAGGCTCTTCACTTCCGACGCCACGACAGCGAACCCCTTGCCCGCCTCGCCGGCGCGCGCGGCCTCGATCGTGGCGTTGAGCGCCAGCAGGTTCGTCTGTCCGGCGATCCCGTTGATGAGCTTCACCACGTCGCCGATCTTCTGGGCGGCCTCCGCCAGCGCCTTGACCTGGTCGTTGGTGCGCCCGGCATCGGCAACCGCCTGTCCGGATATCTTGGCGGATTCCGAGACCTGGCGGCTGATCTCGCCGATCGACGAAGAAAGCTCCTCGGCCGCCGAGGCGACCGTCTGCACGTTGGTGGACGCCTGCTCGGACGCGGCGGCGACCGCACCGGCCTGCCGGCTCGTCTCCTCGGCCGTAGCCGTCATCGACTGGGCCGTGCTCTGCAGTTCGGTCGATGCCGAGGCGACCATCTGGACGATGCCCTTCACCGACGATTCGAAGTCGTCGGCCATCGTGTTCATCGCCGCCTTCTTGTCGAGTTCGGCGCGCCGCTTCATCTCCTCCTGCTCGGCGCGCAGGCGGTCGGCCTCGATCATCTTGTCCTTGAACACCTGCACGGCACCGGCCATCTGGCCGATCTCGTCGGTGCGGCCCTGGGCTGGGATCTCGACCGACTTGTCGCCGCCGGCGAGCCTTTCCATCGCCGTGGTCATGTTGACCACCGGACCGGCGATTCCGCCGCCCAGCAGCCACGCGATGACGAGGCCGGCCACGAGCGCGCCGGCCGACAGGCCGATCGTCGTGGTGATCGTGGTGTCCATCAGGCTGTGGGTGGCGACGTCGATCTCGGCAAGCGATGCGGCCTGCGATTCGTTGATGCGGCCGACCGCCGAAGCGATGCTTTCGGCGAGCCGGGCCATCGTCTCGCCGACCTGCCTGTCGATCGCGAACGACTGCGTGGCGACGTTCGCGAACGCGGCCTCGTAGGTCTTCATCAGCGTGCGCGTCTCCTGCAGGAGCTGCCGGCGTGTGGGGTTCTGCAGCCGCTGGAGAAGCTCGGCCGACGACCTGTCGAATGTCGTCTGCCACTGCGCGACCGCCTCGACGAGCTTCACGTCCGGTCGCGCGATGAAGCGGTTCGCATTGAGGCGGACCTGCATCAGCGCTTCCTGCGTGAGGCCCGCAAGCGCCGCCGCCTCCATGTCGCGGTCGGCCATGGCGCTGCGGATGATGCCCGTGATGTCCTCGCGCGCCTTGGCACCCGCCGGATTGAGCGTGTCGGCGACGAGCTTGTCGCGGGTCGTGCGCATCTCGCGCAGCCTCGCGAAGCCGGCGACGTACTCCTCGAGGGTCTTGCCGGCGGCCTGGATCTGCGTCCGGCGCTCGGGATTGATGAAGGCGGCCGCGGTATCGTCGATCTGCTTGCGGATGCCCGCCGCGAGCGCGTCGAACTGGGCGGCAACGGCGGCGTCGCCGGTATCGGAGTAGATGTAGGCCGTACGCCGGAGCTGGACCACGTCGCGGTCGATCGTGATGACCTTGAGCGTGTTCGCGGCGATGGTCTGGTAGGTCGTGAAGCCCCCGTCGACTTTCCGGAAGCCGAGGATGCTGACCGTCCCGACGACGGCGAGCAGCACGAGGATCACGACGAAGCCGGCAAGCACCTTGGTGCGCAGCTTCAGGTTTGCAAGCGCTGCAACTACGCCGTTCGACGGATTCTGTGTCACGTGTGCATCCCCCCGTTCGGGTGGAGTGATGTCCACCCGCGAGGCATACAATGTGCAAAACTTACTGAAACAAAGGTTAACCCGAAACGGCGCGCAGGTACCTGGCGGCAATCAGTAGGCGATCTTCGCCACCGCGCGCAGTTCGTCGGGCGTCGTCGTGGGAAAACCGAAAAACTCGAGATAGGCCGGAATCTGCTCGAAAAGCATGTCGAGCCCGACCTGGACACGACAGCCGCGCGCCTTGGCGGCCTCGAGCAGCGGCGTCATTTCCTGCTTCATGACGACCTCGCCCACGAAGGTCGGCGCGGCGAGCCGAGAAACGTCGAACGGCAGCGGATCCCCGGCCTTCATGCCCAGCGGCGTGGCGTTGACGACAAGATCGTAGCCGGCCGGGTCGCTCGAGCCGACCGATATGCCCAGCTGCGGATAATGCGCGCGAAGCCGTGCGCCGAGGGCCGCCGCATTCCCGGGATTGACGTCGTGCAGACCGATCTGCGCGATCCCCGCCGCCGCCAGCGAGGCCGCGATCGCCGATCCCACGCCGCCGGCGCCGACCACCAGGACGCGGGCCCCGTCGAGGACCAGCCCCTTGCGCCTGACGCCGCGCACGAAGCCTTCGCCGTCGAACATGTCGCCCAGCAGCGTGCCGTCGGCGCGCAGCACGATCGCGTTGCAGGCACCGGCGATCTTCACGGCCGTCGACACCTCGTCGAGCAGGTCCGCCGTCGTCACCTTGTGCGGCATGGTGACGAGCGCGCCATGGATGTTGGTCAGCCGGAACAGCAGCTTCAGGAACTGCGGATAGTCCTCGGCGCGGCAGCCCATCGGCACCACGACGGCGTCGATGGCGTGCTTCGCGAAATACGGATTGTAGATCATCGGCGCCTTGAAGCTCTCGGTGGGCACGCCGAGATGCGCGATGAGCTTCGTCCTTCCGCTGATCATTCCCGATGCCACTCCGACGCGATTCCGGCCGTCACGGAAGACTGGCCCACGCCCCGCGGATCAAATACGATTCGCACTCCCAAGTCACGGAGCAACCGACATGTCCGCCCCCTATCGCATTCTCGGCATCGCCGGCAGCCTGCGCGCCGGATCGTTCAACCGGGCGCTGCTCGTCCACGCGCGCAACAACGCCCCCGCCTCGCTCGCCATCGACATCCACGACCTCGCAGGCGTGCCGCTCTTCGACCAGGACGTCGAAGCGAAGGGGTACCCCGAAGCCGTCGCCCGGCTGCAGGCGGCGGTCGGGGCTGCCGACGGCGTGCTGATCGCGACGCCAGAGTACAATTCCGGCATTCCCGGCGTGCTCAAGAACGCGCTCGACTGGATGTCGCGCCCGCCGGGCAAGGCGACGTGCGCGGGCAAGCCCGTCGCGGTGATGGGCACCTCGCCCGGCATGGGCGGCACGCTGCGCGTGCAGGTCGCCATGCGGCCGGTGCTTTCGGGCATGGGCATGCTGCAGGCGGTCGGCGCGGACACCGCGGTTCCGGGGGCCGGCCAGGCCTTCGATGCCGACGGCAACCTTGTCGACGAGAAGGCCCGTGCGGCGGTCGCCCGGACGCTCGAGGCGCTCGCCGCGTGGATCGCGCGACTTCGGCCCAACGGCTAGAGCCCGGCGACCTCGTCGGTCCAAACGCGGAACGACGCCAGCGTCGTCATCCCGAAACTGTTGGACAGCGGCACGTCGGCGGCATCGCGCCCGCGGCCGATCAGCACGCGCCCGATGCGCGGCACGTTGTGGCGCGCGTCGAACGTGTACCAGCGGTGATCGAGATAGGCCTCGAACCACGCGCTGAAATCCATCGGCGCCGGGTCGGCCGGCACGCCGATGTCGCCCAGATAGCCCGTGCAGTAGCGGGCCGGGATGTTCATGCAGCGGCAGAACGCGACCGCCAGATGCGCGAAATCGCGGCACACGCCGACGCGCTCGGCATAGACGTCGGCGGCCGATTTCGTCGAGCGCGCCTGCATGTAGTCGAAGCGGATGTGGTTGTGGACGAAATCGCAGATCGCCTGAACGCGCCCCCAGCCCATCGGCGCGTTGGCGAACAGCGCCCAGGCGATTTCCGACAGCTTGTCGGTCTCGCAGTAGCGGCTGCCCAGCAGGTAGACGAGATGTTCCGACGGCAGGTCGCGCACATCGATCTGGTGGGCGTTGGGCGCGAAATCGTCCGGCATGCGCGGATCGGCGATGTACGCGTCGCCGCGAAGATGCACGAGGCCGGCGGGTGCGGTGATCCGGCTGCACAGGTTGCCGAACCCGTCGATATAGGACTGCACCGGCACGTCTGGCGACACGCCGATGAGATCGGGCGCCGCCAGATCGTTCTCGCGCGACGGATGGACGCGCAGCATCAGCAGCATCGGCGTGGGCTGCGGGCACTGGTAGGCGATGTCGTAGCCGAGACGGATCCGCATGGGGTCCTCCGGTTGTCGCTTGTGACCGCGCCCGAAATCCGGACTACGGCATGATCTCGCCACCGTTGGGGTGCAGGAGCTGGCCGCAGAAATAGGCCGACGCGTCGGAGGCCAGGAACACGAAGCTCGGCGTCATGTCGCCGGGCTGGCCGAGACGCTTGAGCGGCAGGGCTGCCGCATGCGCGCGCTTGGCCGCCTGGGACAGCGGATCGAAGCCGGTATCCACCAGCCCCGGCGCCACGCCGTTGACGAGGATGCCCGACGGGGCAAGCTCCTTGGCCAGCGCGCGCGTGAAGCCGATCAGCCCGGCCTTGGCCGCACTGTAGGCCGTGTAGTCCGCCCGGCCGATATATCCGAGCTGCGAGCACACGTTGATGATGCGCCCCTGCCGACGCGGCTTCATCGCGCGGGCGGCCGCGCGCGAGCACAGGAACGCGCCGCGCAGGTGCACCGCAATCATCCGCTCCCAGTCGGCGAGCGGCATCCTGTCGATGGGCTGCGATTTCTGGATGCCGGCATTGTTGACGAGGATGTCGAGACGGCCAAAGCGCTTGCGGTGTGCGGCGAACAGGGCGGCGACCTGCTTCTCGTCGGTCACGTCGGCGCGCACGGCGATCGCGGAGCGGCCCATCCGCACGATCGCGCGCACGGTACGCTCCGCCGCCTCGGGGCCGTCGTACCACGCGACGGTTACGTCCGCGCCCTCGCGCGCGAAGGCGAGCGCCACCTCGCGGCCGATCCCGGTATTGCCGCCGGTGACCAGCGCCTTCCTGTCCGCAAGCTGTCCCAACGCGCTCTCCTTCAGGCGATCTCGGCGAACAGGCGGCCCCAGCCGCGCACGCGCGACGGCGGCACGCCGACCTTGCGCAGCCCGTCCCACACGGCGGTCGCCACCGTATCGTAGATCGGGATGCCAAGCTCCTTCTCCAACGCTTCGACGACCGGGCCGCCGCGCATGTTGGTGCAGAAGACCGTTATCGCATCGGGCTTCGCTATCGCAACCTCCCGGACGAGTTTGGCGATATGCTCTTCGGTGTATTCGGCGAACGAAAAATTGCCGCGATCGCGCAGATGGCGTTCGGCGACGATGTCGAAACCTTCGGCCGCGAAGTTGGCGGCGATCTTCGACTGGATCTCGTCGAGATAGGGCGTCACGAAGCCCAGCCGGCGCGCGCGCGTCGTGCGCAGGATCCCGGCGAGTGCGAGCACCGACGTGCCGGCCCTGATGCCGGTCGCCGCCTCGATGGACGCGCAGAGCCGCCGGTCGGCCTCGAAGCCGAGCCAGCCCGACGACGTGCCGTTCCACACGATGGCGTCGACTTTCGCATCGGCAAGCAGGCCGGCGGCGGCCAGGATCGGCGCTTCGTCGAACTGCGCCAGCGCCGAAGCGCCCAGCGAGATCTCCGTCA
>JBIKWI010000330.1:0-11354 GCA_044356395.1 Tagaea sp. | reverse complement strand
TGTGGGGTCGTTCTGTGTTTTAGTCAGCCCTTAATTCTTCGATGCGCTGCCGGGCATCGGCCATCGAGATGAAACATGAAGCGTTCAGGCACTCCAGAAGCAGACAATAGTTGAATGCTTTGATGTACCCAGTATCTGTTGGCTTTCCCTGCAAGGAGAAGTCGAGTTCGATTTCTCGATGAGACCCTTGGGCGCTTGTGCGGATCCGCGCCAGTCAATCCAGTTCGTCGATCACCTGATACGCCCTGAACTTTGTCCTCGCACCGGTCGCGAGAGCCTCTCTCGGCTGGCGGTCGACGATCATCAGGATTCGGAACAGCCGACCGTCGAACAGTCGCTCGGAGACAAAGGCCATCGCCCAGGTATCGCTGGCGCCAACGACTGCCGGCCGCCCGGCCCGATACCGGCAAGATCGGCACCGGCGTGGCGTTTAGTCGGGATCGACAGGCATTCCTAGCAATACAGCCAATAGATCCGCTTTTGATTCGTCGACCAACCTTCCCGACGCAGCAGCACGTAGAGGCAGCGGTAGTAGTAGCCGAACTGCGCGGCCGCGAGGTCCGTCAGCCGCATCCACAGCGCCAAATGCGACTCCCGGATCGATCAGTACCGGTATGTTGATCTTGCTGAGCCGCTGACACGGGTGGCCTACCGTCACCGGCGCATTAAACCGCCTTGAAGTGGTCGACGACCGGATGCTTCATGAAGGGCCTTACTATTGCATCCTGTAGCAACATCTTATCCAGCTTCAGGTCAGCCACTAGTCGCTTCAGGTTCGCATTCTCGTCTTCGAGCTGCTTCAGTCGGCGGATATCCCCGATCCCATCCCCGGCAAATTGCTTCTTCCACCGACGAAGCTTCGCGCGCGGACGCCCAGCTTGCGGCACTCCTCGCCGACAAGCGTCTCACGCTACGCCTGGCGAAGCGCGAAAGCGAACTGCTCCCCAGAAAATCCTTTTCTTGGCATCCTGCACATTCCTCTTTTCAAGAAAATGTGCCTAATTCTCGCTTGGCCTTTGGCGCCTGCTAACGCGTCAGGATCACCTTTTTGCCGCCTCATGATGCCGTCCGAGTGTCGGCAGACAGAGCGCGCCGCGACGGTAGCAACCCCAAGAAAATCTATCCCCATGGCTAACGGCTTTTGCGGTTGTGCGCCTCCCAAATTGCCACGCACGCTCCCCCACGAGGCGCAGTGTCGGTGTCTAGCCGAGCTGCATGAGATATGTCCGAAACACTCAATGGGAGGAGCCACAAATGCCAAGGCAGAGCGACACATCGGCCAACAAAGGTCGGATCAGTGAAATCAGTCGACGCACGCTCCTCGGAGTCGGCGCGGGCGCGGCTGTTGCGCACACGCTTTCGTTGCCGATTTCAGCGCAGGCCCAGACCCCAGTTCGCGGGGGCAATTTCCGTATCGGCCTGACGGGCGGCAACAGCTCGGACAGCATGGATCCGATGTTGGGCATTGTCGGCGTGGTGCGAAACGTATGCTACGCCACCTACGATACCCTGACCGAGTTGTCCCCGACGGGCGAGGTCCTGCCATCTCTTGCGGAGAGTTTTGAATCCAGCGCCGGTTCGACGCAATGGATATTCAATATCCGCAAGGGCGTGCAGTTCCATGATGGAAGGAGCCTAACTGCGGACGATGTCGTCTACACCATCGGCCGCCACATCGCTCCCAATTCGCGGTCACCGTTGCGGGGCATTCTGGGGGGTATCACCGAAGTTAAGAAAGAGTCTTCGCATCAGATCAGGATCTCGCTGAGGAGCGGCAACGCCGAATTGCCCGTCTATTTCAATGACTACAGGGCGTCTATCATTCCCAACGGAACGACCGACTTCTCGAAACCTGTCGGAGCCGGCGGATATAAGCTCGTGCGTTTCCAGCCCGGCGTCGCAGCCGCTGGCGAGCGTAACCCGAATTACTGGAAGTCCGGCCGCGGCCATCTCGACAGCTACGAGATAACGGTGGTCAACGATGCGGGCGCCCGCATCAACGGTCTGCTGACCGGGGAATTCGACGCAATCAGCGAGGTCGATCCCAAGGTAGCAGAGCGCGTTTCCACTCGACGGGGGCTTACCCTGATGGTGACCCCGAGCAAGAACCATACGACGCTTCTGATGAACACGCTGGCGGCACCATTCTCCGACAACAATGTCCGCCAAGCAGTCAGGCACGCGTTCAATCGCAGCCAGATCCTGAAGACCTCGTTCTTCGGATATGGCGAAGTCGGAAACGACAATCCGATAGCCAAGATCGATCCGATGTACAACTCCCAGCTTCCGCCCCGCGACTACGATCCCGAGAAGGCGACATTCTTTCTCAGGAAGGCTGGGCTCGAAAACGTGGCTATGGAGCTGTTTGGTGGTCCCGGCGCGGGCGCGGATGCCGACACCAGCGGGCAGGTAATCCAGGAGAATATGAATTCTATCAAGGGCTTTAACATGAAGTATACGCGGACGCCAGGTGACGGATATCACACAGATGTCGTCGGCAAGAGGCCGTTCGTCATGAACTACGTCACCGGTAGGCCGACCGCCAACCTGCATCTGAGCTTCATCTATCTGTCCGACTCGCCCGTGAATCGGGGCGACGCCCCCTGGAAGAACGAGCAATTCGACCAACTAGTGAATGTCTCGCGTGCTGAGCCCGATTTCGCGAAGCGCAAGCAGATGCTCTGGGATGCACAGGAGATCCTTTATAACGATGGCAATGTCTCGTGCTACATCTTCAAGAGCAATCTCGATGCGCATTCCGACAAGGTGAAGGGTTTCATCAAGGATGCCACCTGGGATTTTTGTGGGGGTCGCGCGATCGATCGGGTCTGGATGGCCTGACCTAGTAACACGAACTTCCATACTCATGGTTCTTCGGGCGCACCTACGCTTGCCCGAAGAACCTAGGGTACGGCCCCCAGAAAGATGCACATGGTAGATCTCACGCGCTTAGTCATCGTCCGCTTGGCGTTCGGTCTGCTTACGCTATTCATCGTTTCTTCGGTGATCTTCCTGTCCGTCACACTTCTGCCAGGGGATTTCGCCAAATCCGTGCTTGGGAATGAGGCTCCGCCTGAGGCGATCGCCGTGTTGAGGCATGAACTCGGACTTGATCAGCCTCCACTCACTCGATACGTTTCTTGGCTTTCGGCGATCCTACAGGGCAACCTCGGCCATTCGTTGATAAATCAGGTTCCGGTGATGGATCTGGTTTCCGCCCGTCTCGCCAACACGATGATACTCGCCGGGCTGGCGGCCATGGTGGCCGTTCCACTCGCCTTGACGATTGGGATTCTGGCAGCCCTGAACCGCAACTCGATATTCGATCGACTGGCAAACATTCTGGCGCTCGGGTCAATTTCCTTTCCCGAATTCTTCATCGCGTATCTCTTGATTCTTGTATTCGCTGTTGAATTGGACCTGCTGCCGTCGGTCTCGAAGATCACGAGCAACACGGCCTTCGCTGAACAATTGTATCGCTCGGTATTGCCGGCCCTTACGTTGACGATCGTCGTGACCGCTCAGATGATGCGGATGACACGCGCAGCGATCGTCAATCTGCTAGCCTTGCCGTACATCGAGATGGCGCGGCTGAAGGGCGTCAGCCAGTCGCGCGTGGTCATTCATCATGCGCTACCGAATGCGATTGCACCCATCGCCAATGTGATCGCGCTGAACTTGGCCTATCTGATCTCGGGCGTGGTGATCGTCGAGGTCGTCTTCGTATATCCCGGCCTAGGACAGCTTCTGGTCGACTCTGTGGCGAAACGGGATATGCCGGTGGTTCAAGCTGCGTGTCTTGTGTTTGCAATCGTCTACATCGTGCTCAATCTCACGGCCGACATCGTTTCGATCGTGGCCAATCCGCGCCTGCTGCGGCCAAAGTGACTGACATGCGTCCGCGACTTGGTATTCGTTCGATCAAGATGCCGCCCTCAGCCGCTACGTTCGGCCTGATCGTAATCATATGCTATGCGCTGGTCGCGGTGTTCGCACCTGTTCTTGCCCCCCATCTCGAGCGCTCGATCGTCGGCGCGCCGTTCGAGCCGTGGTCATCGCGCCACTTGCTTGGCACCGACAATCTTGGGCGTGACATGCTCAGTCGCCTGATCTTTGGGGCGAGGAACACGCTCGGCATCGCCTTCGCCGCGACGATCGTCGCCTTCGTGATTGGAATCGCGTTGGGGTTCGCTGCCGCAACGCTGCAGGGGTATGTGGACCAAGGGATATCGCGGATCGTCGACGTCCTGATGTCAATACCCAAGCTTATCTTTAGCTTGATGCTTCTGACCATATTCGGAAACTCACTGACGAATCTCGTCCTCATCATCGCCGTGCTGGATTCAACACGAGTCTATCGGCTTGCGAGAGCAGTAGCGTACGGAATCGTGACGATGGACTACGTGGAGGCGGCGCGTCTCAGGGGCGAGGGTCTGTGGTGGATCGTTCGTCGAGAGATCCTCCCAAACGCCACGCCTCCTCTCGCAGCCGAATTTGGCATGCGATTCTGCTTTGTGTTCCTGACCATCTCGGCGCTTTCGTTCTTGGGGCTCGGTATCCAACCTCCGATGGCGGACTGGGGATCGATGGTCCGCGAAAGTGCTACGCTGATCAATTTCGGAGACTATAGACCTCTCTTGCCGGCCGCAGCCATCGGTCTGCTGGCAATCGCGGTGAACTTCGTCATCGACTGGATTCAGGAGACGTCGAGCGGCTTGAAGGATCAGCACCAATGAAGCCGGAAGTACCGAACCAGGTCGCTCCCCTGCTCAGGATAAGGCGCCTGAAGATAGAGGGACAAATAGGCACGCGCTGGATTCCGATCGTTCGTGGCCTGGATCTCGAAGTCGGTCGAGGCGAGATACTGGGGCTTATCGGCGAATCAGGAGCTGGAAAATCGACCGTCGGCCTCGCAGCAATGGGTTTCGTACGGGATGGTTGCCGTTTCGCTGGCGGGACGGTCGAGTTCGATGGGCATGAACTAACCCGCGCATCGGACGAATACCGGCGCAGCCTCAGGTCGACCCGGATCGCCTATGTCGCACAGTCCGCAGCAGCGAGCTTCAATCCGGCATTTAAGTTGATCGACCAGTATGCAGAAATGCCCGTCCTCAGGGGCCTGATGACTCGAAGCCAGGCGATCGAGGATGCCAAGGCGATGTATCGGCGCCTACGGCTACCCGAACCTGAGAAAATCGGCTTTCGCTACCCCCATGAAGTCTCTGGCGGGCAACTCCAGCGCGCAATGACCGCAATGGCTGTCGCCTGTCGTCCCGACCTGATCATCTTCGACGAACCGACGACGGCGATCGATGTGACAACACAGATCGAGGTCCTTTCGGCAATCCGAGACATGGTGCGCGATCTCGGTACTGCGGCGATCTACATCACTCACGACTTAGCCGTCGTCGCGCAGATGTCCGACCGCATCAAGGTGCTCAAGGACGGAGTGGAGGTCGAAGATGCCACGACGCGGCAGATGCTCTCTCATCCGAAGGAGGAGTATACCCGATCGCTGTGGGCCGTGAGGAACCTACGCAAAGAGGAGACCCTCGACATCCCTAATGGAACAAGACCGCTGCTTGAGGTCCGCAACCTCGTGGCAGGCTATGGCGGATTCACGGTTCTTAGGGACATCTCGCTGGACATACACAAGGGGCGATCTGTTGCCGTCGTCGGCGAGTCCGGGTCGGGGAAGTCAACTGCAGCAAGGGTGATCTGCGGTCTCCTGCCCCCGCAGGCCGGCAGGATCGAGTTTAACGGAACGGTGCTGCCCCCCGACTTGCGCCAGCGCCGGAAGGCGCAACTGCGCAGCATTCAGCTCATCTATCAGATGGCGGACACCGCGCTGAATCCGCGCCAACCTATCCGCGAGATCGTCGGTCGACCCGTGGAGTTCTACGGTTCCCTAAGCGGTCGTCGACGTGACGATCGGGTTCGAGAACTGCTCCGGGAGATCGACATGGATCCCGACATTTACCTCGACCGCTTCCCCAGCGAGTTATCCGGGGGGCAAAAGCAAAGAATCGGTATTGCCCGCGCGCTTGCTGCGGATCCTGAACTGATCATCTGCGACGAGGTGACATCGTCGCTAGATCAGCTCGTGGCCGAGGGAATTCTGAAGCTCCTAGCGCGACTGCAGCGAGAGCGACAACTGAGCTACCTTTTTATAACCCACAATCTTTCGGCGGTGACAGCGATCGCAGACGACGTCGTGGTGATGGAAAGGGGCCGGATCGTCGAGGCGGGGCCCGTTCGGCAGGTATTCGCGCAGCCTTGCGCCGATTACACTAGGCGCCTGCTGTCAGCAGTACCGGAAATGGACCCAGATTGGCTGACGCGACTTCTGGGAGCACGCGACGGCGCACCGGCGCACCTGTCGTCGCAGCGCGGGCGCCGGAATCTGCCCGGAGTCTCCACTTGATCCCGCTAGCGGGTTATGCGGACCGGCTCAGCGTTCGACCAGGCGAAACGATAACGTTTCGTGTCTCGAACGCTACCGGAGAAAAGACCGCCGTCCGGGTCGTACGTGTAGTGTGCGCCGATCCAAATCCCGACGGGCCTGGGGTCAGAATCGAGCCCGTCACCGGACGACCGCCAAGCGAAATCGTCGCGCCGGAGCCGCAAACAACATGTTCCGGTTCCTATGCGATTGCGGATATTGGCGCGGATCTGGAACCTCTAGATCGCGGCTTCACCATCGTGGCAACGGTCTGGCCGACCTATCTTGGCCGGACCGTTCAGCCGATTATGTCCTGGCTCGATACCGCGACATCGTCGGGTGCCGCGCTCCTGATCGACCGTGATGCGAGGCTGAGCTTCAGGATTGGCCAAGGCGAGGGGCGTGTAGCCACATGGCAAGGTGGCCCACGACTGGCGGAGCGAGAGTGGGCGCATGTGGCGCTGATCTACGACGGCGAAAAGCGGACGGCTTGCCTCGCGACATGGTCCACGCGCGATGGGTCGCATTCAGGTCCCCGGCGATCTATGTCTACGCTGGCCGCGCCTTTGGCAGGACCGGCGGGGAAGCACGTCTTCATCGGCGCAGGCATGAATGCCAGTTTCGACGGCAAGATCGAATGGCCGAGGCTATTCGCGCGGGCGGTGTCGCCCGAGGAACTCGATCTCGTAGTGGCGGGCGAACATGTTGCGGGCTTGCTGGCCGCCTGGGATTTCTCGAAGGAGGTCCACACCCAACGTATCATCGATGTCGGTCCGAACGGACACCATGGCAGACTTGTGAACACCCCGGCCCGCGCCATGCGTGGCGCGAATTGGACCGGGCGCGAGCACTGTTTTCGTCATGCCCCTGAGCAATACGGGGCTATTCACTTCCACTCGGACGACCTCGACGATTGTCGTTGGCCGGTAACGCACGAGTGGACGGTGCCGCAGGAGCTGCGATCGGGCATCTATGCGCTGATGCTGGAAGCCGGCAGCGCGAAAGACAACGTGCCTTTCTATGTATTGCCTCCGCGCGGCGTCGCACAAGCGCGTATCTGCGTCCTCGCCTCGACTTTCACATATCTCGCTTATCACAACCAAAAGCGACGCGAATGGGTTGACGACGAATGGCGTAACGCGTGGAAGAGTCAGTCGATCGAGTGGCTGGCGGCGACCAAACATAATCCGAGCGACCATCCCGACTACGGCGCATCGACGTATGATGTCCACACCGATGGCAGCGGCATCCATACCGCGTCGTGGTCGAGACCCATGCTGAACATGCGTGTCGGCTATTTCTCGTATCCGTTTCCCCTGTTGCGGGGGTCCGGCGTCCGCCACTTCACGGCTGACACGCATCTGACGTGCTGGCTTGAGAGCATTGGTTACGCCTATGACGTGATCACCGACTGGGAACTACACCACGAGGGAGCGGCCCTGCTGGAACGGTATCAGGTCGTCCTGACAGCAACGCATTCCGAATATCATACGCGTGAGATGCTTGATGCCCTGGAAGCATATCGCGACGGCGGAGGTCGGCTGATGTTCCTGGGTGGCAATGGCTTCTACTGGAAGGTCGCGCTTTCGCCCGACAAGCCGGGTCAGATCGAGATCCGGCGCGGCGAAGGCGGCATCCGCGCTTGGGCTGCAGAACCCGGCGAATACTATCACCAGTTCGACGGCGACTATGGCGGCCTTTGGAGGCGGAGCGACAGACCGCCCCAGCGTCTATCAGGCGTAGGATTCACTGCCGAGGGTAGTTTTTCGGGGATGCCTTACCGCATCGATCCGCGCGCACGAACGAATCCTCGTACCGAATGGATCTTCGACGGTGTGCCGGATCAGAAGATCGGAGGCTTCGGGTTCTTTGGCCATGGTGCCGCCGGATTCGAGGTGGATCGCGCGGATCACCGTCTCGGCACGCCGATGCATGCTGTCGTCGTCGCATCGACCGGCCTTGATCTGGCGGAGTCGTGCCTGCTGGTACCCGAGGAAATCCTGACCCACGGAACAACGATCTCTGGGAAGCCTCCCAGAGATCTCATACGCGCGGACATGACTTTTTTCGAGACGCCCCATGATGGAGCCGTCTTCTCGACCGGATCCATTACGTACTGCGGATCGCTTCTGTCCGATGGTGGCGCCAACACCATCGCCCGAGTGACGCGCAACATACTGGATCGGTTTATGGACGAGACGGCGGGGTTTCCCATTCCATCGGATGACGACGACGGAACATCACTCAACGCGAATATGAAAATCAAGGAGTAGACACATGAAAGACATCTGGACCGGAGTTTTTCCTGCGGTGACCACGAAGTTCAACGACGACGACCGCCTCGACATCGCCGAGATGGAGCGCTGTTTCGCGCTGCAGCTCGACGGTGGGGTCCACGGCCTCATCGTCTGCGGGTCGCTCGGCGAGGCCTTCACGCTCGATCTCGAAGAGAAGATCGACATTCTCAAGACCGCGAAGCGCGTCGCAAGCGGCCGCGTGCCGGTTCTTCTCACGGTAGCCGAATGCTCCACCCGTCGTGCCCAACTGCTCGCCGCGGCCGGGGCTAAGGCCGGTGCCGATGGTTTGATGGTTCTGCCCAGCATTCCCTATCGTTCCGACAGCCGCGAGACCATGGCGCATTACCGCGCCGTAGCCAACGCCGCCGGCTTGCCGGTAATGATATACAACAATCCCGTCAGCTATGGCGTCGATATCACCCCGGAAATGTTGGTTGAACTCGCGGCCGACAGCCTCTTCGTCGCCGTGAAGGAATCTTCCGACGATGTCCGGCGCGTCACGAGCATTTTCAATGCTGTCGGCGATCGGTTCCGGATCTTCGCCGGCGTCGACAATCTGGCATTGGAGAGCTTCTCGATCGGCGCACATGGATGGGTCGCTGGACTTTGCTGCGCCTTCCCTGCCGAGACGGTGGCGCTGTGGACGCTGGCGCAAAAGCAGCGTTACGCCGAGGCTACGGCCATCTACCGCTGGTTCCAGCCGCTTCTCGACCTCGATGCATCGACAAAGCTGATCCAGAACATAAAATTGATCGAGAGGCTCGTCATCGGATCGAACGAGCGCGCCCGCGCGCCACGCCTGCCGCTCGTCGGAGCGGAGCGTGCCAAGGTCGAGGCGATTGTGGCCAAGGCTTTGGCAACTCGCCCTGCTTTGCCTCAGCGCTTCGCAGCGGAATAGCGTGAATGTATCCGGCACACGCTCCGAGGCCAGGAACTACCGTGCCTGCGCCTCGGAACGTGGAAGCAGTCTCCTAGCATGCGGTGCATCGTGTCATGAAAGTTACGATCATCGGTGCCGGTATAGTGGGTATAGCATGCGCCCATGCGCTGGCGGACGAGGGCCACGAGATCGTACTTATCGACCGCGATGGACCGGCGGCGGGTGCGTCCAAAGGGAACGCGGGTTGGCTGGCCCATACGGAGATCGACCTCATCGCCTCGCCGAAGATGCTCCGTCAGGTTCCGCGTTTCCTGCTGGACCCCTTGGGTCCTCTGGCGATCCGCCCATCATACCTGTTGCCGCTCGTGCCGTGGCTCGCGCGACTGGTCGTTGCCGCGTGGCCGACCAACTTCGAACGATCGGCGGCTGCCCTGCTGTCGCTCCAGCGACTGGCCTTGCCAGCCTGGGAGCATATGGCCGCAACTCTCGGTGTCGGAGACCTTATCCATCAGCGAGGCAGCTTGCTCCTGTACGACAGCGAAACGATGCTGAGGCATGCGATGCCTCACCTCGAACGCCAGAGAACTTGGGGAATCGCGTGGGACTTGCTAGAGCGGCCCCAGCTTCGTCAAATCGAGCCAGCACTGACTGAGCGCATCGTAGGCGGAGCCTACTTCCCCGACATGGCTCACGTGACGGATCCCTACCTCATGACCAATCGACTGTTCGAGGTGGCCACGGCTCGTGGCATCCGCTACGAGCAGCGCCGTGTGGTGGCGATCGAGCCGGACGAACGTCCAGTCCTGCGCTTCGCCGACAGCAGCCGAGAAATTTCAGATCGGATCGTCGTGGCTGCTGGGGCGTGGTCGAAGCCGCTCGCCGCAGGCCTTGGCGACAGAATCCCGCTCGACACCGAGCGCGGCTACAATGTCAGCTTTCCCGGTGTCTCCTCCTCCCTCTCGCGGCCTGTGTCTTTTGCTGGGCATGGGTTCGTCGTCACCCCGCTCGGCACGGGGCTGAGGATCGGCGGAGCAGTCGAGCTCGGCGGACTCGCATTGCCGCCAAACCACGAGCGTTCCCGCGCCATGCATACCAAGGCCCAGCGTTTCATCCGCGATTTGCCAGACTACGACACAGGATCGCGTTGGATGGGATTCCGCCCATCTATCCCGGATAGCCTCCCCGTAATTGGCCGCGCGCGGGCCATCCGGCAAGTGGTCTACGCATTTGGCCATGGCCATTATGGCCTGACGCAGGCGGCAGCGACCGGACGGCTCGTCGCCGCCCTCGTCGCCGGCCGCGCTCCAGCAATCGATCTTGCACCGTTCAGCCCACAGCGTTTCTGAACGGTGCTCGGCGCAGGCCCCAAGCGCCGTGTCCGGCAACCCGATTTAGGATCATCGAGGAAAACCCATGGCAAACCACACATTCTTCTGCATCGACGGCCATACCTGCGGCAATCCGGTCCGCCTAGTGGCAGGCGGTGCGCCGCAGCTTGTCGGAGCAAACATGGTAGAGAAGCGCGCGCATTTCCTCTCCGCATACGACTGGATCAGAACCGGACTTTGCTTCGAGCCGAGGGGCCACGACATCATGTCGGGCGTCATCATCTATCCCCCGACGCGCCCCGACTGCGACGTCGCGTTCCTCTTCATCGAGACGTCCGGCTGCCTTCCCATGTGCGGTCACGGCACTATCGGCGCGGTGACCATGTCGCTGGAGCGAGGCCTCGTGA
>JBIKWI010000286.1:0-3227 GCA_044356395.1 Tagaea sp. | reverse complement strand
CAAGGATCTTTCGGTGCTGATCCTGTCGGGCTCGCCCATCATCGGGTCGTTCGATTTCAAGGCGCGCGTCGATTTCGTACGCATCCCGGGCGTCATCAAGCTGCGCAACGGCGAGTACACGTCGCTCAACCTGCATATCGACATCGCCCAGACGCTGGCGATCCGTGCCTCGATCATCCGCCACACGGCCGAGGCGTTCGATCCCGACCTGTTCATCGTCGATAAGGAGCCGCTGGGCCTGCGCGGCGAGGTCGCCGAGACGCTGCATTTCCTCAAGCGGCGCGGCGTGCCGCTCGTCCTCGGCCTGCGCGACGTGATGGACGATCCCGCGTTGCTGGAGCCCGAGTGGCGGCGCAAGAAGGCGCTGCCGGCCTTGCGCGAACTCTACGACGACATCTGGGTCTACGGCCTGCCGCAGATCTGCGACCCGCTCGCCGGCCTCGTCATCCCGCAGTCGGTGCGCAAGAAGATGAGCTATACGGGCTACCTCAAGCGCGTGATCCCGCAGGGCAATCCGCGCTCGACGGTCGAGCAGGCGCAGGCGCGCGAGCAGCCCTACGTGCTGGTGACGACCGGCGGCGGCGGCGACGGCGACGCGCTGATCGACTGGGTCCTGCGGGCCTACGAGAGCGGCGCCGAACTGCCGCATCGTGCCCTGCTGGTGCTCGGGCCCTTCATGCAGTCGGAAAAGCAGTCGGAATTCATCGAGCGCGCGGCGCGGATCGGCAAGCATGTCGAGGCGATCACGTTCGACGCGCACCTCGAGCAGCTGATCACGCGCGCTGCCGGCGTCGTGGCGATGGGCGGCTACAACACGTTCTGCGAGATCCTGTCCTTCGACAAGCCGGCGGTCATCGTGCCGCGCATAGCACCCCGCCTCGAGCAGTACATCCGCGCCGAGCGCGCGGAATATGTGGGCCTGACGCGCATGCTGCCCGACGACGGCATCCGCGACACCGGCAAGATGGTCGAAGCACTGCGCGGCCTTGCCGACCAGAACCCGCCGTCGGCGGCCGTCATCCCGGGCCTGCTCGACGGGCTGGAAAACGTCGAGCGCCTGATGGCGCGCTGGCTGCCCCGCCAGCAACCCGCCCCGGCTCGCCGGCGCGCGCTGACGCGCTAGCGCCGCGCCCATTTGGGGCGATGGACGTCGCCCCACGCGCTGTCGGGGACGCGTTCGACCGGCAGGCAGCCATCCGCACCACCGGTCGCGTCCACGAACATCTGCATCACGCGCTGCGGCTTCTGCAGGCACCAGTCGACGACCCGCTGCGAGACCCAGCCTTTGCCGATCATGAATCCCACATCGCTCACCCTGAACCGGTCTTCGCGAAAGTCTGCGAGCGATTTCCAACGGACCGGCACGGCGCGCACGCTCAGCTTCTGCGCGATCCGGAAGGCCTTCGTCGCGATCTGCTGCTCTTCGCGCAGGAGCCGCCGGTAGGACGAGTTGTAGCGGCTGGCGGGCCATTCCTCGATCGGCACATCGGCGGCCTGGCCGCGCCAGTTATCCAACGCGCACTTGTCCTGCTTGCGCACGGAAAGACGAAGCCTCGGCGACAGGTAGCGTTTCCATGTCCAGTACTGCGTCGGCGGGCCGAGTCGATGCGTGACGCGGACCAGTTCCGGTTTCCAGCCCGGATACGGGAAAACCGCCGTGATCGGCTGCGATATGGCGGGATCGTCGAGCCGGTCGAAGAACCGGACTTCGGGCTTCTGTTCCTTGCGGGACTCATGTCCGAGTTCTTCGTGGAACACGACATGCGGGAACGCGCGCTTCAGCTCCTCGCCATAGCGTCCCCAATCGGCCGGCGCCCAGCAAAATTCCCGGCCGTGGCCGGCATTCGGGGAAATGACGGGATGGTCGCCTTCGCGTTTCAGGTCGGAGATGTCCATCGGCATTCTCCTACGGTGCGACGCCGAATTTCGACGCATAGTCGTTTTCGACGGCTGTCATCGCCTCGTCGCAGACCTTGAAGGCTTCGTCGAAGTATTCCTGCTCGTCGTCGCCCTTCTTGAATTTCCGCATCGCACGGATGAACTTCTCGCCGACCGCCTTCGCCATGTCCTTGATCTGCTTGATTTCGCGCGTGACCAGACTGCCGTCGGCATGCGTCGTCGCGGAATTGATATGCGTCTCGGAGATCACATTGCCGTCCTTCTCGAGGGTGTAGGCGATATCCGATCGCCGGAACGGCGATTCGCTCACATCCTTCGTGCTGATGGTTTTCTCCTCCAGATATTCTTTGCCTTCGCCATCGCGCGATGCGCCGCCCCTGTGCTTGATGAGCCCCGCAAGTGGCGACATCTCCGCGCGCTTGGTGCAGGCCCTTGCGATCAGGTTGTTGCCGGTCACGGTCTCGTCCGTACCGCGATTGTCCTGTTCGCCATCCGCGTAGATGATCGCCGGAAGGAGCTGTCCGAATTCCTTCCCGAACTCGCCGGTGAAGGTTTCCCGCTGCTCCTTCGTGGGCGGCGGAATGTTCGGCAGTACGGTCGGTTTGGCTGACTCCGGTGCGGGTCCACCCGCTTGAATCGGCACGTCGACGAGTGCGGGCGGGGGTGCCTGCGGCGGCTTGTTCTCGTTGTCCGCCGGCGTGAAACCGGGAAGCCTGTCGTTAATCTTGCTCGTGTCGCCGCTTGCCTTGATGCCGGCGCCAATCGTGCCTGCTCCGAGAAGGCCACCCATGATGGCCATGCCGGCATCGCCCAGAACGTCGGTGATCGCCACCTTCGTTCCCGGCGGCTGGCCGCCCTGCATCTTGATGCGAAGCCTGTCGCGCTTGGCCTTCTCCATTCCGTCGAAGACGTAGCCGGCGAACCGGTCGCCAAGGCCCGGAGAGGCTTCGTCGAGCTTCTGCGTGAGGTCGCGCACCTCGGCGAGGGCGTGCTTGCCGCCCTGATCGATGGCGTCGCGCATCAACTGTGCGTAGCCGTCGATATCGCCGGTGCGCAGCATCGCGCGAACGAGGCGCGTGTTGGACGCGTCGGCTTCCTGGTCGATCTCCGGCAGGCCGGGGACCTGCGACAGGTCGACGGCGGGCCGGCGCCACGCGATCGTGCCGGGATTGTCGTCGCCGACGACGTTCTGGTGCGCGTCGATATCGTCGGGCGTGGGCGGTTCGTAGCCGTCGAACAGGCTGGCGAACGAATCGCGCATGTGGCTGATCGTCGGGCCGCCGGGGCGCAAGGTCCCGTCGACCTTCAGGCCGTTGCGCTTCTGGTAG
>JBIKWI010000285.1:0-3276 GCA_044356395.1 Tagaea sp. | reverse complement strand
ATGATGACAATACCCCGCTCACGGGGGTGACGGGTGGCGGGCTTCCTGCCGAGATCTGGCGCGAGACGATGGAGCGGGTTCTCAATGGGATGACGCCGGCAGACTTGCCAATGGCACCTCCCGCTGGCGGATCGGGCGAGTTCGTTGACGCAGGCGGTCTGGCGGCCGACGGGTCTGGAGCACCGATGAACTTGCCGCCACCGGGTACCGGAGATTCGTCGCAGGATGCGATCACGGACGCGTTGTCTAGCATCCTCGGTGAAGATTAACGTCCGGGGCAACGCCTGGCATCCACCACCTGCGCGTCGCTGACTGCCGGAATGCCGGTGATGGTGTTGTTTTCCTTTGTCTTTCATGAAATTTGCGCCGTCGATCCAAAGGATCGCCGGAAGACCCGAGGTCGTGAAGTGTCACTGAACTTTTACAATTTCATTACAATCTCGTCGCCTGCGACGCATATCGGTCACATGCGCTCGGTTGAGCGGTCCGACATACATCAGGAGTCTTCCATGTCTTTCCCAAAGCTGTCCGCGTCAGTGCTGGCAATCCTTGCCGCGACTGCATCAACTGCGATCGCGCGTGACCAGATCCAGGTCACCGGCTCCTCGACCGTGCTTCCCTACGCTACGATCGTTGCCGAAGCCTTCGGCGAGAATTTCGACTTCCCCCCGCCCGTCGTCGAGGGCGGCGGTTCGGGTGCCGGCCGCGCCAAGCTTTGCCAGGGCGTGGGCGAAAACACCGTTGACATCGCCAACTCCTCTTCGCGCATCCGCCAGTCCGACATCGACACGTGCAACGCCAACGGCGTGACAGAGATCATGGAAGTCAGGTTTGGCTATGACGGGATCGTTTTCGCATCCGATGTGAACGGCCCCTCCTTCGCCCTGACGCCGGCCGACGTCTTCAACGCCGTTGCCGCCCAGGTGCTCAAGGATGGCGTCCTTGTCGCCAATCCCCATAACCAGTGGGCCGACTTCAACTCCGCGCTGCCCGCGCAGAACATCCTCGTTCTCGCACCGGGAACCCGCCACGGCACCCGTGAGGTCTTCGACCAGCGCGTCGTGATCGCCGGATGCGAGGAATCGGGCGCGATGCAGGCGATGATGGACAGCGGCATGGATGAAGACGCCGCAGAGGAAGCCTGCATGCAGTTGCGTACCGACGGAAAGTCGATCGACATCGACGGCGACTATACCGAAACGCTCGCCCGCCTCGATGCCGATAAGAACGCCGTGGGCGTGTTCGGACTGTCATTCTACCAGAACAACACCGACAAGCTTCAGGTTGCGACGATGTCAGGCGTGACTCCATCGACCGAAACGATCGCATCTGGCGAATATCCGGTGTCGCGTCCGCTGTTTTTCTACGTGAAGATGGCGCACCTGGGCGTGATCCCCGGCCTCCAGGAATATGTCGAGTTCTTTGTTTCGGACGACATGGCCGGCCCCGACGGACCGCTGGCGCAATATGGTCTGGTTTCGGACCCTGAACTGGCCGCGACGCAGGAAATGGTCGCCAATCGTGTGGCAATGGGCCCGCTCGAATAACGACAGATTTCCGGACGGTGCCCCTGCGGCACCGTCCGGTTTCGCTGCACGTGTCCAGAAGGCGGTGTCAACGCGATGTCGGTCACGAACATCATCCTCATTCTCGTCGCCCTCGGGGCAGTGGCTTTCCTGATAACGCGGCAGCGCGCGCTCGCGATGGCCGGTGGCGAGGCGCGAAACCTCCATTCGCTTCCGAACTACTATGGCTGGCACGGCTTCGTCATGGTCACCGTGCCGTCGCTGCTCGTGCTTGCACTCTGGATGATCGCCCAACCCGTCTACATCGAGCGTCAGTTGCAAGGCTATTTCCCTGCCGCCCAGATGGAAGACGAGGCATCTCGCATATTGATCATGGGAGACGTCCGCCGTGTTGCCGCAGGTTTAGATGTTGCGGTGAACAAGGGCGCTCTGACCAGTGAACAAGTTCAGAACATAAATGCGCAGTTCAGCAATATTCGGTCGCGTTTGGCCAGCGTAGGTGTAGCGCTAGGCTCGGACGTGACGCCCCAGGTCCTGAACGCGGCGCGCGACTATCGCGCGATTGCCTATTGGGGCAGCGTCGGACGTGCCATCGTTACCATCGGGCTCGCAATCGTCGGCTTTCTCTACGCTGTCGGCGTGACATCGCCAGACTTCCGAGCGCGCAACCGTGTTGAAAATGTCGTGTTCGCGCTTCTGCTGATCGCCTCGACGATCGCGATCATGACAACGGTCGGGATCGTGCTGTCGCTCCTGTCCGAAGCCGGTCGCTTCTTCGGGATGTATCCCTGGCAGGACTTCTTCTTTGGTATGACGTGGAACCCGCAGTTCCGCGGTGGGTCCAGCTTCGGCCTGATCCCGCTCCTGTGGGGCACACTCTACATCACCTTCGTCTCGATGGTCGTGGCCGTCCCGCTCGGGATCTTCACCGCGATCTACCTCTCCGAATACGCGTCGTCCCGCGTCCGTTCTGTGATCAAGCCCGCGATCGAGGTCATCGCCGGGATCCCCACGGTCGTGTTCGGCCTTTTCGCCCTCGTCACAGTCGGGCCGTTCCTGCGGGACTGGATTGCACAGCCGATGGGTTGGGGAAGCTCCGGTTCGTCGGTCATGACGGCCGGTATCGTGATCGGCATCCTCAACGTGCCGTTCATTTCCTCCCTCGCGGACGATATCATGAACGCCGTACCCCAGTCGCTGCGCGACGGATCCTACGGGCTTGGCGCGACGAAATCCGAGACAATCCGACAAGTCATTCTGCCCGCGGCCCTGCCTGGTATCGTCGGCGCCATCCTTCTGGCCGGATCGCGCGCCATCGGCGAAACGATGATCGTGACCATGGGCGCCGGTGCGGCGGCAAAGCTTTCGCTCAATCCGTTCGAGGCAATGACGACCATCACGGTCAAGATTGTGGGTCAGCTGACCGGCGACACCGCCTTTGATTCTCCCGAGACGCTTGTTGCCTTCGCCCTCGGGATCACCCTCTTTGTCATCACGCTGGCGCTCAACGTCCTCGCGCTCGCCATCGTCCGCAAGTATCGGGAACAGTACGAATGACCGACGCCTCGCTTCCATCCGGTGCCGCCGCGGACCGGCCCGTCAAGTCCCTGCACGCGATTGATGGCAGGACTCGCCGGCGCAACGCGGCCGAAACCCGGTTCAAGCTCTACGGGATAGTCGCCATCGCGATCAGCTTGGCAATGCTCGCCATCATGCTGTTCACCATCTTCTCCGATGGCGTCTCCGCCTT
>JBIKWI010000111.1:0-11547 GCA_044356395.1 Tagaea sp. | reverse complement strand
CGCGTAGGGCCCGCCGTCGGCGCCACCCGCGTTGTAGTATTGGCGGTCCATGAAGATGTACGTGCCGCACTGCCACTCGGTGTAGCCGGCCTTCGCCTGGAACTCGAACGTGCCGGTCCCCGCCCCCGAAACGATCGAGGGGGCGAGCCGTGCCTCGGCGAAGGCGGCGCGGAACGCGGCGAGCTTTTCGTTGGCGGCGTCGGCCGCACCGCGGCGCTGGGCCCAGCCGGCGACGTGCTGGATCGAGCCGTGATAGGCCTGCAGGCCGTCGAAACGCAGGCCGTCGGTATGCGCGACGACGTGGCCCAGTTCGGCCGCCGCGCGCGGATCGGCGATGCCGGTGCGCGCATGCCCCAGATCGCAGTCGACCAGCACGCCCAGCGTGACGCCGGCCGCGCGCGCCGCCTTGCCGAGCCAGGCGACCGCCTCGGCGTTGTCGGCCACGGTGCGGATCGTCGCCAGCCGGGCAAGCCCCGCCAGCCGCGCGGTCTTGGTGCGCCCGACGATCTCGTTGGTCACGAGGATGTCGGATATGCCGCCGGCGACCATCACCTCGGCCTCGCCGACCTTCTGGCAGCACAGGCCCACCGCACCCGCCGCGATCTGGCGGCGGCCGAAGACCGGCGATTTGTGCGTCTTGGCATGCGGGCGTAGCGCGATGCCGGCCGCTTTTGCGGTGGCCGCCATTTTCGCGATATTGCGGTCCACCATATCGAGATCGACCACGAGGGCCGGCGTGTCCAGATCGGCTGTTTCGGTACCCGGCAACGGCTGCTGCATGACTCTCCCCGGATTGACCCGGGACTTTGCGCCGCGCGCCGGCCCTTTGCCAAGCGGGCGTTGATTCCCCGCGGCAGCTTTGCCACATTGCCATCCAACGCGACGACCCCGCCCGAGGAGCCAGAAAACGATGAAAAACCTAGCGTTTGCCGCAACGATCGCCGCCGTGCTGTCCGCCGGGACGGCCCAGGCCCAGAACGCGCCCGCCGTCACCTTCGACGTCGGCGGCAAGTTCGACCGCTCGTTCAACCAGGCCGCCTACGACGGCGCCGAGCGCTTCAAGAAGGAAACCGGCGTCCAGTACGCCGAGTTCGAGGTGCGCAACGCCGCCGAGCGCGAGCAGTCGATCCGCAACCTCGCGCGCCGGGGCGCTTCGGTCGTCGTCGCCGTCGGCTTCAACAACCGCTCGGCGGTCGAGACCGTCGCCAAGGAATTCCCGAACGTCAAGTTCACGCTGATCGACAGCGTCGTCGACCTGCCCAACGTGCAGTCGATCGTCTTCCGCGAGCACGAGGGTTCGTTCCTCGTCGGCATGGCGGCGGCCCTCGTCTCGAAGACCGGCAAGGTCGGCTTCGTCGGCGGCATGGACATCCCGCTGATCCGCAAGTTCTACAAGGGCTACGAGGAAGGCGCGAAGTACGCCAAGGCGTCGACCGAAGTGTTCATGAACATGACCGGCACGACGCCGGCCGCGTTCAACGACCCGACGCGCGGGGCCGAACTCGCGCGCGGCCAGTTCGACCGCGGAGCCGACGTGGTCTATGCGGCGGCCGGCGCCACCGGCCTCGGCGTCTACCAGGCGGCCAAGGACGCGCGGCGCCTCGCCATCGGCGTGGACAGCAACCAGAACCACCTGCATCCCGGCACGATGCTCACCTCGATGATCAAGCGCGTCGACGTGGCGGTCTACAACTCGATGATCCAGGCCCGCCAGGGCACGTGGAAGGCCGGCGTCTCCGTCCTCGGCCTCAAGGAAGAGGGCGTGGGCTGGTCGGTCGACGAGCACAACCGCGCGCTCGTGACCCCGGACATGGAGAAGCGTATCAACGAGGCGCGCGAGGCGATCATCGCGGGCCGCATCCAGGTCACGGACGTCACGGCGCAGCGCTAGGCGCATGGACGGCGTGCCCGCCCTCGCCCTTGCCGGCATCGACAAGCGGTTCGGGGACGTGCACGCCAACCGTGCGGTCGACCTTTCCGTCGCGAAGGGATCGATCCACGGCATCGTGGGCGAGAACGGGGCCGGCAAGTCGACGCTGATGGGGATCGTCTACGGCTACTACCGGCCGGACGGCGGCACCATAAGCGTCGACGGCCGGCCCGTCGCCATCGCGTCGCCGCAGGACGCGATCCGCGCGGGCATCGGCATGGTCCACCAGCATTTCATGCTGGTCGAGACCTTCACCGTGCTCGAAAACGTGCTGCTCGGCGCCGAGGGCGGCGCGTTCCTGGCAGCCGGCGAAGCCGCGGCGCGCGCGGGCCTTTCGAAGCTGATGGCGGAGTATTCCCTCGACGTCGATCTCGACGCGAAGGTCGCCGATCTGGACGTGGGCGCCCAGCAGCGCGTGGAGATCCTCAAGGCGCTCTATCGGGGTGCGCGCATCCTGATCCTCGACGAGCCCACGGCCGTGCTCACGCCGCAGGAGGCCGAGCGCCTGTTCGCGCTCCTCGCGCGCTGGCGCGACCAGGGCAGGACGGTCCTGCTGATCACGCACAAGCTCAAGGAGATCCTCGCGATCACCGACCGCGTGACCGTCATGCGCCAGGGGGCGGTCGTGGCGACGCGGCCGACGGCCGAGACCTCGCAGGAGGAGCTGGCCGAACTGATGGTGGGACGGCGCGTGCTGCTGCGCGTGGCCCGGACCGACGCGAAGCCCGGTGCCGAAGTGCTGCGCGCGGAGGACCTGCGCCACATCGACGCGCGCGGCGTGGAACGCCTGCGCGGCGTGTCGTTCTCGGTTCGCGCGGGCGAGATCGTGGGCATCGCCGGCGTGTCCGGCAACGGCCAGAGCGAGCTGATCGAGGTGCTGGCGGGACTGCGCCCGCTGCAGGGCGGACGCGTCCTCTACAAGGGCGAACCCCTCGCCGCACCGGGCAAGGCGGACGCCTGCAAGGCCGCGCGCGTCGCGCACATCGCGCACGTGCCCGAGGACCGGCTGCGCATGGGCCTCGTCGCGGGCCATGCGGCAAGCGAGAGCGCCATCCTGGGATATCAGGACGACGCCGAGCTGGGGACGGGCCCGCTGCTGTCGGCGCGCGCCGCGACCGCGCGCACGCGCCGCCTGATGGAGACTTTCGACGTGCGCCCGCCGGCCCCGGCCCAGCGCAGCGGCGATTTCAGCGGCGGCAACCAGCAGAAGATCGTGCTCGGGCGCGAGATCGACCGCGACCCCGACCTGCTGATCGTCGGACAGCCGACGCGCGGCGTGGATATCGGCGCCATCGAGTTCATCCACCGCCGGCTCGTGGCACTGCGCGACGCCGGCAAGGCGATCCTGCTGGTAAGCTGCGAACTCGACGAGATCCTCGGCCTGGCCGACCGCATCCTCGTGATGTTCGACGGGCGGATCATGGGCGAACTCGCGCGCCACGATGCCGACGAACGCAGCCTCGGCCTGCTGATGGCCGGTTCCCTCCCGGCGGCGGCGGCGGAATGAGCGGCACGCACCGCCTGCCGCCCTGGGTCGACTGGGGCCTGCTGCCGCTCGTCAACCTCGTCGCGGCGGGGCTGCTGTCCTCGCTTGTCGTGCTGGCGATCGGCGCCGATCCGCTTGCCGCCCTCGCCATCCTCGTCCACGGCGCCGTGGGATATCCCGAGGCGCTGGGCTACACGCTCTACTACGCGACGAATTTCGTGTTCACGGGCCTTGCGGTCGCCATCGCGTTCCACGCGGGCCTGTTCAACATCGGCGGCGAGGGGCAGGCTTATGTCGCGGGGCTGGGCGTGGCGCTGGTCTGCCTGTTTCTCGAATGGCTGCCCGGCTTCGTCGTCGTCCCGCTCGCGATCATCGCCGCCACCGCCATGGGGGCGCTCTGGGGTGCGGTGCCCGGCTGGCTGCAGGCGCGCCGCGGCAGCCACATCGTCATCACGACGATCATGTTCAATTTCATCGCCGCGGCCCTGATGACCTACCTGCTGTCGAACGTGCTGCTCGATCCCACGCACGGCTCGCCCGAGACGCGGCGCTTCGCGGGCCACACGACGCTGTGGTCGCTGGGCGAGATGGCCGGCTGGTTCGGGCTCGAAGCCCCGCGCACGCCGCTCAACGCGGCATTCTTCCTGGCACTCGCCGCCGCCGGCTTCGTGTGGGTCTATGTGTGGCACACGCGCGCGGGCTACGAGCTGCGCACCGTGGGCGCCAGCGAGCAGGCGGCGCGCTATGCCGGCATCGACCCCGCCCGCACGATCGTCGTCGCGATGGCGATCTCGGGCGCGCTCGCCGGGCTGATGGCGGTCAACGAGGTGCAGGGCGCCCAGCAGCGCCTGCTGCTTGCCTTCACCGGCGGCTACGGCTTCGTGGGCATCGCGGTGGCACTCATGGGCCGCAACCATCCGGTCGGCATCTGCCTTGCCGCCCTGCTGTTCGGCGCGCTCTACCAGGGCGGCGGCGAGCTCGCGTTCGAGGTGCAGGCGATCAGCCGCGACCTCGTCATCGTCATCCAGGGCCTGATCATCCTGTTCTGCGGCGCGCTCGAGAACATGTTCCGCCCGGCGCTGGCCGGCCTTTTCGCGCGCGCGCGGCGGGCGTGATGGAAGAGCATTTCGCCCAGATCGTCTCGCTGCTCGCCTCGACCGTGCGCCTCGCGGTGCCGCTGGTGCTGTGCGCGCTGGCGGGCCTGTTCGCCGAGCGCTCGGGCCTCGTGGATATCGGCCTCGAAGGCAAGATGCTGGCCGGCGCCTTCGCCGCCGCCTGCACGGCCTACTGGCTCCAGTCGCCGTGGCTGGGGCTGGCCGTCGCCATCGCGGTCGGCTGCGCCTTCGCGATGGCGCAGGCCTTCGCCTGCATCACGCATCGCGGCAACCAGGTCGTGACCGGCATGGCGATCAACGTGCTGGCCGCCGGGCTGACGGTGGTGCTCGCCTATGCGTGGTTCAACGAGGGCGGCAATTCGCCGGCCCTGCCCGACGCGCTGCGCTTCCGCCCCATCGAGCTGCCGTTCGCCTCGGCGCTTGCCGGCGTGCCCTATCTCGGCCGGTTCTATTCGGGGCTCCTCTCGGGCCACAACGCGCTCGTCTACCTGACCGTGCTGCTGGTGCCGGCCGTTTCGTTCGTCGTGTTCCGCACGCGCTTCGGCCTGCGCCTGCGCGCGGTCGGCGAGAACCCGCACGCGGTCGATACCGCCGGCATCTCGGTCGCGTGGCTGCGCTATCGGGCGATGCTCGCCTGCGGCGTGCTGTGCGGCACGGCCGGCGCCTATCTCGCCATCGCGCAGTCGGCCTCGTTCCAGCGCGAGATGACGGCCGGGCGCGGGTTCCTCGCCCTTGCCGCCCTCATCTTCGGCAAGTGGATGCCCGTCCCCACCGTGCTCGCCTGCCTGCTCTTCGCCTTCGCCGATGCGGCGCAAGGCCGGCTGCAGGGCGTGTCGCTCCCGTGGATCGGCGTCGTTCCCATACAGGCGATCCAGGCCTTGCCCTATATTCTGACGGTCCTGCTGCTGGCCGGATTCGTCGGCAAGGCGGTGGCCCCCAAGGCGAGCGGCATCGCCTACGTGAAGGAGAAATAGCGTGGCGAGCCCGCACGATGCGGCGGCCTTCCTGAAGACGAAGCTGGGTGCCAGGGCCCCGCGCGTCGGCATCGTGCTGGGATCCGGTCTCGGCCCGCTTGCCGGGCAGATCGAGGATCCGGTCGCCATCCCCTACGCCGACATTCCAGGCTTCCATGTTTCAAGCGTCGCCGGGCATGCGGGCCGCCTGGTCGCGGGCATGCTTGCGGGCGTGCCGGTCGCGTGCCTGCAGGGGCGCGTGCATCTCTACGAGGGCGTGGAACCTGCCGCGATCAAGCACCCGATCCGCACGCTCAAGGCGCTGGGCGTCGACCGGCTGGTGCTGACCAACGCCGCCGGCAGCTTCCACAAGTCGAGCGACGAAGGCTCGCTCGTGCTGATCAGCGACCATATCGCGTGGGCGGGCATCTGCCCGCTGGTCGGCCCGAACGACGAGGAATGGGGCCCGCGCTTCTTCCCCATGACCGACGCCTACGACCCGGCGTTCCGCGCCGTACTTCGCAAGGCCGCGGGCAATCTGGGCATCGGCCTGCCCGAAGGCGTCTATGCCTGGTATCTGGGCCCGAATTTCGAAACACCGGCGGAGATCCGCGCGCTGCGCACGCTGGGGGCCGATCTCGTCGGCATGTCGACGGCCCCGGAGGTGATGGTGGCACGCCACTGCGGCCTGCGCGTGGCGGCGATCAGCGCCGTCACCAACCTCGTCGCCGGCATGCGCGAGGGCCAGCATCTTTCCCACGACCACACCCAGGCCGTCGCCGCGCGCATCGGCAAGGACCTTTCCGCCCTGCTGCGCGCCGCCCTGCCGGAGATCGCGACCGCATGACCGACATGGATCTCGCCCGCCGGGCGCTGCCGCTCGTCGACCTCACCAGCCTCGGCGACGCCGACGACGAAGCCTCGACGGCTTCGTTGTGCGCGCGGGCCGTCACGCCGCACGGCGCCGTCGCCGCCGTCTGCCTGTGGCCGCGCTTCGTGGCGCAGGCGAAGACGGCGCTCGCCGGCACGAAGGTGCGGGTGGCCACCGTCGTCAACTTCCCGTCGGGCAGCGAGCCGCGTCCCGACGTGCTGCTGGCGATCCGCAAGGCGCTGCACGACGGGGCGGACGAGATCGACCTGGTGTTTCCCTATGTCGAGTGGCTGCGCGGCGAGAAGGTGAAGGCCGCCACGATGGTGGCCGCCGCCAAGGCGATCTGCGGGCCGAAGATCCCGCTCAAGGTGATCCTCGAAGCCGGGCACTTCGCCGACATGGCGCGCCTTGCCGCCGCATGCGCCGAGGTGATCGACGCCGGCGGCGACATGCTCAAGACGTCGACCGGCAAGATCGCGGCGGGTGCGAGCCCCGAGACCGCGCGCGTGCTGCTGGATTCGGCGCGCAAGGCGCCGCGCGAGATCGGCGTGAAGGTCTCGGGCGGCGTGCGCACGCTCGGCGACGCGCGCACGTATCTGGAACTTGCCGACCGCATCCGGGGCGCTTCGTGGGTGCGGCCCGAGACGTTCCGCTTCGGCGCATCGGGCCTGCTCGGCGCCCTGCTCGCCGCCCTCGACGGCCAGCCGGTGCCGGCCGCGAAGCCGGGCTATTGACGCCATGCTGCCGCAGGAACTGATCCGCCGGAAGCGCGACGGCCTCCGGCTCGCGGACGCCGAGATCGAAGCGCTGGTCGCCGGCATCGCCGACGGCAGGGGGCTGGCCGACGCGCAGGTCGGCGCGCTCGCGATGGCGCTCTTCCTCAACGGCATCGACCGGGCCGAGTGCGTGGCACTGACGCGCGCGATGGCGCGCTCGGGCGACATGCTGTCGTGGAAAGGCGAGAACCTGCCGGGCCCGGTCGTCGACAAGCATTCGACCGGCGGCATCGGCGACAAGGTCAGCCTGATGCTGGCCCCGTGGGTCGCCGCATGCGGCGGCTTCGTGCCGATGATCTCGGGGCGCGGCCTCGGGCACACGGGCGGCACGCTCGACAAGCTGGAGAGCATTCCGGGCTACGACGCGAAACCCGACAACGCGCTGTTCCGGCGCACGGTGCGCGCGGTCGGCTGCGCCATCATCGGCCAGACCGCGAACCTCGCCCCCGCCGACAGGCGGCTCTACGCGATCCGCGACGTGACGGCGACGGTCGAATCGGTCGGTCTCATCACCGCCTCGATCCTGTCCAAGAAGCTCGCCGCCGGGCTCGACGCGCTGGTGATGGACGTCAAGTTCGGCTCGGGCGCCTTCATGGCCGATTTCCCGCGCGCGCGCGAACTGGCGCAGTCGATCGTCGAGGTCGCCAACGGGGCCGGGCTGAAGACGCGCGCCCTTCTCACCGACATGGACAGTCCGCTGGGCACCACCGCCGGCAACGCGCTCGAAGTGCGCGAGGCGATCGCCTATCTGCGTGGGCAGCGCGAAACGCGCCTGCACGACTGCACGCGCGCCCTTGCCGTCGAGATGCTCGATCTTTCCGGCATCGCGCCGCGTGGTGCTGCGGGCGCGAAGCTCGATGCGGCGCTCGCCTCGGGTGCAGCGGCCGAACGTTTCGCGCGGATGGTCGCCGCACTCGGCGGGCCCGCCGACCTGATCGAGCGGCCGGACGCCTATCTCGCCAAGGCGCCGATCGTGCGCGCGATCGCCCCGTCGCGACCGGGCACCGTCGTGTCGATCGCCACGCGCGCGGTCGGCATCGCGGTGCTGGAACTCGGCGGCGGGCGGACCGATCCGGCCGCCGCCATCGACCCTGCCGTCGGCTTCGAGCGGCTCGCACCGCTTGGTGCGTCCGTCGGACCGGACCGGCCGCTCGCGATCATGCATGCGCGCGACGAGGCGGGTGCGGAACGCGCGGCGCGCACGCTGCGGGAAGCGTATGCTATCGGCGACGCGCCGCCTGCGCCCTCGCCGGTCGTGCGCGAAACGCTGGGAGCCTGACAATGGCGCGCGCCTTCGTGCTGGTGATGGATTCCTTCGGCATCGGCGCCACGCCCGATGCGGCACGCTTCGGCGACACGGGCGCCGACACCTGGGGCAGCATCCGCAAGGCCCACGCGCCCGAGGTTCCCAATCTCGTGCGCCTCGGCCTCGATGCCGCCCACGCCACCGCGACCGGCACGTCCTATTCCGGCCCGGTCCCCGAGGCGTGGCACGGGGCGGCGCGCGAGCGTTCGCTTGGCAAGGACACGCCCTCGGGCCACTGGGAGATGGCCGGCGTGCCGGTCTCGTTCGAATGGGGCTATTTCCCCGAGACGTTGCCGTGCTTTCCCGCGGCACTCACGGATGCGCTCGTCGCGCGCTGCGGCCTGCCCGGCGTGCTGGGCAACCGGCATGCCTCGGGCACGCAGATCCTCGACGAACTCGGCGTCGCGCACATCGCGAGCGGCAAGCCCATCGTCTACACCTCGGCCGACAGCGTGTTCCAGATCGCGGCGCACGAAACGCATTTTGGTCTCGACCGGCTGCTCGATGTCTGCAAGGTCGCGTTCGAACTGGTGCGCCCCTGGAAGATCGGCCGCGTGATCGCGCGGCCGTTCGTGGGCGAAGCGCCCGGCGCGTTCAGGCGCACCGGCAACCGCAAGGACTATGCGATCTCGCCGCCCGAGCCCACGCTGCTCGACCGGCTGGTCGAAGCGGGCCGCGAGACCATCGCGATCGGCAAGATCGGCGACATCTACGCCCACCAAGGCACGAAGCGCGAGATCAAGGCCGACGGCAACGCCGCCCTGATGGACCGCACGCTCGACGCCATCGCGGCGGCGCCCGACGGGAGCCTGACGATGACCAACTTCGTCGATTTCGACACGCTGTTCGGCCACCGGCGCGATGCCGCCGGCTATGCCGCCGCCCTCGAGGCGTTCGACCGGCGCCTGCCCGACGTGCGCGCGGCCTTGCGGCCCGGCGATGTGGCCGTGCTGACGGCCGACCACGGCTGCGATCCGACCTGGAAGGGCACCGACCACACGCGCGAGCATGTACCCGTGCTCTGGTTCGGCCCCGGGATCGGCGGGCGGGATCTGGGAATCCGCGACAGCTTCGCGGATATCGGCCAGTCCCTCGCCCGCCATCTCGCCATTCCCGCACTCGCGCACGGGACCGCGTTCGGCTGAAGGACTATCTCGCCTTCAGCGCGTCGCGGATTTCCTCGAGCAGCACTTCGCTGCGCGTCGGCCCCGCCGGGGCCTTGGGCGGCTCGGGCTTCTTCAGGCGGTTGACCTGCTTGACCAGGATGAACACCGCGAACGACACGATGATGAACTTGATGCAGGCGTTGATGAACAGCCCGTAGTTGAGCGTGGCCACGCCCGCCTTCTGCGCCGCGTCGATGCTGGGGAACGGGCCGGGTGCGGCCGTCGACAGCACGATGAAGTAGTTCGAGAAGTCCACCCCGCCGATCAGCACGCCAAGCGGCGGCATCAGCACGTCGTTGACGAGCGAGCCGACGATCGCGGTGAACGCCGCACCGATGATGACGCCCACCGCGAGATCGACGACGTTGCCGCGCGAAGCGAAATCCTTGAACTCCTGCAGGATCTTCATTGGCTTTGTCTCCGTCTGAGGCCGTGTGCGCCGAACGATACCCGATCCCCGTCTCAGCGTCCCAGCGGAAGTCCCCGGACCCGCATGACGCGCGTGCGCGCGCCATCGATGCCAAAATCGTCGTCGTTGATGAGCATGAGCGACCCGTCCCCGAACAGCGCCATGCCCTCGATCTTGGTCGGCAGTTCGGGATGGTCGGCGGTATCGAAGCGCAGGGTCTTGCTGGCCGGGACGATGCCCGCCGCGGAAAGCACCGACTGTTCGAGACTCGGCGCCGTCGCCGGGTCGTCCCACTTTCCGCCGAGGATGTCGGTGGCGCCGGCGAGATCGATCTCGAAGATCTTCGTCGTCCTTTCGGTCCGCTCGTCGACGAGGAACCGGTTCTCGCCGATCCACAGCAGTTCGGAGATCCGGACCTCGCTCTGCGGCTTGCCCTCGTCGCCTCTGTAGTTCGATGTCGGGTCCATGGCGTAGACCCACTCCGCCGTCGGGCGCAGCGACTGGCGGTCGATGCGGACGATCCGTGTGTTCGCCGCACCCCGGTAGGCGGCGGCGTCCGGGTTCGCCAGCGGATTCTGGAGGATGAAATAGAGATGCCGCTCGTCGCCGGAGACCGCCATGCTCTCGATTCCGCGATTGGCCGTGCGGCGGGCGAGGATCGCGGGAAGGGCTCCGAGCACTTCATAGTCCGCACCGGCATAGTCCGGTTCGGTACCGGCGGGAACGAGCCGACGCTGGATGCGTCCGTCGGCCGCGACATGCAGGATGGAGGGACCGTTCTCGTCGCCGATCCAGAACGTGCCGTCGGCAAGGCGGACGATCCCCTCGGCATCGACCGCGTTCGGGTCGTGCGCGAGCGGGCGGCCGTCGGGGCCGACGGCGTTCTCGTTCGACGCGACCTTCAGCGGGTTGAGCAGGCCGGTGACCGGGCGACCCGAAAGCGTCTTGATCGCGATCGCATCCAGCACCCGGAACGTCCCGTCCGCGCGCACTTCGATCCGGTAGATCGACGGCGGATAGTCCGGCCAGCCGTAGACGCGGCAGTTGCGCACCGTGCCGCAGAGCGCGGCTCCGTCGATTCCCGCGATTTCCTTGGTCGCCGCAGGGACCCAATTGGGACCGCGATCCGAGATCGTCCAGAAAATGTCGGGCGGGTCGCCGGCGGCGCGAAACGCGCCCGAGCCGATCCCGACCGAATAGCTGACGGTCTTGCCGCCGGCGAACTCGAACGTACCGAGCCGCAGGATCGGATCATCGCGATGGTCGTAGATGTCGATTTCCTGCGCGAACGCGGTCGCGCAGACCAGCAGACTGAAAACGACGGCAGCGACCGGACGGCGCATGCGGACACCCGCAAAATGGAGGTTTCGCATCGACCGTATCCGCCATTCATTACCGTCTCGTGACGCGCGGTCAGCCCGGCCAGGGTAGAGAATAAGTCTTCACGTTCGTGAAGGACTTCATCGCCTCGACCACGCCTTCCTTGTGCCCGTTGCCCGAATCCTTGATGCCGCCGAAGGGCGACATCTCGATGC
>JBIKWI010000110.1:0-11579 GCA_044356395.1 Tagaea sp. | reverse complement strand
CACGCCCGAAGGCGGCATCGCGCTCATCGGCACCGACGTGACGCAGCTGCGCCAGCGCCAGCGCCAGCGCCAGATCGAGCACCAGTCGCAGATCCTGACCAGCGTCTTCGAGAGCATCGACGAGGGCATCCTCGTCTACGACAGGGATGCGCGGCTCGCAATGTGGAACGAGCAGGCCGTCGGCATCGTCGGGATCGAGACCGAGCTGCTCCACATCGGCCTGCCGTTCATAACGTCGGTCGAGCACCAGCTGAGGCGCGGCGATTTCGGGCCATGCGACGACGTCGAGGCCGAGGCCGCCCGCCGGCTGCAGGTCAACCGCACGCAGGGCTCGACCAGCGAGGGATGGCGGCCCAACGGGCGTTACATCCGCGCGCAGCGCACGCTGCTGCGCGACGGCGGCTGGGTGACGCTGTTCGTCGACCTGACCGAGCGCCGGCGCTTCGAGGACGCGCTGCGCGACGCCAAGGAAGCGGCCGAGGCGGCGAACCGCTCCAAGTCCGATTTCCTCGCCCACATGAGCCACGAGCTGCGCACGCCCCTCAACGCCGTGATCGGATTTTCCGAGATCATCTTCCGCGAGATGTTCGGGCCGGTGGGCGAGCCGCGCTATGCCGACTACGCGCGCGACATCCACGCGAGCGGCACGCATCTTCTCAACGTCATCGGCGACATCCTCGACATCGCGAAGGCCGAGTCCGGCAATGCCGAGCTCGACGAGCAGGCGGTCGACCTCGGCGACATCGCGGCGGCCAGCGTGCGCCTGATCGAACCGCGTGCGCATGCGGGCCAGATCCGCGTCGAGACGCGCGTGGCGCCGGACCTGCCGAAGATCGATGCCGACGCGCGGCGCCTGAAGCAGGTCCTGATCAACCTGCTGGCGAATGCCGTCAAGTTCACCCCGCCGGGCGGGCGCGTGACGGTGGAAGTCGATCTGGCGCCCGACGGGGGGGCCCGCCTCGTCGTGCGCGACACCGGCATCGGCATGAAGGCGGAGGATATCCCCCGCGCCCTCGAGCCGTTCTCGCAGGTCGACAACGCGCTGTCGCGCCGGTTCGAAGGAACGGGTCTCGGCCTGCCGCTGTCCAAGAAGCTGGTCGAGCTGCATGGCGGCAGGCTCGCGATCGAAAGCGCCCTCGACAGGGGGACGACCGTGACCGTCACGCTGCCCCCGACCCGGACGCTGCGCGTGTGACCGGCTAGGTCCGGGCGCGCGCCGCGGCCCACGCGGTCACCGCCCCCATCGTGCGACGCAGGCGCGCCAGCATCGGTGCGGCGCGGGCGGCGTCCCACCGGTAGGGCGGCGCTTCGTCCATGTACGAGGCCATCGCCTTCTCGAGCTGGAGCGCATGCACCTTCGCGGCCGGCCTGCCGTAGCGCCGCGTGATGTAGCCGCCCTTGAAGCGGCCGTCGACGACCAGGCTCATGCCCGGCCCGTCGAGTGCCGCGCGCGCGCAATCCGCAAGGTCGGGATCGGCCGACATGCCCGCCGCCGAACCGAGATTGAGATCGGGCAGCCGTCCCTCGAACAGGCGCGGCACTTCCGCCGGGATCGAATGGCCGTCCCACAGCACGGCGATGCCGTGGCGGGCCACGACCGCGTCGAGCTGTGCCGCGAGCGCTTCGTGGTAGGGACGCCAGTAGCGTTCGACGCGCTCGGCCTCCTCCGCCTTGTCCGGTTCCTGTCCCTTCCGGTAGACGGGCTGGCTCGCGAACGTGCCAAGCGGGACGAGCTCGGTATTGTCGCGGCCGGGATAGAGCGGCGTGCCGGAAGGATCGCGGTTCAGATCGACCGCATAGCGCGAGTGCGTCGCCACGATCAGACCTGCGCCCAGCTCGGCGGCGAAGCCGTACAGCTTCTCGACGTGCCAGTCGGTGTCGGGCAAGGCGAGCGCTTCGGGCGTCAGGCGGGCAGCGATCGCGTCGGGCAGATACGTCCCGGCGTGCGGCACGCTGATCAGCAGCGGCGTCGTACCGGGTGCGAGGTCGAAGATCGGTTTCAAAGGGCTTCCTTTCCGTCAGCGCAGGCTTCAAGAATAGGCGCTTCATCCGAGGACGCCAGCCCCATGCCGAGTTTTTTCGCCTCCCACGCCCTGCTGCCGACCGGCTGGGCGCGCGACGTGCGCTTCGAGACCGACGCGCGCGGATATCTCGTTTCGGTCGCCGCAGGAAAAAGCGCCGAGGGCGCCAGCACGCTGCCGGGCCCCGTGCTGCCGGGCCTTGCCGACCTGCACAGCCACGCCTTCCAGCGCGCGATGGCGGGCTTGGGCGAACGGGCGGGCCCGCAAAGCGACAATTTCTGGGCCTGGCGCGACATCATGTACCGCTTCATCCGCCGCCTGTCGCCGCGCGACGTCGAGGCGGTGGCGACCCAGCTCTATGTCGAGCTCGTCCGCCACGGCTTCACGAGCGTGTGCGAGTTCCATTACGTGCACAACGATCCCGACGGCCAGCGCTACGACGTCCCGACCGAGCTTGCCGACCGGATCGTCGCCGCGTCGGCGGCGTCGGGCATCGGCCTCACGCTGCTGCCGGTGCTCTACCAGGCGAGCGGCTTCGGCGGCACGGCACCCAACGAGGGGCAGAAGCGCTTCGTGCTCGACGACGATGCCTATGGCGATCTCGTCGAGCGGCTCGCCCGCCGGCATCGCGGCGACCCGCAGGTGCGCGTGGGCATCGCCCCGCATTCGCTGCGCGCGGTGACGCCCCCCGCCCTCAAGACCGCGCTAGCCATGCTGACGGCACTCGACGCCGACGCGCCCATCCACATCCACATCGCCGAGCAGCCGAAGGAAGTGGCCGACTGCCGCACCTGGTCGGGCACCACGCCGGTCGACTGGCTACTGGCAAACGCGCCGGTCGACGGGCGCTGGTGCCTCGTCCACGCCACGCATGTCACGCCGGCCGAGATCGACGCGATGGCCCGGCGCGGTGCGGTCGTCGGCATCTGCCCGGCGACGGAAGCCAATCTGGGCGACGGACTGTTCCCCCTCGGTGCCTTCCTCAAGGCCGGCGGCATCTTTGGCGTGGGTACGGATTCGAACGTGTCGACCAGCCCGGTCGAGGAACTGCGCTGGCTGGAATACGGCCAGCGGCTCTTCCACCAGAGCCGCAACGTGACCCAGTTGCGCGAGGGCGGATCGACCGGCGCGTTCCTCTTCGAGCGTGCCCTTGCCGGCGGCGCGCAAGCCGCCGGGCGCAAGACCGGTGCCCTTGCCCCCGGCCATCGCGCCGACTTCGTCGTGCTCGACGAAGAACACCCCGCCCTCGTCGGCCGTGCGCCCGACACGCTGGTCGACGCGTGGCTGTTCTGCGGCAACGCCAATCCGGTGCGCGACGTCGTGATCGGCGGCGAATGGGTGGTCCGCGAAGGGCACCATCGCCATCAGGAGCAGGCCGCCGTCGATTTCGCGAAAACGGCCCGGAAGCTGATGGCATGAGCGGCGACGCGCGCCGCTTCGCGCCTGCCGCCGCGCGCAACCGCGAACCGATCCTCGATGTCCTGCGCGCGCATCTTCCGGCGAGCGGCACCGCGCTGGAGATCGCGTCGGGCTCGGGCGAGCACGCGGTGGCGTTCGCCGCCGCCTTTCCGACGCTGGTCTGGCAGCCGAGCGATCCCGATCCCGCCAACCGCGCGTCGATCGCCGCATGGATCGCGGCCGAGGGAACGCCCAACCTGCTGCCGCCGATCGACCTCGATGCGACCGCCGATATCTGGCCGCTCGCAACGGCCGATGCGGTCGTGTGCATCAACATGATCCACATCGCGCCGTGGGCCGCCTGCCTGGGGCTGCTGCGCGGGGCGGCACGCCTGCTGGCGCCGGGCGGGCTTCTCTATCTCTACGGGCCCTTCAAGCGCGACGGCATGCACACGGCCCCGTCGAACGAAGCGTTCGACGAAAGCCTGCGGGCGCGCGATCCGGCGTGGGGCGTGCGCGATCTTGGCGAGGTATGCCAAGCGGCGGAAGGCTTCGCGCTGGCGGCGACCGTCGCCATGCCGGCCAACAACCTATCCGTCCTGTTCCGCCGCGTATGAGACGTCGAGCGGGCGAAGGTCGACGGCGACGTCGAGCCGGTGTGCGCCGCCGCCGAGGATGACGCCGCGGATGGGCGACACGTCGCCATAGTCGCGGCCCCAGCCGAGCACGACATGCTCGTCGGACACCACCAGGTCGTTGGTCGGGTCGAGATCGATCCAGCCCACCCCCGGCACGAAGACGCCGACCCAGGCGTGGCTTGCGTCTGCCCCGATGCGGCGCGTCTGGCCGGCCGGCGCATGCGTGCGGATATAGCCCGACACGTAGCGCGCAGCGAGACCCATGGCCCGGATGCATGCGATCATCACGTGCGCGAAGTCCTGGCACACGCCGCGGCGCAGCTGCATGACCTCGCGCACGGCGGTGGCCACGCCCGTGGCGCGCGTATCGAACGTGAACTCGGCGCGTATCCGCCGGTTGAGATCGAGGAAGCAGGCGAGGATCGGCTGGCCGGCGACGAAGGACGGCGCGGCGAACTCGCGCACCGCATCGTCGACCGCGACGAGCGGGGACTCGCGCACGAACTCGACCGCCATCGTCTCGGCCGGCAGGCCGCCGCCGTCCAGCAAATCGCGCACCAGCTCCCACGCCGGCGTCGCCGCCGCGTCGGGCAGCGGCGGGAACATGACCTCGACCGCGCAGCGCGCGTCGACGACGAGCTCGGCGTGCGGCTCCTCGAGCGACATGTAGGTCGCGACGTTGCCGAAATAGTCGGTCGTGTCGTGCACGCGCACGGGTGCGGGCGTGGCGATCACGCTGGTGCGCAGCACGCGCTGGTGCGGGAGTGCGCGCGGCGTGAGCCGCATCACGTGGTAGGAGAGATCGACCGGCTCGGCATAGCGGTAGGTCGTGCGGTGGACGACATCGTAGATCATGCGCCCTCCCCGCCGACGGGTGCTATCTCGTAGCCGATCGACTGCACGGTCTCGACGTGGCTGAAATAGGCGCGCGTGATCGCCTCGGAAAGGTCCGACAGCCGGGATTGCGTGCCGCCCAGCAGGTCGTCGAGCATGGCCATCGAATCGCGCTCGATCGTGGAGCCCACCCGCTCGACGTCGAAGAGCTCGACGGCCGTCAGGGCCGCGCGCGCGATCTTCTGCTCGGGCTGCGACAGCGGGCGCACGTCGCGGCGCGCGAGATTGTCGAGATGCTCGGCGATCAGGCGGAGCTGGAAGGCGACCGAGCGCGGATTGGTGTCGTCGCACAGCAGGAGGTCGAGCACGGGGGCCGGCTGGACCGCCGCCATGTAGCGCGTGCGGTAGGTGATCGAACTGTCGCAAAGTTCCAGAAGCAGGCGCAGCCACGGCTCCGACCCGTGGCCCGATGCGGCGAACACGTCGCGCACGACCGAAGCGCCGTGCGCCGAGCGTTCCAACCGTCGGCCCAGATCGAGGAAACGCCATCCCGAGCCGCGCGTCATGTTCTCCGACGCCATGCCGTGGAAGGCGGCACACACGCCGATCGTGTGGTCCATGCCTTCGAGCAGGCGGTCGGCGTCGCCCGGCTGACCTTCGAGGCGCAGGCGCGCGTCGCGCAGCAGGTCGTTGACGACGTTCCACATGTCGGCCGAAAGCCGGTCGCGCACGGTGGGCGCGATGCGCTGGATGGCCTGGAACAGGTGCGAGATTCCCTGATCGGAGCCGCAGGCATGGCCAAGCGCTTCCATCATCGAACGGCCGTCGGGCAGCCCGCCCATCGTGCGCTCGACGAGGCCCCGGTCGCCCAGCATGCGCGCGAGCGCCTGGAACTCGGCCAGTTCGCGCGCGGAAGCGCCGCCTGCGGGCACGCGCATCAGGCTCGCGCGCATCAGGCGCGCGGCGTTGTCGAGCCGCTCGGCATAACGGCCGAGCCAGAAGAGATTGTCGGCGACCCGGCTCTGCAGTTCGCCCGCCGAACGGCGCAGCGGCTCGCGCGCCGCCTGCGAGCGCGTCCCCACGACCAGCGGGGCAAGCTCGCGCTCGATCACCCACGTGTCCTTGGCCGCCCCGCCCCGCTGCATGGAGATGTCGATGCCGGTATCGTCGGCGGACACGCGCGTCATGCCGCCGGGCATCGGCAAATAGGTGCCCTCGTGGCGCACCAGGAAGCATCGCACCATCAGCGGACGCGGGATTAGGCCGGTCGGCGACCACACCGGCATCGCCGACTTGTGCATGCGCGCCTGCGCCACGTAGCGGTGCGGACTTGCGCGCAGGCGCTCGACGAACGCCTTGCGCCGTGCCGGCTCCACCTCGGAGCCCACGACCGAAGGCTCGAACCCGTCGCCGGCGAAGCACGGGCGGAACACGTAATCCTCGATGCGCTCGACGACCTGGTCGAACACGGCACGCTGGCCCAGCCACCACGTCTCGACCGACGGCATGCCGAGATCCTCACCCAGCAGCCGGTGCGCGAGGCCCGGCAGGAAGGGCAGGATCGCCGGTGTCTCGACCACGCCGGCGCCCAGCGCGTTGGCGATCGTCACGCTGCCCGCGCGCACGGCATCGACGAGGCCGGCAACGCCGATCGCGGATTCGGGCCGCAGTTCGACCGGATCGCAATAGTCGGCGTCGAGCCGGCGCAGGATCACGTCGACCTGCTGGAGACCGCCCAGCGTCTTCAGGAACACCTTGGCGTCGCGCACGGTGAGATCCGCCCCTTCGGCCAGCGTCAGGCCGAGCTGGCGGGCGAGATAGACATGCTCGAAATAGGTCTCGCTGTAGGGGCCGGGCGTGAGCAGCACGATGCGCGGGTTCTCGCGATGCTTGGGCGCGAGCTGCGCAAGCGCCGACTGCCAGAGCTCGAAGAACGGCCCGAGCCGGCGCACGGTCGAAGCCTGGAACAGCTCGGGCAGCGTGCGCATCAGCACGTTGCGGTTCTCCAGCGCATAGCCCGCACCCGACGGCGCGTTGACCCGGTCGGCGCACACGCGCCAGCGCCCGTCGAGCCCGCGCGCGATGTCCGCGCCGTAGAAGTGCAGGAACGGCGCGCCGTTGGCGGGCACGACGCCATGGCACGGGCGCAGGAAGGCCGGATTGGTGTGGACGAGAGCCGGCGGCAGCAGCCGGTCGCGGATCAGGCTCTGCGGGCCGTAGATGTCGGCAAGGATCCTGTCGAGCAGCGTGGCACGCTTGACGAGGGCGGCTTCGATCCCCGCCCACTCGTCGGCCGGGATTGGCAGCGGCAGCAGGTCGAACTGCCAGGGCCGCTGGGGGCCGCGCGTTTCGGCGAAGACGTTGTAGGTGACGCCGTTTTCGTCGTACTGGCGGCGCGCGCGGTCCATGCGCTCGGCAAGCGCCCCGGTCGGCAGCGTGCGCAACGCCCCCATCAGCGGCTGCCAGTGCGGACGGATCTGCCCGGCACCCGTGACCATCTCGTCGAAGGGCGGCGGCGTGTCGGCTGCCGGCTGGGCACCGGCAGCGGCGGTCAGGCGCGCTTCCTCCATCGACTCCTCGGGCTGGTCAGGGCAGTCGGAGAGCTTGCGGGCTAGCCACGTCGCAGGTCAAGGGTCAGCGGGAAATCGGGGTTCGGGGCGGGATCGCGCGGCGTCATGCGGCCCGGCGTGTGGCCGATGTCGAAGAAGCGCGCGCGACGGCGTGCCTCCGCCTCGTTGGCGTTGACCGGGAACTTGTCGTAGTTGCGCCCGCCCGGATGGGCCACGTGATAGGTGCAGCCGCCGACCGATCGCCCGGTCCAGCCATCATGCAGGTCGAACACCAGCGGCGCATGGACGCCGACGGTCGGATGCAGTGCCGAGGACGGGTTCCATGCGCGGAAGCGCACGCCCGCGACATACTCGCCGGCCGTCCCGGTCGGATGCAGCGGGACGCGCACACCGTTGCAGACGATCGAATGGCGCGAGTCCACGAGGTTGCGCACGCGCACCTGCAGGCGCTCGAGCGAACTGTCGACATAGCGCACCGTGCCGCCCGGCCCCGCCTCCTCGCCCAGCACGTGCCAGGGTTCGAGCGCGTGGCGAAGTTCGATATCCACGCCGCGATAGGCGACCGAGCCGAGCTTCGGGAAGCGGAACTCGCAGTGCGGATCGAACCAGCTGTCTTCGAAGCCGTAGCCGGCGTCGCGCAGGGTCTCGAGCACGTCGGACAGGTCCTCGCGCACGAAGTGCGGCAGCATGAATCGGTCGTGGACGCGGTTGCCCCAGCGCACCAGACGGTGCGTGTAGGGCTCCTCCCAGAAATGCGCCACGAGACTGCGCAGCAGCAACTGCTGGACGAGGCTCATGCGCGCGTGCGGCGGCATCTCGAAGGCGCGCAGCTCGACGAGGCCGCGCCGTCCGCCCGAATTGTCCGGCGAATAGAGCTTGTCGATGCAGAACTCGGTGCGGTGCGTGTTGCCGGTCAGGTCGACCAGCACGTTGCGCAGGACCCGGTCGACGACCCAGGGGGCGACGCCCGCGGTGTCCTTCGCCGGAAGCTGCGAAAGTGCCAGTTCGAGTTCGTGGACCTGGTCCTCGCGCGCCTCGTCGACCCGCGGGTGCTGCGAGGTCGGCCCGATGAACAGGCCCGAGAACAGGTAGGAAAGCGCCGGATGGTTGTGCCAGAAGCGCAGCATCGAGCCGAGCAGGTCGGGGCGTCGCAGCCACGGCGATTCCGCGGGCGTCGACCCGCCGAGCACGAAATGGTTGCCCCCGCCCGTGCCGACGTGGCGGCCGTCGACCATGAATTTCTCGGTGCCGAGGCGCGTCTGGCGCGCCTCCTCGTAGAGCGACGTCGTGCGATCGACGATCTCGCGCCACGATCTTGCGGGATGGACGTTGACCTCGATCACGCCGGGATCGGGCGTGACCGAGAAACTCTCGATGCGCGGATCGGAGGGCGGCGCGTAACCTTCGATCAGCACCGGCTGGCCGAGATCGGCGGCCGTATCCTCGATGCTCGCGATCAGGTCGAGATAGTCCTCCGCCGTCGGGCAGGGCGGCATGAAGACGTGCAGCAGGCCGTCGCGCGGCTCGATGCACATCGCCGTGCGCACGACCCATGACGCCGAACTCTGCGGCTTGACAGAATTGCGCTCGCGCCGGCGCAGCTCTTCGACGAGCTTGCGGTCGGCCATCGGCCTTCCGTCGGGTCCGGGCGCCATCGCACCCTGGTGCGCGAAGCCGGTGCGCGGCGCGTTGCCCGACACGGCCAGCGAACGCTCGCGACGGTCGCGCGCGGGCAGCGGCGGCAGTTCCTCGAAGGGGTCGCGTTCCCAATGGTAGGGATAGTCGGCAGGCGCCACCCACGGCACGCTGTCGAGCGGCAGGCGATAGCCCATCGGCGAATCGCCCGGAATCAGGAACATGTGCTGCGGGCGCACGAACCAGAAGCCGCTGGCCCATTTGCGCGCCCCGCCCTGCCAGCCGCGATGGATCGGCAAGGCGACGCCCACCGGCTCGTCGAGGCCCTTCTCGAAGATGCGCGCAAGGCGGGCGCGCTCCTCGGGATCCTTCAGGTTCGACTTCAGCGGATCGACGTTCATCGGCAGGCGCTGCTCGCGCCACAGGTAATACCAGGCGTCCTCGTAGGCGCGCTGGGCGAACTGGTCGGGAATGCCGAGGCGCTCGCACAGGCGCTGCGCGAAGCGTTCCGCATGTTCGTAGTTGACGTTGGACTTGAGCGTGTCGTCGGCGATGAGTGCCGGATCGCGCCAGATCGGTTCGCCGTCCTTGCGCCAGAAGCAGCCCAGTGCCCAGCGCGGCAGCTGCTCGCCCGGATACCACTTGCCCTGCCCGTAATGCAGGAGTGCTCCCGGCGACCAGAGCCGCTGCAGCCGCTTCAGCAGATTGCCGGCAAGCCGGCGCTTGGTCGGCCCGAGGGCGGCCGTGTTCCACTCCGGCCCGTCCATGTCGTCGATCGACACGAAGGTCGGCTCGCCGCCCATCGTCAGACGAACGTCGCCGCGCGCGAGATGGCCGTCGACCGTGTGGCCGAGCGCCTCGATCTTCTCCCACGTCTCTTCGGTGTAGGGCTTGGTGACGCGCGCACTCTCGGCCACGCGCGTGACCTTCATCTCGTGGACGAAGGTGACTTCGCACTTCTCGATCAGGCCTTCCACCGGTGCCGCCGACGACGGTGCCGGCGTGGCCGCGAGCGGGATGTGGCCCTCGCCCGTCATCAGGCCCGACGTGGGATCGAAGCCGATCCAGCCGGCACCCGGCAGGTAGACTTCCGTCCACGCATGCAGGTCGGTGAAGTCGATGTCGGTTCCCGAGGGGCCGTCGAGCGCCTTCTGGTCGGCGACGAGCTGGATCAGGTAGCCCGACACGAAGCGCGCGGCGAAGCCGAGATGGCGCAGGATCTGGACGAGCAGCCAGCCGGTGTCGCGGCACGAGCCCTTGCCCAGCGACAGCGTCTGCTCGAAGGTCTGCACGCCCGGCTCGAGCCGGATGATGTAGCCGATGTCCTTCTGCAGGCGCTGGTTGAGGCCGACGAGGAAATCGATCGTGCGCTCGTGGGACTTGGGAACCTCGGCGAGCCACTTGGCCAGGAGCGGTCCGGCCTTCTCGGGCTTCATGAAGGGTGCCAGATCCTCCAGCAGGCCTTCCTCGTACTTGAAGGGGAATTTTTCGGCATACGGCTCGAGGAAGAAGTCGAACGGATTGACGATCGCCATATCCGCCACGAGATCGACATCGACCGTGAATCGGTCGGTCTTCTCGGGGAACACGAGCCGGGCCAGCCAGTTGCCCTGCGGATCCTGCTGCCAGTTCAGGAAATGGGGCTCGGGCTGGATCTTCAGCGAATAGGAAAGCACCGGGGTACGCGAATGCGGCGCCGGGCGCAGCCGCACGATCTGCGGCCCGAGATTGATCAGCCGGTCGTAGCTGTAGGCGGTCCGATGGTGCAGTGCCACGTGCAGGGTCATGGGCGTGCCGACTGTCGCAAAAAGGGGGGGACGGGAGCGGCGCAAGGTGCGCCGTATCGTCATGCGTTGCAAGTGTACCGGCCCTGCTTGCAAGGCGCATGCAAACCGGCGCTTGCGCCGTGCAATGGGCGCGCCACCCGGCTAGATTGCCCCGGTCGTGCAGGAACCCTCGCCCCCGCTCGCGCGTCCGCCCCTCTGGCTGCTCGTCGGCATCAGCAGCTGCGGCCCGTTCGCGCTCAACGTGTTCATCCCCTCGCTACCGCGCCTGGCGGATTCGTTCGGCGCGAGCTACGGGACCGCCCAGCTCGCCCTGACGCTGTTCCTGGCGGGCGTGGCGCTCGGCCAGCTCGTCTACGGGCCGTTTTCGGACCGCTACGGGCGGCGGCCGGTCCTGATCGTCGGGCTGGCGATTGGGCTTGTCGGCAGCCTTGCCTGCCTGTTCGCGCCGACGATGGAGGCGCTGCTCGCCGGACGCTTCGCCCAGGCGTTCGGCTCGTGCGCCGGCCTCGTGCTGGCACGCGCGATCGTGCGCGACCTGCATGCGCGCGACCGTGCCGCCAGCGAGCTTGCCTACGTGACCATGGGCATGTCGCTGATGCCGATGGTGGCCCCCTCGATCGGCGGCCTGCTCGACGAGCACTTCTCGTGGCGGGCGAGCTTCGCGGTCATCCTCGGCTTCGTCGCGGTCGTCACCGT
>JBIKWI010000284.1:0-3293 GCA_044356395.1 Tagaea sp. | reverse complement strand
GCGCGCGCGCGTCGCCGTCAGGGCGTGGATCTCACCAGGGCTCATCGACCGCCAGATGCGCGACGCAGTCGCCGCGTTCGACGCGGCCGAAATGGCGCTTGCAGATGACCATGCCCTCCTCGCGGAAGTGGCAGGGAACGGGCGCGCGGCCCGGATTGTCGACGAAGTGGACATGGCCGCAGAGCTGGCCCTTCGTCACGGTGTCGCCAAGCTCGACGGCCGGCTCGAACAGGCCGGGTTCCGGCGCGTAGACGAACCAGGCCTGGCCGGGAACGGTCACGCGACGCGGTGCGGGCGCGTCGGCCCAGTCCTTCGGCTTTTCGACGATTCCCAGATTCATGAGATGCCGGCGCAGGCCGCGCTCGACCATCGCGAGCGCCTTGCGATTGACCGAGCCTGTCCCGCCGAACTCGCCGCCCAGCGCCGGCACGCCGCGATGCAGTGCCGCCGCCGGCGCGTATCGGACGTCCTGACCGAGCTTCCAGACCAGCGCCACTTCCGGCGCGAAGGCCCGGAGGGCGTCGCTGCACCGCTTGTCGAGTGCCTCGCCCGCACCCGCATGCATCGAGGCGAACGGCACGTAATCGAGAGATCCGCCGCCCGAATGCAGGTCGTGGAACAGGTCGGCCCGCGGGAACAGCTCGGTGTCGATGTAATAGGCGATCTGCTGCGTGACCGTTCCGTCCGGATCGCCGGGGAACGTCCGGTTGAGGTTGCCGCCGTCGATCGGCGAGACGCGCGCCCCGTCCATTGCCGCGGGGAAGTTGGCCGCCGGCAGGATGATCACGCGCCCCTGGATCTCGCCCGGTTCGAGTGCCCGGATCAGCTTGGCGAGTGCTATCTGCCCTTCGTATTCGTCGCCATGGTTGCCGGCCATGAAGAAGGCGGTTGGTCCCTTGCCGTTCTTGATGCAGGCGATCGGGATCATGATCCGGCCATAGGCCGATCGCGTCACCGAGTGCGGAAGTCCGAGCCAGTCGACCTGCTTGCCGTCGCGGTCGAAATCGATGTCGGACACCAGGCGTGTCGGCCTTGCCATCGCGCGAAATCCCTCCCCTTCCGTCTTACGATTGAATGACGCTATGCTGTCGCCGAAATCAAATCTAGGGGGGAATGGAAATGCGCCTGTTTGCCGCGACGATCGCGACCGAAACGAACACGTTCTCGCCGCTGCCGACGAGCCTCGAAGCCTACAAGGAATGCGTGTTCCTGCGCCCGGGCGAGCACCCGGAGGAGACCCCGCTGATGTGCACGGCGCCGCTCTGGGTCGCCCGCCGCCGCGCGAAGAAAGAGGGCTTCACGCTGGTCGAGGGCAGCTGCTTTGCCGCGAGCCCCGCCGGTACCACGAACCGCAAGGACTACGAGTTCATGCGCGACGAGATCCTGGGCCAGCTGCGCGCCGCCATGCCGATCGATGGCGTGCTGCTCGGCCTGCACGGCGCCATGGTCGCGCATGGCTACGACGACGTCGAAGGCGACATCATCGAGCGCGTGCGCGAGATCGTCGGGCCGAAATGCGTGATCGGCGTCGAGCTCGATCCGCACTGCCACCTGACGCTCAAGCGCGTGAAGCTTGCCGACATCATCGTGCTCTACAAGGAGTTCCCGCACACCGACGTCGTCGAGCGGGCCGAAGACGTGCTCGATCTCGTGCTGCGCACGCTGCGCGGCGAGATCAAGCCGGTCATGTCGATGTACGACTGCCGCCAGATCCAGAGCTATCCGACCACGCTGCCGCTGATGCGCGCGTTCGTCGACCGGATGATCGCGATGGAAGGCAAGGACGGCATCCTGTCGATCTCGATCGGCCACTGCTTTCCCTACGCCGACGTGCCGGAACTCACGGGGCGCATCCTCGTCGTGATGGACAAGGACAAGGCCAAGGGCGATGCCCTGGCCAAGTCGATCGGCGAGGAGTTCGTCTCGATGCGCGGCAAGACGATGCCGGAGTATTTCGGCGTCGATGCCGGCATCAGCGTCGCGATGGAGTTCAACGCGGCCCCGGTCGTCATGGCGGACCCGGCCGACAATGCCGGCGGGGGCGCGCCTTCCGACAACACGACGATCCTTCGCCGCCTGATCGAGCGCGGCGCGCAGGAAGCCATCGTCGGGCCGATCTGGGACCCGATCGCCGTCCGCCTGTGCTTCGACGCCGGCCTGGGGGCGGAATTCGCGCTGCGCTTCGGCGGCAAGATCGGGCCCACCTCGGGCCAGCCCGTCGATGCGATGGTCAAGGTGGTCGGCCTGAAGCGCGACTGCCACCAGAGCTTCGGGCCCACGCAGGTACCGCTCGGCGACTGTGCGGCCATCAAGGTCGGCGGCGTCGAGATCGTGCTGATCACCAACCGGACCCAGGCGCTCGGCCTCGAACTGTTCGAGAACGTCGGAATCGACCCGCGCACGCGAAAGATGGTGGTCGTCAAGTCGACCAACCACTTCATGGCCGCCTTCGGCCCGATCGCCAAGAAAGTGATCTACATCGATTCCGACGGTCCTCTCAGCCGCGACTACCGGAAGATCCCGTTCACGCGCATCAACCGGCCGATCTGGCCGCTGGACGAGAAGACCTCCCCCGGCCTGATTTTCTGAGGGTCTTGCGGGCCGGCAGGGGCCTGTGACAAGCTTTGTCGCAGACAAAAATTCACTAAAAACAATCGCGCAGAATCAACGGACACGGAGGACAAAGATGAGCAAGTTTTCACGACGTACGGTCCTGAAGGCCACGGCGGCAACGGCGGCTGTCGCCGGCGCGCCGTCTCTTGCCCGCGCACAGGCGCGCCCGTCGGCGGCACGCACGATCCGCGCCGTCTTCCACGGCGACGTGCCGACCTACGATCCGATCTGGACGACCGCGAACATGTCCGCCTATCACGGCGGCATGGTCTACGACACGCTCTTCGGCATCGACGAGAAGGGCGAGGCGAAGCCCCAGATGGTCGGCAAGTACGGCTACGACGCCGGCAATATGACCTGGTCGTTCGAACTTCGTCCCGGCCTCAAGTGGCACGACGGCACCGACGTGACGTCGGGCGACATCGTCGCTTCGCTGAAGCGCTGGGCGGCGCGCGACGGCGGCGGCCAGCACATGATGCAGCGCGTCAAGGGCATCGAATCGAAGGACGAGAAGACCTTCACGATTTCGCTCAAGGAGCGCTACGGCCTCGTGCTCGACGTCCTGTCGAAGACGTCGACGCCGGTCTGCTTCATGATGCGCAAGAAGGAAGCCGAAACCGATCCGATGCAGAAGATCGAGACGGTCGTCGGTTCGGGTCCGTTCACGCTGAACCTGGCCG
>JBIKWI010000109.1:0-11589 GCA_044356395.1 Tagaea sp. | reverse complement strand
GGAGTTCTCGCCGGCCGAGATCGCGCGCATCGCGCGCCATGGGCCGTGGCCGCCGGCCCCCGTCGTCGACGCAAGCAACCGCGCGTCCGGAAATCCGCTGGCGGCGAACCTCGGTGCGGCCCTGTTTTCCGAGCGGCGGCTGTCGCCGGACGGGGCCTTGAGTTGTGCGAGCTGCCACGATCCGGCCAAGGCATGGACCGACGGACGCGCGGTCAGTGTCGGGCGCGGGGCGCTCGAGCGCAACGCGCCGTCGCTGGTCGATCTCGAAGGGCAGCGCTGGTTCGGCTGGGACGGCGCTTCGGACAGCCTGTGGGCGGCGAGCCTGCGCCCGATCCTGGAGCCGCGCGAGCTTGGCGGCAGCATCGCCGGCACGGCAGCTCTGCTGCGCGGCGATCCCGCGCTGTCGCGCTGCTACGCGCAGGCGTTCGGACGCGCCGCGTCGGGCGTGGACGATACGGCGCTGGCGGTCGATGCCGCCAAGGCGCTCGCCGCCTTCCAGGAAACGCTGGCGAGCGGCCGCACGCCGTTCGACGAGTTCCGCGACGCGCTCGTGCGCGGCGACCATGCCGCGGCGGCACGCCTGTCGCCGGCCGCCCGGCGCGGGGCGCGCCTGTTCGTCGGGCGCGCCAACTGCGCGCTGTGCCATCTGGGGCCTTCGTTCACCAACGGCGAGTTCCACGATGTCGGCGTGCCGTTCTTCACCGCGAGTGGTGCCGACATGGGCCGCCACGGCGGCATCAAGGCGCTGCGCGAAAGTCCGTTCACCCGGCTTGGCGCGTTCAACGACGATCCGGCGAAAGCGCCGGGGACCGCGACGCGCCATGTCGATCCGCAGCACCGCAACTTCGGCGAGTTCCGCGTGCCGGGCTTGCGCAACGTCGCGCGCACCGCGCCCTACATGCACGCCGGCAGCCTCGCCACGCTGCACGACGTCGTGCGCCACTATTCGGACTTCGATCCCGACCGCCTGCACGCCGACGGGGAGGCGATCCTGAAGCCGCTGGGCCTCGCGGGCGGCGAAATCGACGACCTCGTCGCCTTCCTCGAGAGCCTGACGGCCCCGGTCGTGCCGGCACGCGTAGCACCGTGCCAAAAATAATCGTTTAAAATCAGTGTATTAATTACACACTCGGCATTTACATCGATTACACAGGGTATTTGTAGAAAAAATACTTCAAATTTTAAAAATATGCTTGTCGGCACCGAAAAGTTTCTGTATGGTCCTCCTCACAGTCGGTTTCACCCTCAAACGGGAACCGGATGTGGCCTCGGCAGAATGCCGGCGCATAACCCTAGAATAGGATGGATCCTCAGATGTCGAATTCGATCAATACGAACGTAGGCGCAATGGTGGCTCTGGCCTCGCTGCGCACGACTCAGTCTGCCCTCAATGTCGCCTCCAAGCAGGTCCAGACCGGTTACCGGGTCGCGGACGCTGCCGACGACGCGTCGACCTTCTCGGTCGCGCAGGGCATCCGCGGCAACCTGCAGGCCTTCCAGGCGGTGCAGGGCTCGCTCGCCAACGGCGTCGGCCTCGGCTCGGTCACGCAGGCGGCTCTCACCAACATCTCGAACCTGGTCGGCAACCTGCAGGCCAAGATCACGCAGCTCGCCGACGGGTCGATCAGCTCCAACCAGCGTACGATCTACACCGCCGACTTCAACGCGATGACGTCGCAGATCAACAACTTCATCACGCAGGCGAACTACAACGGCACGAACCTCCTGTCGGCCGCGTCGGTCGCCAAGACGTTCCTTGCCGACACCAACGCCGTCACGCTGACGATGACCTCGCAGTCTTCGGTCAACGCGGCCTTCACGACCTTCGCGGCCTCTTCGGTCACGTCGGCTTCGGCGGCCACGCTCGCCCTCACCTCGCTCAACACCTTCGCGCAGTCGGTTGCCAGCTCGTTGGGTGCCAACGCCGCGGAAACGCGCACGCTGACGCTCCAGTCGAGCTTCGTGAACGCGATCGTCGACGCGACGACCACCGGCCTCGGCGCCATCGTCGATGCCGACATCGGCAAGGCTTCGGCTTCGGTGCAGGCGCTGCAGGTCCGCCAGCAGCTCGGCATCCAGTCGCTGTCCATCGCCAACCAGCAGCCCTCCGTGCTGCTCGGCCTCTTCCGCTAACTTTCGCGGAAACACCCAAGACGGACGGGGGCGGCCCAAGGGCCGCCCCCGTTTCATTTGTAGGATGAGGCGCTTGCCGGAACAGGGGGACTCCCCAAGCCACGGCATTTCCGGTAATCTCCGACCATGACCGGATCGATCGGCAACTCCGTCAATACCAACGCCGCCTCGCTTCGCGCGCTTTCCTCCGCGCGCACGCAGCAGGCGGGCCTGCAGGTCGCGCAGAAGCAGCTGCAGACCGCGTTCAGGGTCGCCGATGCCGCCGACAACGCGTCATCCTTCGCCGTCGCACAAGGGCTGCGCGGCGAAGTCCAGGCATTCAGCGCGGTCCAGGGTTCGCTCGCCAACGGGGCCGGCCTCGGTGCCGTCACGCAGGCCGCCCTCAGCCAGGCGACGGATCTCACCAACCAGCTCCAGCAGAAACTGACGAGCCTTGCCGACGGTTCGATCTCGGCCGAGCAGCGGGCGATCTATTCGGCGGACGTGCAGGCGCTGAGCAGCCAGCTCCAGAACACCGTTCAGCAGGCAAGCTTCAACGGCACGAACCTGCTGCAGACGGGTGCTCCCTCGACGAGCTTCCTTGCCGACACGAGCGGCAGCTCGCTGACCGTGTCGAGCCAGAGCCAGGTCGGCACCGGTCTCGCCGCCTTCCAGGGCGCCATCGACACGTCGTCATCGGCCGGCGCGGTCGCGACCCTCGGCGCGCTCCAGACGTTCCAGACGACACTTGGCCAGGCCTCCGGCCAGAACGCGGCAGAGACGCGGGCACTTGGCCAGCAATCGTCCCAGATCGATTCGACGGTCGATGCCATCCAGATCGGTCTCGGCGCACTGGTCGATGCCGATATCGGCGCCGCATCCGCGCAAGCGGTCGCACGCGGCGTCGGCCAGCAGCTCGCCTTCTCGAGCCTGTCGATCGCCAACGGGCAGCCAAGCGCGCTTCTGGGTTTCGTCCGCTAGATCCGCATTGAACCAGCCGATCTGTCCGGGGATCCGGCCGATCTCCGTGCCTGCAGGACCTATATTTAAAATTTAAGTTAATATATATTTAAAAGCACAATAAACCCAATATTATGAGCTACTTGTGTAACCGCACGTTTTCCCGTAGTATGTAACCGCTCGGTAGTTCGTGGGTCCGGCGTGACCTGTTCGCATTCTTCGGGGAAGCCCGGAAAATATGAACGACATGAACTCCAGGTTCGACAGAAGTCGAAACCAACTGACCAGAAAGGGACCAAAAAATGGCTGCCAATTCAGTCAATACCAATGTGGGCGCTATGCTCGCATTGTCCTCTCTCCGTAGCACCCAGACCGCGCTCAACGTCGCCTCCAAGCAGGTCCAGACCGGTTACCGGGTCGCGGACGCTGCCGACGATGCGTCGACCTTCTCGGTCGCCCAGGGTATCCGCGGCAACCTGCAGGCCTACACGGCCGTGCAGGGCTCTCTGGCCAACGGCGTGGGCCTCGGGTCGGTCACGCAGGCGGCGCTCACCAACATCTCGGACCTGATCGGCAACCTTCAGGCCAAGATCACCCAGCTCGCCGACGGTTCGATCAGCTCCAACCAGCGCACGATCTACACCGCCGACTTCAACGCGATGACGAGCCAGATCTCGAACTTCATCAGCCAGGCAAACTACAACGGCACGAACCTCCTGTCGGCCGCGTCGGCCGCCAAGACGTTCCTCGCCGACACGACGGCGACGACCCTCACGATGACCTCGCAGTCGTCGGTCAACGCGGCCTTCACGACCTTCGCGGCCTCTTCGGTCACGTCGGCCTCGGCGGCTTCGCTGGCTCTCACCTCGCTCAACACGTTCCAGCAGGCCGTTGCGACCTCGCTCGGTTCCAACGCTGCCGAAACGCGTACGCTCACGCTGCAGTCGGGCTTCGTGAACGCGATCGTGGACTCCACGACGACCGGCCTCGGTGCCATCGTCGACGCAGACATCGGCAAGTCGGCCGCTGCGGTGCAGGCGCTGCAGGTTCGCCAGCAGCTCGGCATCCAGTCGCTGTCCATCGCCAACCAGCAGCCGTCCGTCCTTCTCGGACTCTTCCGCTAAGGCAACGTACGGCTGACGTCGACAAACCACCGAGCCAACAATAGAAGGGCCCCGCGCGCCGGCGGGGCCCTTTTCATTTGGAGCGTGCGCGATCGACGAGCAGGCCTGCCGCGGCATCGAGGATGGCCCCGGCATCGAGACCCTTGAGGCGATAGAGATCCGGAATGTCGGCCGACTGGCCGAAACTCTCCACGCCCAGCGCCCGCACGCGCTGGCCGGACACGCCGCCCAGCCACGACAGCGCCGCCGGATGGCCGTCGATGACGCTGACGATCCCCGCATCGGGTGCCAGCCGCGCGAGGAGCCGCGCCGCATGGCAGTCGGACCCACGCATGCGCCAGTCCGCATGCAGCCGGTCGGGCGAGGTCACGGCGAGAAGTCCTGCACCCGGCACTTCCTCGCGCAAGGCGGCATGCGCCTCGATTGCTTCGGGCGCCACCGGCCCGACATAGGCGATGGCGAGTTCGCTTCCCTGCTCCGGCTCCACCAGCCAATAGGCCCCGGCAAGACAGCCGTCGATCCAGGAGCCGCCCGCGCGCGTCGGCTGAACAAGCGGTCGCGTCGAAAGCCGCAGATAGACCGAAGCGCCGTCCGGGTCCTGCATGTGCGCGAAGCCCCAGCGCAGGATGTGCGCAAGCTCGTCGACGAAAGCCGGCTCGAAATAGACGAGACCCGGCGCGCCCATCCCGACCAGCGGCGTACCGACCGACTGGTGGGCGCCGCCTTCGGGGGCAAGCGTCACGCCCGACGGCGTGGCGACGACGATGAAGCGCGCGTCCTGGTAGCAGGCATAGGTCAGCGCATCGAGGCCGCGGTTGATGAACGGGTCGTAGAGCGTGCCGACGGGCAGCAGCCGCGCGCCGAAATGGTCGCCGGCAAGGCCCAGCGCCCCCAGCATCAGGAACAGGTTGTTCTCCGCGATGCCGAGTTCGACATGCTGGCCGGCGGGGCTCATGTTCCACGACTGCGCCGAGACGACCTTCTCCGCCTTGAACGTGTCTGTGCGGTCGTGCCGGTCGAAGATCCCGCGCCGGTTAACCCAGCCGCCGAGATTGGTCGACACGGTCACGTCGGGCGAGGTCGTGGCGATTCGCCGCGCAAGTTCGCTGCTGCCGCCCGCAAGCTCGTAGAGCACGCGCCCGAAGCCTTCCTGCGTGCTCGTCGGCTTGTCCGCGACCGGGATCGGAAAGTCGTCGGGAACGGGAACCGGCGATGTCGGCAGGCGGCGCGGGAACACCTTCGCGAACGGCACCTGCGCCAGGAACCGCGCCGCCCCGTCGGGATCGTCGAAGCCCGAAAGCCGTTCCCACTCCTCGCCCGGCGCGATCCCCATCGACTTGCGGAACCCGTCGATCTGTTCGGCGTTCATCAGGCCGGCATGGTTGTCCTTGTGCCCGGCAAAAGCCAGCCCGTGCCCCTTGATCGTATAGGCGACGATCACGGTCGGACGGTCGGTCGACGCGGCATCGGCATAGGCTTCGAGCACGCTTTCCATGTCGTGCCCGGCGAGATTCGTCATCAGCCGGTGGAGCGCGTCGTCATCGTTGTAGGAAGCGAGGATTTCGCGGATGCCCGGTTCGCCGCCCAGATCGCGTTCGAGCGCCTGTCGCCATGCCGGGCCGCCCTTGTACGTGAGCGCCGAATAGAGCGAGTTCGGACATTCGTCGATCCACCGGCGCAGCGCCTCCCCGCCCGGCCGCGCGAACGCCGCTTCGAGCAGCTTGCCGTATTTGAGCACGATGACGCGCCAGCCGATCGATTCGAACGTGCCGACGATGCGCTGGAACAGATGGTCGGAGACGGTACTATCGAGGCTCTGGCGGTTGTAGTCGATGATCCACCAGAGATTCCGCACGTCGTGCTTCCAGCCTTCGAGCATCGCCTCGAAGATGTTTCCCTCGTCGAACTCGGCATCGCCGACCAGCGCGATCATCCGGCCTTCGGGCCAGTCGGGTGCGGCAAGCCCCTTGAGGCGCACATAATCCTGGGCGATCGACGCGAACAGCGTCTCGGCCACGCCAAGCCCGACCGAGCCGGTCGAGAAGTCGACGTCGTCGATGTCCTTGGTGCGCGAGGGGTAGCTCTGCGCCCCGCCGAGGGCGCGGAAGCGTTCCAGCTTCTCGCGCGTCTGGTGGCCGAGCAGGTACTGGATCGCATGGAACACCGGCGAGGCGTGCGGCTTGACCGCGACGCGGTCCTGCGGACGCAGCACCGCGCAATAGAGCGCCGTCATCAGCGTCGCCATGGACGCCGACGACGCCTGGTGGCCGCCGACCTTCAGGCCGTCTCGCGACGGACGGATCTTGTTGGCGTTGTGGATCGTCCAGCTCGACAGCCACAGGACCTTGCGTTCGATCGCCTTCAGGATCGCGAGGTTGCCGGCCGAAGGCAGCGAGCCCGGGTCTGGCGCCACCGGCCGGCGCGAGTCGGGAACGGGTGTGGCGAACGGTTTGGCGATCGACATGCGGGCATGCTAACCGATGGCCATGCAGGGCCGGAAGCCCACAGTATTTCCGCAACGGAGGGAAAGGATGCGCGCGTTTCGGACGACGGTGATGTTCCCTGCCCTTCTTCTCGGGGCACTCCTGCTCGGGCTGCCGGCAGGCGCACCGGCCCAGGACATCGTCGCAAGCGAAAAAGCCCGCTTCCGGGTCGTGCGGGTCGCGTCCGGCCTCGAACATCCGTGGAGCCTCGCCTTCCTGCCGGACGGGCGCATGCTCGTGACCGAACGCCCCGGGCGTTTGCGCGTCGTCGCCGGCGGCGTGTTGCAAGCGATACCCCTCGCCGGTCTCCCGCCGGTCGCGGCGCGCGGCCAAGGCGGACTGCTCGATATCGCCCTCCATCCCCGCTTCGCCGAAAACCGGATCCTGTACCTCAGCTACGCCGCCGAGGTTGCCGGCGGGACCGTCACGCGCGTCGCGCGCGGCAGGCTTGGCGACGGGCGCGTCGAGGATCTCCAGCCGATCTTCGATTCGAACGCCCCGAACACCACCTCGATGCACTTCGCCGGCCGCATGGCCTTCGGTGCCGACAACCGGCTCTACATCACGACCGGCGACCGGCGCGACGACATGCGTTCCCAGCGGCCGGGCGATCTCAACGGCAAGCTGATCCGGCTGGAAGACGACGGTCGCGTGCCGGCCGACAATCCGTTCGTCGGACGGGAAGGCTATCGGCCGGAGATATTCGCGCTCGGACTGCGCAACAGCCAGGCGCTTGCCCTCGATCCGGCCGGCACGCTTTGGGCCGCGGACCATGGCGCGCAGGGCGGCGACGAACTCAATCGCCTTGTCGGCGGCCGCAACTATGGCTGGCCTGTCGTGACGCATAGCCGGAACTATGGCAGCGGCACGCCGATCGGCGAGGCGACGACGCGCGCCGGTATCGAAGAAGGCATCACGCTGTGGACGCCGTCGATCGCGCCGTCGGGCATGGCCTGGTATCGCGGCGATGCCTTTCCGGCGTGGCGGGGTTCGGTGTTCGTCGGCGCGCTTGCGGGCCGCGCACTGCACCGGCTGGAGATCGCCGACGGCAAGATCGTGCGGGAAGAGAAGTTGCTGGCCAACCTCGGGCATCGGATCCGCGACGTGCGCGTCGATGCGGCCGGCCGCGTCCATCTGCTGACCGATGCGCAGGATGGCGCGCTGCTGCGCCTCGATCCGCCCGGCAATTAGAGCCCTCGACCGTTTTGTAGTTCTTGGTAGCGCTTCCGTGGAGTCGGCATGCGCGCTATAATTCCAAAGATTGTAGTTAATTCTAACATACAATTGGAGGAATTCGGTGGGCACGCTCATCGCCGACTTGGAATCTGCGTTCGAAGAAGTGCTCGCAGCGCTTGCGGAAAACCGCAACGGGATCCTCGAGAAGTACACGCAATTCGCCCCGCCGATCGTATGCTGGGAGCCGACACTCGACGACGTCCCCATCGCGGTCCATCGCGAGTGCCTGACACGCTGGAACCTGCTGCGCGGCGAACGCCAGATTCCGGACTGGAGCGACTTCCGGACCGAAGAGTTCGGCGCCGTCGTGACACGCTCGACGGTCGTGGACCCGATCCCGGGCACCACCGACCTGCGCTATCGCATCTTCGGATCGCGGGTGGCCGAGAACGAGGGCCGCGACTGGGAAGGCGCGACGCTCGGCGACGTGGCGCAGGTCCGCCGGTCGCTCGGGCCACTCCTGATCCGGGCGGTCTATCTGCTCGCGCGCGAGCGCCGGGTCCCCGTCTACACGTGGCATGCGCGGGCGACGGGCGGCCGCTTCGACGGCTGGCACCGCCTCGTGCTGCCGTTCGCTGCACCGGCGCCGCACGACATCCGGTTCATGTCGGCTATCGAAGTCGAGGGCGCCCAACCGGATACGCCGTCCGCGTCCGCCCGGATCGGGCGTTGGACCGCGGACTCCGCCGGCCTCCTCGCGTGGCAGGGGATCGCCGCCGCCCACAAATAGTCCACGGGGCCACTTGTCGGGGCCGGCGGGATATTTTAGACTTAAAATATCTTCGCCCGGGAGGCCCCGTCTTGCCGCGTTCGCCACAGGATCGCCCGCCCGCCCAGTCGCTCGCCGGACACCACGCGCTCGTGACCGGTGCCTCGCGCGGCATCGGTGCGGCCATCGCGCGCGCGCTGGCCGAACAGGGTGCCCGCATCACGCTGATCGCGCGCGACCGGCACCGCCTGGCACCTCTGGCCGCCGAACTCGACGCCGATGCCATCGCCTGCGACGTGACCGACGCGATCGCACTTGGCCAGGCCTTCGCGACGGCCGCCGGCAGCCAGCATGTCGACATCCTCGTGAACAATGCCGGCGGTGCGGAGACCGCGCCCTTCGCACGGACCGAGCCCGACATGTGGGCGCGCATGATCGCCCTCAACCTGACGGCGGCCTTCACGGCAAGCCGGCTGGCGATCCCGGCGATGGTCGCCGACGGCTGGGGTCGGGTAGTGAACGTGGCATCGACCGCCGGGCTCAAGGGATACCCCTACGTGTCGGCCTATACGGCGGCCAAGCACGGGTTGGTCGGGCTGACCCGGTCGCTGGGCGTGGAACTCGCGCGCACCGGCGTGACCGTGAATGCCGTGTGCCCCGGTTATACCGACACGCCGATGCTGCAGGATGCCGCCCAGAACGTGGCCGTGAAGACCCGCTCGGACCCCGGCAGCGTCGTCAAGGGCTTTGCTGCGTCGAACCCGATGGGCCGGCTCGTGCAGCCCGCCGAAGTCGCCTCGCTGGTCGCCTATCTCTGCTCGGATGCGGCGGCGGCCATCACGGGCGCGGCCTTGCCCGTCGCCGGCGGCGAGGTCTAGCCCCGCATGGATCGCGAACGCGGCCACGAGAATTCCGAACATCTGCAACTGCGCGCGTGGCTGCGCCTGCTGACCTGCGCCAACCTGATCGAGGCGCGCGTGCGCGCGGGCCTGCGCGAGACCTATGCGATCACGCTGCCGCGCTTCGACGTGCTCTCGCAGCTGTCGCGCGCGCAGGCCGGCGGCCATCCCGACGGGCTCACGATGGGCGAACTGTCGCAGCGCATGATGGTTTCGGCCGGCAACGTGACCGGACTGGTCGACGGGCTGGCGGGCGACGGCCTGATCGTGCGCCAGGCGCAGGCGGGCGACCGCCGCTCGGCCCGCGTGAGCCTGACGCCGGCCGGCCGGCGCGCGTTCGAGGCGATGCTGCCCACCCACGAGCGTTGGATCGACGAGGCGTTCGCCGCACTCGATCCGGCCGAGATCAAGCGCCTGCTCGCCCTGCTCGCCAAGCTCAAGACATCCGCCGCCGGAGCCAGCGCATGAACCGCAACCCGCAGCACTTCCTCATGTCCGTCGACGGCAAGGTCGCCACGCTTACGCTGAACCGGCCCGAGCGCAAGAACCCGCTGACCTTCGAAAGCTACGCCGAGCTTCGCGACCTGTTCCGCGATCTCGTCCACGACGACAGGATCAAGAGCGTCGTCATCACCGGGGCGGGCGGCAATTTCTGCTCGGGCGGCGACGTGCACGAGATCATCGGCCCGCTCGTCGGCATGGAGATGCCCGAGCTGCTGCGCTTCACGCGGATGACGGGCGATCTGGTCAAGGCGATCCGGGGCTGCCCGCAGACGGTCGTCGCGGCGATCGACGGCGTGTGCGCGGGTGCGGGTGCGGCCATCGCGATGGCGGCCGACATCCGCTTCGGGACCGCACGCGCGAAGGTCGCCTATCTTTTCGTGCGCGTCGGCCTTGCCGGCTGCGACATGGGGGCGTGCGCCATCCTGCCGCGCATCGTCGGACAGGGGCGCGCGGCCGAGCTGCTGTTCACCGGCCGCTCGATGGGCGGCGAGGAAGGCGAGCGCTGGGGCTTTTTCAACCGTCTCGCCGAGCCCGATGCGCTGCTGGCGGCGGCACAGGGCTTCGCACGCGAGCTTGCCGACGGACCGACCTTCGCGCATGCGATGACCAAGAAGGCGCTCGACCACGAGTGGAACATGGGCGTGGACCAGGCGATCGAGGCCGAGGCGCAGGCGCAGGCGATCTGCATGCAGACCGGCGATTTCGAGCGCGCCTATCGCGCGTTCGTGGCCAGGCAGAAGCCCGTGTTCGAGGGGAACTGATGCCCGACCGCACTTTCCTCGGCTGGCCGTTCTTCGACGACGTGCACCGCGCGCTCGCGCGCCGGCTCTATGACTGGGCGAAGCGCGAGATCGAACCACTGGCGCACGACGAGACGGATGTCGACGGCCTCACGAAGAAATTCGCGAAGATGCTCGGCGACGCCGGCTTCCTCGACTATGCCGTGCCGAAATCCCACGGCGGCGCGTTCGAAGCGCTTGACGTGCGCGCGCTGTGCCTGATCCGCGAGACGCTCGCCTACCGGTCCGGTCTCGCCGATTTCGCTTTCGCCATGCAGGGGCTGGGGACCGGCTCGATCACGCTGTTCGGGACCGACGCGCAGAAGGCGAAGTATCTTCCGCGCACGCGCGCCGGCACGCATCTGGCGGCCTTCGCCCTCTCCGAGCCCGAAGGCGGCTCGGACGTGGCGGCGCTGCGCATGACCGCGCGGCGCGACGGCGATGCCTTCGTGCTGGACGGGCGCAAGACCTGGATCTCGAACGGCGGGATCGCCGGTCACTACGTCATCTTCGCACGCACGGGCGAAGCGCCCGGCGCCAAAGGCCTGTCGGCCTTCGTCGTCGATGCCGGCACGCCCGGCCTCACGGTCGAGGCACGCATCGACACCATCGCCCCCCACCCGCTCGCCACGCTCAAGTTCGAGGATTGCCGCGTGCCGGCCTCGGCCCTGCTCGGCAAGCCGGGCGACGGCTTCAAGACCGCGATGGCCACACTCGACATCTTCCGTTCGACCGTCGCGGCCGCCGCGCTCGGCTTTGCAAGGCGCGCGCTCGACGAGGCGA
>JBIKWI010000283.1:0-3303 GCA_044356395.1 Tagaea sp. | reverse complement strand
TTCGAGATCGGGAAAACCCTTCAGCGCATCGCGCAGGGCCTCGCGCGCGCGCGATGCCTCGACGAAATAGCCGACCATGTCGAGGCGCTCGCCGATCGCGAGGGGATCGGCGAGCGGGGCGGCGAGGCGGGCGGCGAGCAGGCGCGCTCCCACCGCCGTCAGCGTGCGGTCGATGGTTGCCAGCAGCGAGCCTTTCCGTTCGCCCGTCTGAGTCTCGGCCAGCTCCAGCGAACGTCGCGTGGCGGGGTCAATCTCCATCGCGTCGGAGGCCGACAGGCGCTGGGGCGGCAGGAAGCGCGGCAGCTTGCCCTTCTGCGTGAGTTCGACATAGTCGACGAGCGCGCCGGCCGCCGCCACTTCGGCGCGCGCGAATGCGCCGAACCCGTCGAGCGACTTCACCGCATAGAGCGCTTCCAGCCGCCGTCGCGCGTTCTCGCTGTCGAAGCGCGCCGACGGCAGGGGCGTGAGGCGCTGCTTGAGCGGTTCGAGGGCGGCAAGCATGTCGTCGCGCGCGGTCAGCCGGTCGGCGAGCAGCAGTTCGCCCGGTGCGATGCGCGCGAGTGCCGCCCCCAGCGACGGTACGGCCACGCTCTCGATGCGGAAATCGCCGGTCGACATGTCGAGCCACGCGAGACCCAGCGCGCCGCCCGCTTCGGCAAGGCAGGCAAGGAAGTTGTTGGCGCGCGCGTCCAGCAGCGAATCTTCTGTCAACGTGCCCGGGGTGACGACGCGCACCACGTCGCGGCGCACGAGCGTCTTGCCGCCGCCGCGCTTCTTGGCCTCGGCGGCGTCCTCGATCTGCTCGCAGATGGCGACGCGGAACCCTTGCCGGATCAGGCGGGCCAGATATGCTTCGTGCGCATGCCATGGAACGCCGCACATCGGGATCTGGTTGCCTGCATGTTGACCACGCCTGGTCAGCGTGATGTCGAGCGCCTTGGATGCTGCAACTGCGTCCTCGAAGAAAAGCTCGTAGAAGTCGCCCATGCGATAAAAAAGTAGGCAACCCGGATACTGACGCTTCAGCTCCAGGTACTGCGTCATCATGGGCGTCGCGGGCGAGTCGATCTCGGACATTGCACTGCAGCAATCTTTTTGCGGTCGAGAGTTTTGACGGCGGGCAGAGGTTCCCCGTACCATAGCCGTCCTAAAAAGTGCAGCGGGTTCGCCCCGCGCAAGCAGCGACGATTTCAGGGAAAGAAAACGCCACATGTCGAACGACGCCACGGGCCCCGTGACCGAGCAGGAATCGCTGCTCTTCCACCATCAGGGCGGCAAGGCCGGCAAGATCGAGATCAACGCGACGAAGCCGCTGACGACCCAGCGCGACCTTTCGCTTGCCTACTCGCCGGGCGTGGCGTGGCCCTGCCTGCATATCGCGAAGAACCCGGACGCGGCCTACGACTACACGTCCAAGGGCAATCTCGTGGCCGTCATCTCGAACGGCACGGCCGTGCTCGGCCTCGGCGATCTCGGCGCGCTCGGCGGCAAGCCGGTGATGGAGGGCAAGGCCGTCCTCTTCAAGCGCTTCGCCGACGTCGACGCGATCGACATCGAGGTCGACACCAAGGACGTCGACCAGTTCGTCAACTGCGTGCGCTATATCGGAATCACGTTCGGCGGCATCAATCTCGAGGACATCAAGGCGCCCGAGTGCTTCGTCATCGAGCAGCGCCTGCGCGAGCTTCTCGACATCCCGGTCTTCCACGACGACCAGCACGGCACCGCGATCGTCGCGGCGGCCGGCCTCATAAATTCGCTCGACCTCACCAACCGCGACATCCGCACGACGAAGATGGTCATCAACGGTGCGGGTTCCGCCGGCATCGCGTGCGCCGAGCTCGTCAAGGCGATGGGCATGCCGCACGAGAACGTCATCCTGTGCGACACGAAGGGCGTCATCTACCAGGGCCGCACGGAATCGATGAACCAGTGGAAGTCGGCGCATGCCGTGCCGACCAAGGCGCGCACGCTCGCCCAGGCGCTGGAAGGCTGCGACGTCGTGTTCGGCCTGTCGGCCAAGGGTGCCATCACCAAGGACATGGTCCGCGCGATGGCGCCCAAGCCCATCATCTTCGCGATGGCCAATCCCGATCCCGAGATCACGCCCGAGGAGGCCAAGGAAGCGCGGCCCGACTGCATCATCGCCACCGGCCGCTCGGACTATCCCAACCAGGTCAACAACGTGCTCGGCTTCCCGTTCATCTTCCGGGGTGCCCTCGACGTGCGCGCGCGCACGATCAACGAGGAGATGAAGGTCGCCGCCGCGCGCGCCATCGCCATCCTCGCGCGCGAGGACGTGCCCGACGATCTGGATGCCGCCTACGCCAACCAGCGCCTGCGCTACGGGCCCGAGTACATCATCCCCGTCCCGTTCGATCCGCGTCTCATCTCGGTCGTGCCGGCCGCCGTCGCCAAGGCGGCGATGGAATCGGGCGTGGCGCGCAAGCCCATCGCCGACATGAACGCCTACCGCCATTCGCTGAGCCTGCGCCGCGACCCCACGGCCGCGATGCTCGACCGCATCTTCGAGACGGTGCGCGCCAACCCGCGCCGCACCGCCTTCGCCGAGGGCGAGGACGAGAAGATGATCCGTGCCGCGATCTCGTACCGCAACGCCGGCTACGGAACGCCGGTGCTGATCGGACGCGAGAAGACGATCCAAGAGGTGATGAAGGGGATGGGGCTGACGCAGTCGGCCAAGGAACTGGGTCTCGAGATCCACAACGCGCGCCTGTCCAAGGAGAACAAGCGCTATGTCGACCATCTCCATTCGCGCCTGCGCCGGCAGGGCTTCCTGCAGCGCGACTGCCAGCGCCTGATCAACCAGGACCGCAACGCCTTCGCCGCCACGATGGTCGCGGTCGGCGACGTCGACGCGATGGTGACGGGTACCACGCGCAGCTACTACCAGGCGCTCGACGACGTGCGCCGCGTGATCGACGTCGAGAAGGGCAAGCGCTGCATCGGCATCTCGATCATGATGACCAAGGAGCGCACCGTGTTCGTCGCCGACGCGACGGTGACGGAGCTTCCCACCGCGCGCGACATGGCCGAGATCGCCATCGCCGCCGCCGCCGCCGCCCGCCGCCTGGGCCACGAACCGCGCGTGGCGCTTTGCTCGTTCACGAATTTCGGCAACCCGCACCGCGAGAAGGGCAGCCAGGTCCGCGAGGCGGTGCAAGAGCTGGAGCGCATGTCGGACAGCGGGCGCAAGCTCGACTTCGAGTTCGACGGCGAGATGGGCCCGGACGTTGCGCTCGACTACGACCTGATGCGCAACCTCTACCCGTTCTGCCGCCT
>JBIKWI010000282.1:0-3312 GCA_044356395.1 Tagaea sp. | reverse complement strand
TCCGCCGGTCGCCCGCCGACGCGAGATCGGCGAACGCGGTCGCGGCGATCTCGCGGAAGCGCTGGCGCTTGGCATCGGCAAGCTGCGAAGTCGCGAACGCCTGCGACACCTGCGCCGCGATCGCGCGCTTCTCGTCGTGCGCCATGCCGGGCACGTAGAAGTCGCTCTTGAACTCCTGGTTCTCGACCAGGCCGTCGATCGTCGCGGCAAGGTACTTGCGCGCGTTCGGGTCCTCGATGTCGGCATGCAGGCCCAGCAGGACCAAGAGCTTGCGCCCGACGCCGATCTCGCGCGCAATGAGCGGGTTGAGACTTTCCGGTGCCGTCAGCCGCGTCAGCCGGCGCGACAGGTTGTCGGCGAGGTCCTTGTCGGCATCCAGCAACGGCAGCGACGTGACCTTGCGGCGCAGGTCGCGCGTCGAGTTGAGCTCGAGCGTCGGGTCGCGCTTGGCAAGCGACGCCGGACCCGTGATCGCGCCGTTGAGGATCTCGACGGTCGCCCGATCGACGAACGGCATGTCGCGTCCGGCCTTGCGCGCCACCAGTCCGGAAACGAAAGCCGAGTTGCCGCCCGCGGCGGACGCCGCGTCCCCGGCAAGGGCGAGGCACGCGCGCACCGTCAGCGCCAGATTGTCCGCCGGCCCGACGAGCGCGGTGCAGGACGGCTTCATGCGCAGCAGTTCGGCAAGCGTCTGGTCGATCAGCGCGATGCAGGCGGGGTTGTGCGCGCCGTCGAGCAGTTCGAGACATCTGTTGGCGCGCAGCAGCCAGTTTCCGCCGCCCAGCGCCGAAAGGACGGCCGCAAGGGCAATTCCCGCGCGCACGGGGCCAAGTGCGGGATCGGACGCGGCCAGCCGGTCGAGCATGGCGGCGTCGGCTGCATGCGCGTCGGGCTGGCCTTTGGCCTCGGTCTCGATCAGGCGCATCGCGCCGTCGACAAGCTCGAGGGTCTGGCGCATGCGCTCGGCGACCGGATTCTTGAGCTGCTGGCCCTGCAGGATGGCCACGCGCTGGACGTATTCCTGGAATTTCGTCCCTGAATTCAGGATCTTGCGATGCTCGCGCGGATCGAAGGCAAGCTCGGTCGCGGTGATCCGGACCTGATCCAGATACGGCAGGGCGACCCGGAACAGGGTTTCGCGCGCGGCCGCTCCGAAGGCTTCGGCTGGTGTCGTGCAGAACATGATCCGTCCCGGTCATACAACCAAGACAACAAGCTAGCCTGCCTTCGTAAACAAATTGTATGCAGAACGGAAATCCGGCCTGGACCGGTCAGGCGCGGAAATGCGCCTTGATCCGCTGGCGGGCCTGCGGATCGGGGCAGTTGTACCGCGCGCCCACGAGCCCGTCGGTCTGGCGGACGATCTCCAGCTCCGCCTCGAACCCCATCGATATGTAGGCGTTTCGCAGCATGATGGTCGCACGCATCCGCTGGCCCGGCGCGATCAGGCCGTTGTACGGCCCGAACATGACGCCCGTCTCGCTCCAGTTGCGCAAGGGCACGCGCACGCCGCCCAGCTGGACGCGGTCTTCCGGCCCCGCGATCGTGCGCGGCGAGATCCGCCGGTCGCCGGTTTCGCCGAGCGAGGCGAACGTCGTCGTCACGACCGCCTGATAGCGCTGGCGCTTGATGTCGATCAGATCGGCATTGTTGATCGCCTGGCCGACCTGGGCGACCAACGCGCGCTTCTCGTCGTGGCTCATGCCGGGAACGAAGAACTCGTCCTTGAATTCGCGCGAATCGACGAGCTGGTCGAGATGCGTGACGAGGTGCTTGCGCGCACCCTCGTCGCCGATCTCGCAATGCAGGCCGAGCAGCAGGATCGCCTTGCGCCCCGCCCCGATCTCGCGCGCCACCAGCGGCTCGAGCAGTTCGGGCGCCACGAGGCGCGACATGCGCCGCGCGAGGATTTCCTGCAGTTCGCGGTCGGCGACGAGCCGGGGCAGCTTGGTGATGCGGTCGCGATAGCCACGCGTCGTCTTGATCTCCTGGGTGGGATCGCGCTTGGCGATCGCCGTCGGGCTCGCGAGCACGCCCTTGAGGACCTCGATGGCGGCGGCGACGGTGCGCGGGGTCTCGCGGCCCTTCTGGCGCGCGACGAGCGCCTGGACGAAGGGCGGGTTGTTCGTCGCGCTCGCCGCCTCGGGATCGCCCGCGATGGCGAGGCATGCCCGGATGATCAAGGTGAGGTTTTCCGCCGGGCCGATCAGGACCGCGGAGGCCGGCTTGAGGCGGACGAGTTCGGCCAGCGTCTGGTCGACGAGTTCGAGCGCCACGGGATGCGTCGCCTTGTCGAGGAACGAGATGCAGCGGTTGGCCTTGCCGATCCAGTCGCCCGTCCCCGCGCCCGACGTGGCGAGCGTCAGGGCGAATGCCGTGCCGGCACGGATGGGTCCGCGCACCGGATCGCTGCCGGCCAGCCTGTCGAGGGCCGCCGCATCGATCTCCGCCAGCGGCGGAAGTTCGCGCACCGCCTGCTCGATCTCGCGCATCGCCTCGTCGACGATGTCGATGATCTGGCGCACCCGGTCCGTCACCGATTTCTTCTGCGCCTGGCCCTGCAGGATCGCCAGGCGCTGGACGAACTCCTGGAAGCGCATCCCGGCATTGAGGAGCTTGCGCTGCTCGCGCGGGTCGAAGGCAAGCTCGGTCGCCGTGATGCGCGCGTGCTCGAGATGCGGCTGCGCCACGCGGAAAAGCGTCTCGCGTGCCGCCAGCCCGAGGGCTTCGAACGAATTCAGACAGAACATTCCGGTTCTCCGCAGAAATTTTCGGGGGAGAACTTAACGGTTGCTTCGTAAAAAAATAGACAATTCTGTACAGCAAAATTTCAAGTAGAAATTTTGTGTAATGCATTCTTCAACTGCATAGGTATGGCGACCGGCGTCTGGTCCGCCCGCCGGACGAATACATGCACGAAATGTCCCTCGGCCGCCGCCGCGTCGCTGCCCTGCCGGAAGAGGCCGATCTCGTAGCGCACGGAACTGGTGCCCAGACGCCCGACGCGCAGGCCCGCATCGATCGTCTCGGGAAAGGCGAGCGAGGTGCGGAAGCGGCACATCGTCTCGACCGCGACGCCGACGATCTCCGCCCGATGTATGTCGAGACCGCCTTCTTCGATCAGGTACGCGTTGATGACCGTGTCGAAGTAGCTGTAGTAGACGACGTTGTTCACATGGCCGTATAGGTCGTTGTCCATCCAGCGCGTCGGGATGGCGCGGAAGTGCCGGTAGCCGGCGCGCGTCTCGGGCGGCTTGCGGGCCTGCGACATCGTTCAGCAGATCCCGGCAAGGGCGTCGAGCGTGGCGTCGG
>JBIKWI010000281.1:0-3335 GCA_044356395.1 Tagaea sp. | reverse complement strand
TTCGCTGCGACCGCGTTCGGGAAGAACAGCGATTCGCCGCCGATCTTGTAGTCCGCGATCGTGCGCTGGCCGTCGGGGCCGACGAGCCAGTCGATGAAGGCCTGGCCCAATTCCTTCTTCACGTTCGCGTGCTTCGCGGGATTGACGAGGATCACGCCGTACTGGTTGAACAGCTTCTCGTCGCCCTGCACGAGGATGTCGAGATCGCCGCGGTTCTTGAAGTTGAGCCACGTCGCGCGGTCGGCGAGGATATAGGCGTTCATGGCCGCCGCCGTGTTGAGCGCCGGGCCCATGCCCTGTCCGACGTCGCGGTACCAGCTCCCCTTCGTCGCGGCCAGATCGACCTTCGCGTCCTGCCAGTAGCGCAGCTCGGCGGCATGCGTGCCCGACTTGTCGCCGCGCGACACGAAGGGCGCCTGTGCGCCCTGGATGCGCCGGAACGCCTCGAGAATGTCCTTGAGGCCGGCAGCCTTCGCCGGATCAGCCTTCGGGCCGATCACGACGAAATCGTTGTACATGACCTGGGTGCGCGAGACGCCGAAGCCTTCGGCGACGAACTTCTCTTCCGCGACCTTGTCGTGGACGAACACGACGTCGGCATCGCCGCGACGGCCCACGTCGAGCGCCTGCCCGGTACCAAGCGCCACGACACGCACGTCGATGCCCGAGGCCCGCTTGAAGGCCGGCAGCAGATGGCCGAACAGGCCGGACTGGTCGGTCGACGTCGTCGACGCGACGGTGATGAAGCGCTCCTGCGCATGCGCAGGCTGTGCACCCAGCAGCAGGATGCCGAGAAGGATCCGACGAAGCATCACCATGGCAGTTCTCCTTTGAGGAAGGCGGCCGCTTCCGGCGTGGCCGGCGTGCGGAAGAAGGCGTCGACCGTTGCGCGTTCGGCGATGCGGCCCTTGTGGACGAACACGATCTCGTCGCCGATGCGGCGCGCCTGGCCGAGATTGTGGGTGGTCATGACGATCTTGGTGCCCTCGGCCGCCATCGCGAGCACGATCTCCTCGACCGCCTGTGCGGCACCGGGATCGAGGCTTGCGGTCGGCTCGTCGAGGAACAGGATCTTCGGCGCCAGCGCCCAGGCGCGCGCCAGCGCCACGCGCTGCTGCTCGCCGCCCGACAGTACCCGCGCGGGCCGGTCCGACAGATGTGCCAGGCCCACGCGTGCAAGCATTTCGCGCGCGCGCGCTTCACGCTCGGCCCGGCCGACGCCGCGCAGCTTAAGGCCATAGGCGACGTTGGCCAGCACCGAGCGGCGCAGCATCGAGGGTCGCTGGAAGACCATCGCCTGCCTGCCGGCCGGATCGCCGGCCCAGGCAAGCGTGCCGCCGGTGGGCGCCACCAGTCCGTGGCACAGGCGAAGCAGCATGCTCTTGCCCGCCCCGTTCGGTCCGACGACCACGGTGCGCGTGCCCGCGTCCAGTCGCAGGCTGAAGTCCGAGACGATCTTCGTGCCGCCGATCGCGAGCGTCACCCTGTCGAGCGTGAGGGGGAGGAGAGGTTTCGCCATCAGCCGTACCGCCGCGTGGCCGTTTCGCGGATCCAGCCGGCCGCCGCGTTGACGCACAGGACCGTGGCGATCAGCACGAGTCCGAGTGCCAGTGCCAGCGGCAGGTCGCCCTTGCTCGTTTCCAGCGCGATCGTCGTCGTCATCGTGCGCGTCACGCCGTCGATATTGCCGCCGACGATCATCACAGCGCCTACTTCCGCGCTGGCGCGCCCGAAGCCGGCGAGCACGACGGTGAAAAGCGCGAAGCGCGAATCCCACAACAGCGTGGCAGCCGACTGCGCGAGGCTGGCGTCGAGCGAGCGCAGCTGCTCGCCGTGCTCGGCCCACGCGTCCTCGACGATCTGGCGGGAGAGGGCCGCGAGGATCGGCACGATCAGGATCGTCTGCGCGAACACCATGGCGCCGGGCGTGAACAGCAGGCCAAAGGCGCCCAACGGCCCGGCGCGCGACAGCAGGAGATAGACGACAAGGCCCACGACCACCGGCGGCAGGCCCATCATCGCGTTGAGCCCGACGATCGCGGCACGCCGGCCGGGAAACTTCCCGAGCGCCACGACCGCGCCCAGCGGCAGCCCGATGGCCGCCGCGATCAACGTCGCGACAAGGCTGACTTCGAGCGACAGCAGGACGATGGCGAACAGACGCAGATCGCCGGCCGCCAGCATGCCGGCAGCGGTCGCGAGGGCATCGGAAAAGGTCTGCATGGCGGCACGATGGTCGGGCAGGCCCCCGGCCCCGTCAATCGCCGGACCTGAAGCCGTTTGCAGGATTTTGCATGTAAATGCATAATCGGCTTCCCAGATGCCCGAAGCGATCCTGACCACCGCCGAAGTCGCCGCCTATCTGCGGCTCAAGGAGCGCACGATCTACGAACTCGTGCGCACGCGGCGCATCCCGTGCGCGCGGATCGGCGGCAAGTGGCTGTTCCCGCGCGCGCTGCTCGACGCCTGGATCCGCAAGCACACCGAGTTCGGCGATTCCGGCGTCGGAGCGCCGCCCGCGCCGCCGATCCTGGCCGGCAGCCACGACCCGCTTCTCGAATGGGCGTTGCGCCGCTCGCGCTCGGGCCTTGCCACGATGGCGCACGGCTCGCTCGACGGTATCGACGCGCTTCGCGACGGCACCGCGATGGTCGCGGCCCTCCACGTCGTCGATCCAGACAGCGGCGATTTCAACGTACCGGCCCTTGCCGCCGCGATGCCGGGCCAGGACATCGTGGCGATCGGCTGGGCGTGGCGCCAGCAGGGGCTGCTCGTCGCCAAGGGAAATCCCAAGCGTCTGCGCAAGCTCGCCGACCTGAAGCGGCGCAAGGCGCGGATCGTGCTGCGCCAGCCGCAGGCCGGCAGCCACGTGCTGTTCCTGCATCTGCTCGCCGAGGCGGGAATCCGGCTCGACGCGCTCGATGCGCCCGGCCAGCCGGCGCTGAACGAGACGGAGATCGCCGCCGCCGTGCGCGAAGGGCGCGCCGATGCCGGCTTCGGCGTCGCCGCGTCGGCGGGCCAGCTCGGGATCGATTTCGTGCCGCTGTTCCGCGAGCGCTTCGACCTCGCCATGCGCCGGCGCGACTTCTTCGAGCCGCCCGTGCAGCGCCTGCTCGCCTTCGCGCGCGGTCCCGAATGCCGGCGCCACGCCGACCGCCTCGGCGGCTACGATCTTTCGCGGCTCGGCGAGATCGTCCTCAACCAGTAGCGTTTCAGAACGATTCGGCGCGCGCCGCCGGCCAGCTCGTCGCGAAGGCGGGATGGTCGGTTCCGTCGAGGATCTCGCCCGGCTTCACGAAGCGGTAGACCTCGGCGAACGTGGCACACTGCTCGGG
>JBIKWI010000280.1:0-3341 GCA_044356395.1 Tagaea sp. | reverse complement strand
GTTCCGGACACGCTGGTCGTCAACATCGGCGATCTCATGCATCGCTGGACGAACGCGCGCTTCAGTTCCAACCCGCACCGCGTGATCAACGCGTCGGGTCGCGAGCGCTATTCCATTGCCATCTTCTCCGATCCGCATCCCGACACGATCGTCGATCCACGCGACCTGCTCGACGACAAGGCTGCCGCGAACTATCCGCCGATCGCGTGCGGCGAGTACATCGTCCAGCGCTTCGACAAGGCCTTCAAGTACCGGCAGCCGAAATCGTGATCTGGCGCGCGCGCTCGAGCCAGGCTTCCAGCCACTCGGCATAGGACCGTTCGCAGCGCAGCACGTAGCCCCCGGCGGTGCGCACGAGGATGACGGCGATGTCGCCCAGCCGCGTGCGGCCGGCGAAGTCCGGCGCGAGACGCGCAAGGTCGAGCGCGATGCCCTGGGACAGCAGATCCGCCGCCCCGGCGCCCTCGACCGAGAAGGCGGCATATGCGTGCGATACGTCGACCGCCATGCCGTCGTCGGGCGGCGCGGCGCATGTGCCGGGGACCAGCCACAGCCCCGGCTCAAGGCGCCAGGCCGGCTCGCGCGGCCCGGACCGCGACAGCCAGGCGGTAAGGCACTCGGCCGGCAACGCACGCACGTGAACGACACGTTCAGCCACGTTGGCGGTCCCCCCGCGGATCGTAGAAGGCCGGCTTCACGACCCGCGCGCCGGCGACCCCGTCGCCGAGCGCCACCGTCACGTCGCCGCCGACGAGCGCGCGTCCGTCTTCGATCAGCGCCAGTGCCAGCGACCGTCCCAACGCGTCGCTCCAGCAACTCGCGGTGACGTGACCGCGGCCGCGCGCGGCATCGCCTCGCAGCACGCAGGCACCCTCCGGCAGCACGAAGCGCGCGTCGCGCGAAAGCAGGCCGACGAGCTGCGGCCGGCCATCCTGATACGCACGGTTGCGCAGCAACGCCTGCCGGCCGACGAAATCGGCCTTCTCGGCATGCACGGCAAAGCCGAGGCCCAGATCGTACGGATCGGCGATCCCGTCGCCCTCATGTCCCGCCGAAATGAAGCCCTTCTCGATCCGCAGGACGTGGTTGGCCTCCGAACCGACCGGCGCGATGGCGTGTCGCGCACCGGCGTCCAGCAGAAGCGCCCAGAGCGCGGGCGCCGCGGCCGCAGGCAGGAACATCTCGAAGGACAGTTCGCCGGTGAAGCCGGCACGCGCCACCCGGACCGGCTGATTTCCGATGCGCGCCTCGACGAGCGACATGAAGGGCAAGTCGGCCGGAATCGCGGCACCCGCGGCGGCAAGCACGTCGCGCGCTTGCGGGCCGCACAGAACGATGTCGGCCCATTGCTCGGTCACCGGCAGGACGAAGACCGACAGATCCGGTCGCAGGACCTGGCGGCAGTACTCGAAGCGTTGCAGGCAGGCATCGGCATTGCCGGTCGTCGTCGTCGCGAAGAAGCGGTCAGGCGCGGTCCGGAAGACGATCCCGTCGTCGAACAGCCTTCCGTCCTCGTGCAACTGCAGCGCATACCGGCCGCGCCCGGGCTTCAGGTCGGAGAGCCGCGTGGCATAGACGAAATCGAGGAAGGCTCCGGCGTCGCGCCCGCCGATCTCGAACTTGCCCAGCGGCGAGGAGTCGTAGAGGCCGACGCCCTGCCGGACCGCGCGGCACTCCCGCCGCGTGGCGCTTTCGAGCGTCTCGCCGGGACGCGGGTAGTAGCCCGGCCGCCGCCAGTTGGCGCCGGATTCGTACATGACCGCACCGGCCGCCTCGTGGATCGCGGTCAGCGTCGTGGTCCGCGACGGGCGAAGGAGCCTGCCGCCGGCATCGGCGAGCGCCGCGAACGCGATGGGCACGAAGGGCGGCCGATAGGTCGTGGTGCCCGCCATCGCCGGCGAGACTTCGCGCGCACGCGCAAGCGCGTCGATCGCGTTCATGTTGCCGAAGCGGCCCTGGTCGGGCGCCATGCCGGTCGTCGTGTAGCGCTTCAGCAGTTCGACGGCATCGTAGCCTTCCCGGACGGCTAGCCGAAGGTCGTCGGCCGTCACGTCGGCAGCGACATCGACGAAGGCCTTGCCGCGCCGGCCATGCGGCATCTCCCAGCGGGCAAGGAGACCCGCCGGACCGGCTGCCGGCGCCGCCGAGGGCACCGTCTCGGGAACGTCGAATCCGGCCGACTTCGCGGCGGCGATGCCGGCGCCACACCCGTCGGCAAGCGCACCGGCGATGCTTCCGTGCCCGTTGCAGGCGCCCGCACTGAATACGCCTTCGTGCGGACCGGTCGGCACGAAAGCGGACAGGTGCGTGTCGAACGCAAGCCTGCCGCCCGCGTGCGAATGCAGATGCACGGCCGGTGTCCAGCCACCGGCCATCGCGACGGTGTCGCAAGAAAGATCGCGCGCGCGGCCCGGCGCCGCGAACGGGGCGATCCGCAATCCGCGGACCGGCGAACCGAGGGCCGCGACCGCCGCATGGCCGGCATGTATCTCGATGCCGGCGGCACGCGCGGCCGCGACGCGCGCCGGATCTGCCGTCGGCCGGACGTCGACCAGCGCCGATACCCGGATGCCGGCGGCGGCGAGAGCGGCGGCATCGTCGTAGGCCTCGTCGTTGTTGGCGACGACGACGACCTCGCGCCCGCAGGCGACGGAAAAGCGCCGGGCATAGGACAGGACCGCGGAGAGCAGCATCACGCCCGGCCGATCGTTGTCGGCGAAGACGAAGGGCCGCTCGAACGCGCCGGTCGCCAGCACGACGGCCTTGGCGCGGATCTTCCAGAGGCGCTTCTCGATCCCGCCCGCCGCCGCCTCTTCGAGGGCGACGATCAGGCCACCGTCGTACCGCCCGAGCGCCATCGTCCGCGACAGGACGCGCACGCCGCGCGCGCGCAGGAGCGCCAGCGTCCGGGCGATCCAGTCGGACGCCGCCATGCCGTCGATCTGCGCATGCGGCCGGTCGTGCAGCGCGCCACCTGCCGATGCATCTTCATCGATCAGCCAGACCCGCGCGTCCGCCGCCGCGGACGCAGCCGTCGCGGCGGCAAGCCCAGCGGCTCCGCCGCCGACCACGAGGACGTCGCAATGCGCGAAGCGCTTCTCGCAGGCGAGCGGCCCCGGCGCTTCCGGCAGCCCGCCGAGGCCGGCAAGCGCCCGGATCGTCGGCTCGAACAGATGCCAGGCGCGGCCGCGCGGACCGCGAAAGGTCTTGTAGTAGAACCCAGCGGGCATCAGCGCACCGAATGCGCCGAGTACCGACGCGACATCGAATTCCGCCGACGGCCAGCAATTGACGGCACGCGCCTCGAGCCCCGCCTTGACCGCAAGCCGGGTCGCAAGCTC
>JBIKWI010000279.1:0-3351 GCA_044356395.1 Tagaea sp. | reverse complement strand
AACTTCTTCCAGCCCTTGCCGGTGAGGCGGCTGACGCGCCCGAACCAGCGCGGGTCGACTTCCTTGCCCGAATACTTCGACAGGAACTCGTCGCGCTTGACGCCGCATTCCTCGGCGAAGCGCAGCAGGCGGCCTTCGGCCGTGATGAGCTTGCGGTTGAGGTCGTAGAGCTGGCCCATCAGCTGCTCGATGCGGGTGTTGTTCAGGTGAACATCCGCGAGCTGCTCGATCAGGTCCTGCTTGAGCTTCTGGTAGTGCTTCTCCGAGACCGGGCTGAACTGCTTGCCGGCGAGAAGCGCTTCCATGCGCTTTTCCTGCATGCGGTAGAGCCGCTTGTAGACGCCGGCGAGCTTTTCCAGCCGCTCGAGCACTTCAGGCTTGAGCTGCTGCTCGAGTGCGGAAAGCGAGACGTTCTCTTCTTGGTTGTCGGCATCGGCGGCGGGGACGCCCTCGCCGCCTTCGGCACCTTCCGCACCCTCGGCGGGCTCGGCTTCTTCCGGATCGGCGACGGCGGCGGCGACGGCCGCCGGAATGCCGCCCGGCGTGGCCGCACCTGGGCCGCCGCCGTTGGTGGCGTCCAGATCGATCACGTCGCGCAGCAGCATCTTTCCTTCGACCAGCGCGTCGCGCCAGTGCACGACCGCGCGCATCGTCAGCGGGCTTTCGCACAGCGCCGAGATCATCTTCTCGCGGCCGGCCTCGATGCGCTTGGCGATGGCGATTTCGCCCTCGCGCGACAGGAGCTCGATCGAGCCCATCTCGCGCAGGTACATGCGGACGGGATCGTCGGTGCGCCCGATCGAATCGGCGTCGATGTTGCCGCGCTTTGTCTCTTCTTCCTCTTCCTCGGGCTCCTCGCCGCCCACGCGCGCGGGCACCGGGGCCTTGGGACCGGCGGATTCGGCCGAGCCGTCGGCGCCGACGCCGCCTTCCTCGTCCTCGCCTTCCTCGTTCTCGACGACGTTGACGCCCTGCTCGCTGAGCAGCGCCAGCGTGTCCTCGATCTGCTCGGAGGAGACCTGGTCGGGCGGCAGGACGGCGTTGATCTCGTCGTAGGTCACGTAGCCGCGCTCGCGCCCGCGGGCGAGCATCTTCTTCACGGCAGCGGCGGTGGCATCCATCAGGGGCCCGTCGGGCGCCTCTTCGCGCGGGGCAGCGACGGGGGCGGGCTTTACCTTGGACGACATCTTTGATTGCCTCGCGCGGGAACGTACTGGAAAACGTCGGTGACCGGTCGGCGTGACGCGCTCGTCGCGGGCGCGCGTCCCTGCCCCATGAAAACTCTTCCCCTACCCTATGGCGCCTACCCGTCGTCCTCGGGCGCCAGCTGGGCGACCTGAGCCCGGAGGTGGGCAGCCTGCCCTTCGACCCGGGCCAGGTTCTCCGCCGTCGCGTCCCGGGCAAGTTCAAGCTGGCTTTCGCGCAGCTCGTCTTCCATCCGGCGGCGGGACAGAAGCGCCAAAAGGTGGCCAAAACCGGCCCGCGCCGCTTCGGGCGAAGCGGTCGGATCGGCAAAAGCCCCGTGTTCGTAGAGGGTTGGCCGAGTCAGCTGGAGGGCTTCCTCGGCCAATCCCACGCGGGATAAGTGGGCAATCAGCGTGGCCGTGTCAAGCGGAGTCTCGCCCCCGGCCGCCTCGTGGGCGCAATCCACCAATGCCTGGCGCACACGCTCCAGCCGGCGGTCGGTAAGGTCAACCAGAGCAACGGCTTCCGCCTCGGCCATCAGCAGGCCCGGGTGGTTGATCGCGGTCGCCAGCAGGACCTGTTCCTGACGCAGGCGCAGCAGGCCCACGTCCCCCGCCGACCGCAGCGTGCCCATGACCGGTCCTGAGCCCGGCCGGACCCAGGGCTTGCCGCCCGCCGGGCGCGGCACGAAGACCGGCCGGCCCAGGGCGCGCAGCTTGGTGTAGATCCAGTCGCTTTCATACGCGCGCCGCACCGTCGGATCGGCAATGCGGGCAAGCCGCTCGCGCAGCTGGCCTTCGAGGGCGGCCCGCCTGTCGGGGCTGTCGAATGCCTTGCCGCCGGTCTCGGCCGTCCAGACCACGTCGGCAAGGCCCTTGGCCTGCGCCAGGACATTGTCCATCGCCGTCGCCCCGTCGCGCCGGATCAGGCTGTCGGGATCCTCGCCCGGCGGCAAGGTGGCGAAACGCAGCGCATATCCCGGCTTCAGCAGCGGCAGCGCCACTTCGGCAGCCTTGAGCGCCGCGCGCTGGCCGGCGGCATCGCCGTCGAGACACACGACGGGCTCGGGGTGGATCTTCCACAGGGCCTGGATCTGCCCGTCGGTGAGTGCGGTGCCCAGCGGCGCCACCGCCCCGCCGAAGCCCGCCTGATGGAGGGCGATCACGTCCATGTAGCCTTCGGCGACGAGGGCCCGGGCCTTGCGCTCGCCCACCGCCACGCGGGCCTTGTCGAGCGCATAGAGGTTGTCGCGCTTGTGGAACAGCGGCGTGTCGCGGCTGTTGAGATACTTGGGCTTGCCGTCGTCCATCACGCGGCCGCCGAAGGCGATCACGCGCCCGCGCCGGTCGGTGATCGGGAACATCACGCGGTTGCGGAAGAAGTCGAACGGATCGCGCCCGTCGTCGGGCTTGCCGATCAGGCCGGCTTCGAGCAGCAGCGACGTCTCGAAGCCCTGCGTCTTCATCGCGGCCTGCAGATGCGCGCGCCCCTCCGGCGCGAAGCCGAGGCGGAAGCGGTCGATCGTCTCGTCCGAAAGCCCGCGGTCGCGCAGATAGGCGAGTGCCGCCCGCCCCTCGGGTGCGCGCAGCTTCTCCTCGAACCACTTGCACGCCGCCTCGACCGCATCGCCCAGCGTCTTGGCGCGCTCGGCTTCCTTGCGCGCCTGCGGCGAGATCCGCGGAACGTCGAGCCCGGCCTCGGACGCAAGCTTCTCGACCGCCTCGAGAAAGCCGAGATGGTCGATCTTCATCGTGAAGCCGATTACGTCGCCGTGCGCGCCGCAGCCGAAGCAGTGGAAGAAGTTCTTGTCGTCGTTGACGTAGAAGCTCGGGCTCTTCTCGTTGTGGAACGGACAGCACGCCTTGAATTCGCGCCCCGCCCGCGCGAGCTTCACGCGCCGTCCGACGACCGACGACAGCGTCAGCCGGGCGCGCAGCTCTTCGAGGAAGGAGGGCGGAAAGGCCATGCCGGGCGCGCCAGATCCCGTTTGAGAGCCAAGGACTTATCCCCACGACTCACAGGCCGTCAGACCGCCGTCGCGAAGGGCGGGAAGGTAGGCCGCACCTCCCCGAGGGTCAAGGCACGAACGGTCAGCCGCCCAGCAGCTTCTTCACCGCCGCCGACGCCGCCCCCAGATCCATCTGGCCGGTGAACTTGGCCTTCATC
>JBIKWI010000278.1:0-3359 GCA_044356395.1 Tagaea sp. | reverse complement strand
GTGCGAGGTGGCGCGCATCGGGCTGGACCTGCCGGACCGGCTCAGTCCTTCGCCCGTTCGACGTAGGCGCGCTCCGCGATGTTGACGACGATGCGCTCGCCCGCGGCGACGAAGGGCGGCACGCCGACCTTGACGCCGTTGTCGAGCAAAGCGGGCTTGTAGGACGAAGCCGCCGTCTGGCCCTTCACGACCGCGTCGGCCTCGACGATCGTGCAGATCGTCGTCGTCGGCAGCTCGACGCCCACGGGCGTGCCTTCGATGAACTGCACCGAGACGACCATGTTGTCGGTCAGGAACGCGGCGGGCTCGCCGATCATCTCTTCCGAGATCGTGATCTGCTCGTAGGACTGGTTGTCCATGAACGTGTACTGCTCGCCGTCCTTGAACAGGTACTGGAGTTCCTTCTCCTCGACGCGCAGCAGCTCGCACGTCTCGTCCGAGCGGAACTTCATGTTCGACTTGGTGCCGGTCTTGACGTCGCGGATCTCGATCTGGTTGAAGGCGCCGCCCTTGCCGGGGCTGACGATGTTGTGCTTCACCACGCGCCACATCTTGCCGTCGACTTCGATGACGTTGCCCGCACGGATCGCACTGCCGATGATCTTCATTTTAAATCCCGAATCCCGTTGGAAGGCGGCCGCCGTCGGCCCCTGAAAGCGGCCGGGAAGCTAGCAGCAAGGGGTCATAAAGGCAATCAGCGCGGCTTGTGCGCAGAAATCGCGTCGAGGAAGGCTTTTACCGCCGCTGCGGGACCTGCCGGATGGTTCCACACGGCCCCGGAAACGGCGAGGAAATCGGCGCCGGCTTCCACGAGCGGGCCGCAGTTTTCGGGCGTAATGCCGCCGATGGCCACGCACGGTACCGTCACGTGGCTGGTCCAGTCGGCGACGAGGTCGAAGTCCGCGTGGCCCTTCGGGTCGGGCTTGGTCGACGACGGGAAGAACGCGCCGAAGGCGACGTAGTCCGCGCCGTTCTCGGCCGCCTCGAACCCGAGATCGCGCGAGGCGTGGCACGTCACGCCGACGATGCGCTCCTTGCCCAGCAAGGCGCGTGCTTGCGCCAGCGTGCCGTCTTCCTGCCCGATATGCACGCCGTCGCAGTCCAGTTCCTTGGCGAGATCGGCGCGGTCGTTCATCAGGAAGGCGACGTTGTATTTGTGCGCGATGGGCATCAGCACGGAAGTCGCCGCGCGGATCGCGTCGTCGGACGCACCTTTGAGGCGCAGCTGCAGGCACGCGACGTCGCCGGCCGCGAGGGCCGCTTCGAGCAGGGGCGAAAACGCCGCCGGATCGAGTTCCGGCGGCGTGATCAGATAGAGGCGCGTCTTGTGGAGCGCCACGTCGTTCAGCTCTTGTAGATGTCGATGATCTTGCCCAGCAGCGCGATCGCGTCCTCGCGCTTGCGCTGGAAGGCGTTGCGCCCGACGATCGAGCCCGTGGCCCCGCCGTCGCGCAGCGCCTTGATCTCGGTCAGCAGCGTCGCCTCGTCCTTCGCCTCGCCGCCCGAGAACACCACGATCCGCCGGCCATTGAAGCAGGACTGCACGATGTGCGCGATGCGCTTGTCGAGGGTCGAGATGTCCGTGCCCGCCTTCTCGTAGGCGGCCTTGGCTTCCGGCTGCCACAGCACGGAAGTGGGCGGCTTCACCTTGATGATGTGCGCACCCAGCAGGGCCGCGAGATGTGCCGCATAGGCCGTGACGTCGAGGGCCGTCTCGCCCGCCTTGTCGAGCTTGCCGCCGCGCGGATAGGACCACATGACGACCGCGAGGCCGACCGACTTGGCTTCCTCGGCGAGTTCGCGGATCTCTTCCATCATCTCGAACTGGTCTTCGGCACCCGGATAGATCGTGAAGCCGATGGCCGAGCAGCCCAGACGAAGTGCATCGCCGATCGACGCGGTGACCGCCTGGTCCTTGATCGTGGCGATCGAGTTCGACGAGTTCATCTTGAGGATCGTCGGGATCGCACCCGCGAACGTGTCGGCACCGGCCTCGAGTGCCCCCAGCGGGGCGGCGTAGGCCGAGCAGCCCGCGTCGATGGCGAGCTGGTAGTGGTAGTGCGGATCGTAGGCGTCGGGGTTGGGGGCGAACGAGCGGGCCGGGCCATGCTCGAAGCCCTGGTCGACGGGCAGGATCACCAGCTTGCCCGAGCCGCCGAGCTTGCCGGTCATCAGGATGCGGGCGAGGTTCGTCTTCGTGCCCGGGTTGTCGCTCTCGTAGTTGGCGAGGATCTTTTTGACCTTCTGGGTGACTTTCAAGGGACGCTCCTGGCAGGAAACGCACCCGCGCGGGTGCCGAAATACGTGCGGCTTCTAGCCCGTCGGCTCCCCCTTGTCGAGAGGACCGAAGGGCGCGATCATCCGCCTCCCAAGTTCCTCGGATTCCGGAAGGATTTGTCCCGCGATGCTGCTCCACATGCAGACCTGGCAGGAGGTCGAGGCCTACCTGAAGAAGTCGACCGCGATCATCATCCCGATCGGCTCGACCGAGCAGCACGGCCCCAACGGCCTGATCGGCACCGACGCGATCTGCGGCGAGGCGGTGGGCCGCAGGCTGGGCGAGAAGACCGGCACGCTTGTCGCCCCCACCATCGCGGTCGGCATGGCGCAGCACCATCTGGCGTTTCCGGGCTCGATGACGCTCAGGCCCTCGACGCTGATCGCGGTCGTGAAGGACAACGTTGAAAGCCTCGCGCGCCACGGCTTCACGCATTTCTATTTCGTCAACGGGCACGGCGGCAACGTCGCCCCGTTCAGCGCCGCTTTCTCCGAGATCTACGCGGAAGCCTCGCTGATGCGCGCCTCGAACCGCCCGGCGGTGCGCTGCCGCCTGCGCAACTGGTACGACAGCGGCAAGGTGAAGGCGATCAGCCGCGAGCTCTATGGCGACCAGGAAGGCAGCCACGCCACGCCGTCGGAAGTCTCGCTCACCTGGGCGGTCTACCCGGAAGCGGTGCGCCACATGAAGATGACGCCCGAGGTCGCCCCGCGCGGCGAATTCACCGACGCGAACGACTACCGGCGCAACTTCCCCGACGGGCGCATCGGCTCGAACCCGAGCCTGTCGTCGATCGAGGCGGGCAAGCGGCTGTGGGACGCGGCGGTGGCGGACCTTGCCGACGATCTCGCGTCGTTCGTGAAGATGGCCGCATAGGCGATGGCGCTGCTCGGCAAGGGGGCGGTGGCGATGTGGTGGGACATCGCGCCCGAGCATCGCGCCGAATTCGAGGACTGGCACAGCCACGAACACTTCCCCGAGCGCATGTCCATCCCGGGGTTCCTGCGCGGATCGCGCTGGGCCGCCGCCGACGGCGGCGACGGCTTCTTCGTGATGTACGAACTCGATGCCTGCGAGACGC
>JBIKWI010000108.1:0-11930 GCA_044356395.1 Tagaea sp. | reverse complement strand
GACCGACTACAACACCGAACGACCCCACATGGCTCTCGGCGGCTTGACGCCGAAGGCCTTCGCAGACCAAATAGACCGTGCTCAAAAGATCGCTTAGCGAGTGGACCTAAGTTCGGGGCAGGATCAAAGGCATCATGCACTAACATTCTGCCCGGACCACTCAGTGGGGGCCGATCAGGCAATGCCTTGCGCGACGGCATTTTCGCCAATGGATTCTTCATCGAGCCCACGGTGTTCGCCGGCGTGACCGACGACATGCGCCTGGCGCGTGAGGAGGTCTTCGGTCCGATTCTCAGTTTGCTGACCTGGCGCGACGAGGCCGATGTCCTGGCACGGGTGAACGCTTTGGATGTCGGGCTGACGGCGGCGGTCTGGACCAAGGACATCGATCGTGGCCATCGCATCGCTTCGCGGATGGAAGCCGGCTACGTGTGGATCAACGACGTCGGTACGCATGAAATCGGCATGCCATTCGGCGGCTTCAAGCAGTCCGGTTTCGGCAAGGAAGAGGCGTTCGAGGAGATGCTCGGTTACACTCGGGAAAAGAACATCCACCTGAAGTTCAAGATGTGATGCGTCCGTCCGGTGCGGCGATGCGGAGGATGTCGGCGGTCGCGGCCGATCTTCCATTCTCGCCGGCCATGAAGCGCCATGTCTGTGTACCGGATTCATCCGGCGTTGGCGGCAGCTCGGTTCAGCCACGCCGGCGGCGAGCCGGCGAATGAGCCCGTCGCCGCGGCATCGACACAGGCGGCCAGACCGGCGAAGCGCACCCGCTGGCCCGTCAGTCCCGGCCCGTAGTGCACGTATTTCCCCGAGTTTGTGAGCAGGCCGCCCGGCCCGTTCGGAATGACCGGCTCCTCGATCATGCACCAGCAGGTATCCGTCACGAGGCGAAAGCCGAACCGCTCGAGGGCCTGGGCGACGCCTGCATCCCGCGCACGGGCCAGCATGGCGCGGCTCGTGGTGATGATTGCCTGGGTCCTGTCGGATTTCAGGCGACCCGCGCAGAGCCTGGCGATCGCGGCCATCTCCTCGAAGGACGAATGCGGATTTCCGATCGCGACGCAGGCGACCGGTGCGACGTCCGTCCCGTTCAGCTTCTTCCAGGCGACCAGCAGTTCCGGCATCCCGATCCGGACAGGATCGGCGACCGCATCGTCCCCCAGCGCCGACGCGAGATCGGGCGCTTCCGGCGTTACCCCGACGATGTGGAACATCGGTGCTGCGGACGTCGTGGCGAATGCGGCGGAGAAGGCCTTCAGATCGTCGCGCGACGGCGTTGTCGCTTCAAGGCCGGTCATGACCGGGATCTCGTGGGGCGACAGGGCACCCGCCAGATAGCCGAGCAGCGGGAACAGGGAATCGTCGGCGTCTTGAGGCGGGCTTGCATGGATGTGGACCCGCGCCTTGCGGTTCGCGTCGACATGACAGCCGGCAAGGGGTGCACGGCCGGTCAGCGCCATGCAGAGATCGAGATAGTCGGGATACTTGCTTGTCTTCGCGCCCAGTACGCTGTTGGCGAAGGCGACGGCATTGGATTCCGCCCAGCCGATGTGCTCCCCGAACCGGGGGACGCTGTCGAGAAGATAGGGCGCACAGGTGAAACTGGGCTGGGCGCCCATCGCCAGATAGGCCTCGGTCTGCCGCTCGACCTCGGCCGCACGAGCCTCCGGTATGCCCAGCACCCGCCATTGGTTGCGATCGATCGAGATCGCGTTGAGCGTCGTCGGCACCTTGACCCTGGCGCCGAGGTCGCGCATGCGCTCGGCGATGGCGACGCTGACCGGACCGGTATAGATGCAGCAATCGAGATGGCATTGGCTGAGATCGATCAGGCGTCTGGCGCCTTGCAGCTTCGCCATGGCTAGGATGATGCGCATCGCCATCTGGCGCGCGGGTCCTTCCCGGCCGTCCAGCATCGCGCGATCGCCTTCGGTCAATTCGACGTCGATGTCGGGCAATGGCGGCAGGGCTTCCGCGATCGCCGATCCCGATCCACCCTGCGCTTCGACCGCGCCGTCGCCGACGGTGGCATGCCGGCAGCTTCCCAGCATCCTGAAGGCGCTCCGGTCGAGCCGGATCATCGGCAGGCTCCGGTCGAACAGGGCCTCCGAAACGAGTGCACCCAGCGGAAGGATCGTCTCGTCCTCGCAGAAGACGATCGCGGCCGGGGCCGACCCGTTCATGATCAGTTCGAGCAGGACGGCGCTTCCCGTACACGACCCGCGGCCGCTCGGAATGGCGAGCACCTTGCCCTTGACGCATTGGCCGTGAAGCGGGTGCTGGCTGTCGATGACCATGCCCGTTTCCGCCGCAATGCCCCCCCAGAAGCTGAGACCAAGGTCGGCATGCAGCACGGGCCCCGCCGCACGACCGGGGACCAGCGTCTCGCCGCGGAAAACCTGATTGTGCATTCTCTTTCCAGTGTCCGACTTGCGTTTGCGGATGCCCGGCGGATCCGGCCCTTCGCGTACCGGCGTCAGGAGCGGGACGACTTCATCTTCTCCGGGAAGACGCCCGTCGGTTTCCAGCACAGTATCAACAGAAGCGCCACGGCCACCAGAATCTCCCGAACCGCGGCAGACTGCACGGCGGATATGGCAGGGATCATGGCAGCCATGAAGCGCGTCGCTTCGATATACGAGATGACGGCATATGCGCCGAATACCGCGCCGACCGGACGCCCGACCCCGCCGGCGGTAACGGCAAGAAAGATGTAGATGGTCAGCAGCGGCTGGAAATGCTCGGGCGAGATGTACGACTGATAATGGCCGTAAAGCGCGCCCGCCAGAGCAGCCAGCCCGGCCGCCAGCGCGAAGGCCTGGAATTTGAAGCGCAATACCGCCTTGCCGGCGAAAGCGACGAGTTCCTGGTCTTCCCGGATGGCCTTCAGGGCCCTCCCGTACGGCGACCGGTCGAGCCGCTGCATCAGGAACCAGGCGATCGCGACGATCGCCGATACCAGAATCAGGAAGAACAGGTTGAAGCCGAATGGTCCCAGTTCCTGCTTGAACGGGCCGGGGATCCCCGAAATCCCGGCGGCACCCTGCGTCAGCCACCGCTCGCCGAGGGCAAAAAGCCGCAGGACCTCGGCAAAGCCAAGCGTGACGATCGCCAGATAGTCGTCGCGCAGCCGCAAGGTCGCGAACGTGAGGATGCAGCCGGCACCGATCCCGAACAGCACGGCCATCAGCACGCCGAACAGGATCGGCGAGCCGGACCCGGTGAGGATGGCCGTCACGTAGGCGCCCAGCGCGAAGAAGCCGGCCAATCCGAGATTGACCATGCCCGCCGTACCCCAGACCAGATTGAGGCTCAGCGCCAGAAGCGCGTAGATGCCGCCGATGCTCAGGGTGAAGATGACGTAGGAAAGCATCAGACGGCCCTCTCGCCCATCAGTCCGCGCGGCCGGAACGTGAGAATGAGGAGGATCGCCGCGAAGCCGACCGCCGAACGATAGATCGACGGAACGACCATGAGCGCCAGCTCCTCCCCGATGCCGAGAACGAGCGCGCCGACGACCGCACCGGGAATCGAGCCGAGCCCCCCTAGTACTGCCGCCGCGAATACCGAAAGCAGGATCCGGCTGCCGGTCAGCGGATCGATCGACGTGTCGAGGCCGATCAGGACGCCGCCCATGCCCACGAGGCCGACGCTCACCGCGATGGTGACGCCGGCGATGACCTGCGGATCGATGCCCTTGAGGCGGGCAAGATCGGGGTTGTCGGCGACCGCACGCATGGCGCGGCCAAAGCGGGTGAGATGCAGGAAGGCGAAGACTGCCGCCATCAGGATGCCCGCGAAGAGCCCGTTCGTGGTCTGCTACGGCCCGATGCGGATCCCGGAGAAGACCCAGTCGCGCACGATCGGCAGGTCGTAGCTCCGCAGGTCGTTGCCGAAGGCGAAGCGGACGATGTTCTCGAACAGGAGATTGACCGCGACCGACCCGATGGCGATCGTGAGCGCGCCGGACGGTCTCAGCGGCTTGAGCAGGACCTGCTCGCCCAGCAGGCCGGACAGTGCGGCGGCACCCCCCGCCGCCAGCAGGGCGATTGGAATGCTGTTGACCACGTAGATGCTGACGCACCATCCGGCAAACGCGCCGATCGTCGCATATGCCGCGATCGCGAAACTCGGATAGCGCAGGACGGCGAAGATCGTCGTGAAGCCGATGGCGGGAATCGCAAGCAGGCTTCCCGCCATCACTCCATTGACCACCGCTTGCAGGAGTTCGTTCAACGTCGCCGTCCTCAGGAGATCTTGCTGAGCGTCAGCTTTCCGCCCTTGACGACTTCGTAGCGGAAGCGGGCATCCGTGATGTCGCCGATCGCGTTGAAATCGCACGGCCCCGATGCGCCGTCGTAGTCGATGGTCTTGCCCTCCGCGAGCAGCTTGGCGCCGTCCGCGAAGTTGTCGACTTTGACGCCGTTGGCGCCCTGCGTGATGTTGCGCACGCTGCCGTGGATCATGAGACCGGTCGGCTCGGCCTTCGATGCCGCCATCGTCAGCGCCAGGATATTGATGTGGTCGTAGATCTGCGCGGCGTAAGGCGTCGGGACGGCCATCCCGGTCAGCGTCGCGACCTTGGCGAAGGATTTGGAGCCGATGGCGGCCGAGGGCGAAATGGCCATGATGCCTTCGGACACCTCGGGCGGCACGCCGTCGACGATCGACTGGTTGAACGCGAAGCCGTAGGCCACCTTCTTTCCGGCATAGTTCGCCCGGTAGAGGTCCTTGAGCAGCACGATCGTGTCGGGCAGGTATCCGGCGAAGGTCATCGTGTCGGGCCTGAACCGCATCATCTCGTCGACTTCGCTGCGGAAAGACGTCTTCTTGTCGTCGTAGATGGAGAGCATCGTTTCGACGCCGGCCGGCTTGAGAATGCTGACCATCGTGTCGTAGATGGAGTTCGCGAAGGGCGTCGGTGCGGACATGAAGCCGACCCGCTTGGCGCCGTTCTCGAGGAGATATGCGCTCACGCGCTGCGCCTGGAACGTCGTGTTCGGCTGCGTTCTGAGGATATAGCCCTGGTGCGGCAGCTTCGTGATCGAATCGGCTCCGGACACCGTCGTCAGGATCGTCTTCGATTCCCAGCACAGCGGGGCGATCGCCGTCGTCACCGCCGACGAGCCCGAACAGCAGATGGCGATGACCTTCTGCACGTCGATCAGGGTCCGGGTCGCGCGGACCGCGGCTTCCGGATTCGACTGGTCGTCCTCGATGAAGATCTCGAGCTTGCGGCCGTGGATGCCGCCGGCCGCGTTGATCTCGTCGACGAGGCCCTTCATTACCTTGGCCGTGGGCGGCCCGTCGTAGCTGTTGCCGCCCGTCAGCGGGACGACGCCGCCAAGCCGGATCGGACCCGTCTGCGCGAATGCGGCGGCGGGGGCCAGGGTTGCCGCGAGAATTGCCGCAGCACCCTGGAGGAGTTGCCGGCGACTCGTATCGAACACGATGTTGGTCATGATTCTCTCCCTGTGAGGTTGACGCTGGATGCCGTGTTTCTGCCTTGCCTTATCCACCCAGGAACAGCCGGCGGATGTTGGGGTCGTTCGACAGTTCCTGGCCTGTGCCTTGCGCGTGTACGCGTCCGGAAACGAGCACGTAGCCGCGATCGGAGATCGAAAGCGCTTCGATCGCATGCTGCTCGACCATCAGGATCGGAAGTCCGCTGCGGTTGAGATCGACGATCACGGAGAACAGCTCGGCCGCCGCCTTCGGCGACAGACCCGCCGTCGGCTCGTCCAGCAGCATCATGGTGGGGTTCGTCATCAGGCACATCGCCATGGCGAGGATCTGCCGCTGGCCTCCCGAAAGCGTCCGGGCAAGATTGCGCCGCCGCTCGAAAAGCATCGGATACCTGGCGTAGAGCTCCGCGCGTCGGCTTGCCTCGTCCTTCGGGTTCAGAAAGGCGCTTATCGCGAGGTTCTCGGCGACGCTGAGCGAGCCGAAGACATTCCGCTCCTGCGGAACGAACGAGAGTCCTGCCCGGGCGCGTTCCATCGCATCGGACCGGCCGATGTCGTGGCCGCAGAACTCGATGGATCCGGACTTGACGGAAACGAGACCCGCGATGGCCTTCAGCAACGTCGACTTGCCGGCCCCGTTCGGCCCGATTATGGAGACGATTTCGCCTCGTGCGACGCTGATCGTGGCACCCTTGAGGATATCCTCCGAGGCGCCATATCCGCCGACAACGCTCTCGACTTTCAGCATCGCGGGGCTTGCCATCAATGACGCTTGCCCAAATATGCTTCCTGGACCCGGATGTCGGACGACACCTCGTCGAAGCTGCCGGATGTCAGCGTCCGCCCCTCCGCCATGACGATGACGTTCCGGCAAAGCCGCTTGATCAGCGCCATGTCGTGCTCGACCAGACAGATCGTGATCCCCTCGGAATTCAGCGCGCCGAGATGCGCGGCGATCTCGTCGGCTAGGGACGGATTGACGCCCGCCATTGGTTCGTCGAGCAGCATGACGGACGGTTCGGCCATCAGTGCCCGGCCGATCTCGACCAGCTTCTTCTGTCCGCCGGAGAGGGCGGTCACGGGATTGTCGATGACGTGATCGACCTTGAGCCGCTTTGCGACCGCGTGCGCGCGGCCGGCCAGTTCGTCCTCCCGGTGCCGCGACCGGGGCGACCGGACGAGGGCATCCAGCAGGTTCTCGCCATGCTGGTTCGGGCCGTACAGCATGAGATGCTGGAAGACGCTGAGCTTCGGAAAGCCGCGCGCGAGCTGGAACGTCCGAACGAGCCCCTTGCGCACGAGAACGTCGGATCTGTCGCCGGCGCACTCCAACCCGTTGAGGCGCACGCTGCCTTTGTCCGGCGAATAGAGCCCCGAAACCACATTGAACAAGGTCGACTTGCCGGCGCCATTCGGGCCGATCAGGCCGGTGATCTGTCCAGCGGGGATGTCGAAGTCGACACCCTGAAGGACCCTTACTCCGTAAAAGCTGCGGTGAATGTCTCGGATCGCCAGCGCAGGCGGGGCTGCATCAGTCTGCGCCATTTCAGCCCGACACATCGTTGGGGAATGCCGGAGCGAAGCTCTGCCACTCGGGGTCGTCGGGTGTGAGAGCGGTCACCGCAAGCCTCGCGTGGTGAAGCACCATGACGTCCGGATATTCTATATAAACATGCATGTCAACTTGTTTGTTTTATTTATGGTAAGTTTTGTCGATTTTGCGGGCTTATTCCGCGCTTCTGCCGCCGTACTTCGCGCTACTCATCGTCAGTATACATGAACATTGACAAACAAGCAGTCTAGAATGTATGTAAATTATCCGATGATCGTATTGCCAGAGAATCGCCCGATGTATGGAATCGTGGCTTGGGCGATTCGCGGATGCCCGCCGGGCCGGCGGCCGCCAACCTCCGACCCGAAATCCTTATGAAACGCTGTCTTGGGCACGATAGGCAAAAATGAGTCGGACAACGAAAGCGCGCGCCCCCGCCATCGCGAAGAAGCCGCGGCGTCCGCAGGTCGAGCGAAGAGCCGAGATGACGCAGCGTCTTCTCGATGCCACGCTGGACCTGATCCATGAAACCGGAATGGCGGCGGCGTCGACCGTGGCGATCGCGAAAAGGGCCGGCGTGTCGCGCGGCGCGATTCTGCACCACTATCCGCAGAAGTTCGACCTGATCACGGCGGCAGTCGACCATCTTCTCGAAACGGAAGCCGAGCATATCCGCACGCTGTCCGAAGCGTTCGCGACCGGCACGGTCAGCCTCGACGCATTGATCGACGAATTCTGGAGAATCTTCTCGGGAAGACTGTTCATGATCACGTTGGACTATCTGTCCGTCGCGCGGACCGACGAGGAACTCCGCCGGCATCTTGGCCCGGTCAGCCTCAAGTTCAACAAGGCCCTCGACACGATCTGGTCGACTTTCTTCAGGCTCGACGACAAGGAGAAAGGCCGCGTCGACATCACCTTGAACCTGACGCTATGCCTGATGCGCGGAATGGGCGTGCAGACGGTTCTTCGCCACCGCGAACCGGCCTATTTCGAAGAACTGATCGCGACCTGGAAGCAGATGCTCGCGGGAGTCCTGCCGCCGCCCTCGATGCGGCAGGCAGTGCCAGGCGAAACCCTGTCCCCGCCGGAAAAGTCGTCCTGATGGCGTATCCGGACCTCGCAAGCGCCATGCGAATGCTTTCGGAAAGCGGCGCGGACGTCGATCAGCCTCGATCCGGCTTCCGTACCCTTGCCCGCATTTTCGCCGACTATCCGGGCTATCTGCTGTTCTCGGTCTCGTCGCTCGAAAACAAGACCTGGCTGCGCCGGATCTTCTCGACGGATCCGGACCGCCATCCGGTCAATGCAACGAAGGACATGGAAGGCACGCGCTACTGCAGCACCGTCGTCGCTGGCCGCTCCCATCTGCTCTGCCGCAGCGACGACGACCTGCGCGCCAGCTTCCAGGACCACGCGGCGATCATCGCCAGTGGCGTCGGTTCGTCGGTCAATCTCTGTCTTCGGTTCGACGGCCGGGTCGTTGGATCGGCAAACTTCCTTGGCGTACCGGCCGCATACGGCCCGGCGACAGTGGACGATCTCGCCGTCTTTGCTTTTCCTCTGGCATTGCTCGTCGTGCATGCCGCCCGAATCGACGAAACGAACGATAGGAACCGAGTGACGTGACCGAATTTGCGATCAGGAATGCGACGCTTGTCGATGTCTCGGACGGTTCCTTGCACAGGCAGGTAACGGTGCAGATCGTCAATGGGAAGATCAAGGCGGTCGATCAGGGCAGTGCCGTCGGATCCGGACCGGGATCCATCGATGCGAAGGGCGGATATCTGCTGCCCGGCCTGTGCGACGCGCATGTCCATGTGACCGCAGGAACGTTCGATTTCGCGGCGCTGACGAAATGGTCGCCGACATACACCGCCGTGCGCGCCGCGGGCATCCTGAACGACATGCTGATGCGGGGCTTCACGACCGTACGGGATGCCGGCGGCGCCGATTTCGGCATCGCACAGGCCATCAACGAAGGACATATCCGCGGCCCGCGCCTGCTTTTCGGCGGCAAGGCGCTTTCGCAGACAGGCGGCCATGGCGACATGCGTGGTCGCGGCGAGAACGTGTACGACATATGCTATTGCTGTGCCGGTCTCGGACGCATCTGCGACGGCGTCTCCGACGTTCGCCGCGCCTGCCGCGACGAGATCCGGCGGGGTGCGAACCATATCAAGCTCATGGTATCGGGAGGGGCCTCGTCTCCTACCGATCGGATCGATTCGACCCAGTTTTCGATCGAGGAAATTCGGGCTGCCGTCGAGGAGGCGGATGCCGCCAACATCTATGTCATGGCACATGCCTATACGGCCCGGGCCGCGAACCGGGCGCTGGAGAACGGCGTCCGCTCGATCGAGCATGCCAACCTGATCGACGATTCGACGCGGAAGATCCTGAAGGAGAAGAATGCGTTCGTCGTCCCGACGATGATCACGCATCAGGTCGCGACGGAGATCGGCCATAAGATCGGCCTTCCGCCCGCAATGATCGAGAAAACGCTGCAGGTCGTCGAAGCCGGCAGGCGCGAGCACGCGCTCTCCCACAAGGCCGGCGTGAAGATGGCGTTCGGCACCGACCTCCTGGGCGAAATGCACGTCCATCAGTTGAGGGAATTCGAGATGCGAAGCGCCTTTCAGGATCCGATCGATACCTGGCGGGCGGCGACGTTGACGGCGGCGGAGCTCTTCAACATGTCCGGAGTGATCGGCGTCGTCAGGCAGGGTGCCCATGCCGATCTGCTCGTCTACGACCGAAACCCGCTGGAAGATCTCGGCGCCGTCATGGCGCCCGAAGAGCATCTCAAGTTCATCGCAAAAGGCGGCCTCATCGCGAAGAATGCTCTCTGATATGCTTTAGATGCGGTGGACCGGCCGGCGCTGCGGATGGCGACCGACTGCAAAGTGCGGATCAACAGATACGGATATCTGTCGGACCGGAAGCTCGATATCGTCGGACAGGTCTGTGCCTGAAGCCGTCGGCCTGAAGAAGCGAAACAGAAACCTGCCGCGCCGGTCGCGGCGGTTCGTTATAGTCCGATCGCATGCCGGTCAAGAACGCCAAAGCGACAGCGAAACCGCAACGAGACTTGAAAGCGACGATACGGGACATGTCCATGCAGGACGGCGTCTCGCTTGTTGCCGTCTCCAGGGTTCTGCGTGAGCCCGACTCGGTGTCGGTTGTGGCGGGCCACCCCTGAAATGACCGCGGGAAAAGCAGCGAAGACGGCGTCGGTATCGGATACCGGGATCGTCGACGCGCACCATCATCTGTGGGACCTGAAGCGGTTTCCCTATCCTTGGCTGAAGCCGGACGCCCCCCCGCGCCCCTTCGGTGACCACAGTTCGATCAAGCGCGACTATCTTCCCGACGACTACCGGTACGACACTGACGGACTCAGGATTGTCGCGAGCGTCCATGTCGAGGCGGCTTCCGGGGCGGCCGATCCGGGCGGCGAGTCGGCGTGGCTCGAAGAGATGCGCATTTCCCATGGCGTACCGAGCGCAAGCATCGCACATGCCGATCCGGCGGCATCGGCGCTCGCCCGGGATCTGGATGCAATCTGCCGCAGTCCCGGCGTACGAGGCGTGCGGGCCGGCATTGCCTGGCGGGCCGACTCGCGCTGGAAATTCGCCGCCGGTCCTGCGGTCACGAGAACGCCCGAGTTTCGAAGCGGTGTCGCGGAAATCGCCCGCCGTGGCCTCCTCCTCGAGCTTGTCCTGCTGCCGGAGCAGCTTCCGGAGATCGCCGAGATCGCCGACGCGTTTCCCGACCTGACGATCGTCGCCAACCATCTTGCGACCCTTCAGATCGACATTCCCGGCATGACGGAGATCTGGCGGCGCGGGATCCTGCAGGCCGCAGGCTGCCGCAACATCTGCATCAAGATCTCCGGCCTTTGGAGCATCGCTCGTGACTGGGACCCGGACCTGCTGAGAAGCCCCATCCGCTTCGTCGTCGATGCATTCGGTCCGGAGCGCTGCATGTGGGGCAGCAATCTGCCCGTCGAACGGCAGATGTGCGGTGCTGCCCGCCAGATCGGCGTCCTTGAAGCGATCCTCGGCGACCGGAGGGGGGCCACGTCGCGTGCCGTACTCGGCGATACGGCACGGCGGATCTACCGGATCGGAGAAGCGGCGTGAACGCCTTTCTCCGCGCGCTTCCCCTTGCGACGCCGGGACTCTTCGTGCCCGCCGAAAGTCCCGCGCTCGTCCTGCCGATCTGGCCGTTGCAGGAACCCCGAATCCGTCCGGGTTGACGATAATCGGCCGTGATCTAGCTCTCTTCCGCGGCAAGTTCACGAGGAGTGCTACGGATGGGCAAGATGCGGCGGAAGGCCGAACTTCCCGAGAAGATCTGCGTAGCCTGCAGTCGCCCGTTCAAATGGCGCCGGAAATGGGCGAAAGACTGGCATGACGTGAAGTACTGTTCGGACCGCTGCCGCAGGCTTCCGAAAGGCTCTCCGGCTTCATGACCCGCACTCTCCGGCTCGTGCTCGGCGACCAGCTCACGCGGAGTCTCTCGGCGCTCGGCGACATCGACAGACGGCACGACGTCGTGCTGATGGTCGAGGTCGACGCCGAGGCGACCTATGTCCGTCATCACAAGCAGAAGATCGTCTTCATCCTGTCCGCAATGCGGCACTTCGCCGAGGCGCTGCGCGCGGACGGCGTTCGCGTCGACTATGTCCGCCTCGACGATCCCAGTAACGCGCATTCGTTCGACGGCGAAGTCGCGCGCGCCATCGAACGCCATCGGCCCGAGTCGATCGTCGTGACGGAGCCCGGCGAGTTTCGCGTGCTCGAGATGATCCGAAGCTGGCAGGACAGGCACGGCATCGCCGTGTCGATCCGCGACGACGACCGGTTCTTCTGTTCACGCGCCGGGTTCGCCCAATGGGTGAA
>JBIKWI010000107.1:0-11936 GCA_044356395.1 Tagaea sp. | reverse complement strand
GGCTCAGCGCGCAGGTCCTGAACACGCCGGGCCTCGAAGTGCGCTGGTACCGGCCGCCGAACCCCGACACGCAGACGCCGCACGACCGCGACGAGATCTATGTCGTCGTGCGCGGCAGCGGATCGTTCGAGCGCGCGGGCGAATCGGTGCCCTTCGCACCGGGCGACCTGTTGTTCGTCGCGAAGGGCGAGGCCCACCGCTTCGCCGACCACGCGCCGGATACCGCCGTGTGGGTCGTGTTCGGACCGGGTGCGTGAATCACGCGCCCTTGTCTTCGACGAGGTCGGCGATCTTGCGGCTCAACTGCTCGGCCTTGTAGGCCGGCAGGCGGTAGGCCCAGCCGTGGACGCGCTTGTCGACCTGGGCGGCTTCCGCGGCGACCTCGTCGGGCTTCTTCAGCTTCTCGCCTTCGACCGGGGCGTCCGGCAGCGCATGGCGTGCGGTGAAACGCGCCCACACGTCCGCGCCGTCCCTGGCGAACTCGACGCGCACGGCAAGGCCGTCGAACGTCGCGAACTCGGCGAAGTCGCGCTGGGGAACGAAGGCGAGCCCGTCGGCCTTGCGCACGTCCTCGAGGTCGAGCGCTTCGATGGCGGACGCCACGAGGTTCACGTCGAAGGCCGACTTGACCTTCTTGTCGGCGGGCACCGAGGCCAGGTCGAAATCCTGCTGGTCGGGCTTCGCGCGCGACACCTCGAGCCGTTCGCCGTCGGCCGTCACGACGACGGCCCTGGCCACGCGCTCGCGCGCCACGTCGAGGATGCGCTTCTCGAGCCACTTGGCCTGCTCGCGTTCCACGCCCACGCGGCCCTGGACGAACCACACCTGGTCCTCGCCCGTGCGGCGCACGAACGTGCCGTCGCCGGCGTTGCCCTGCCGGCCGAAGCGCGTGCGCCCGACGAACACGCCGGCATAATCCTCGCCCTGCGGGCCGAACAGCGCCACGCGCACGGCCTTCTGGTCCTTGCCCGACCCGTCGAGATCGATCTCGGCATGCAGCGCCTTGCTGGCGGTGCGCGCCTCGAGGATGCGCATGTTCGCGAGGTCGAGGGCGAGGCGGCGGACCTGCTGGAAATCGGCCGGATAGCCCGCCTTGGCCGGCATGGTCCAGTTGCCGGCGGCGTCGCGCGCGAGCGCGAACTTCTCGCCGTTGCGCTCGATCTCGATGCGCGCCACGCCGTCGATGCGCGCGGGCAGGTTGGGGAAAACGAGCTTGCCGGCCGGATCGGCGGCGGGTGCTTCGTCGCGCTTGCCGGTGGCGATCACGGCGGCACCGCCGACGATGGCGGCCGAAAGGGCAAGAATGGCGAGGGTACGGCTCTGCATGGTCCGGTCTCCGTTCAGCGCCCGGCGGGCCGGCGGTTGCGCACGCGCATCCAGCCCAGCACGAAGGCGACGATCGCGACGACGGCCGGCACCGCGCCGATGTTGGCGATGCGCGCGCGCGTCTGCACGCCCTCGATGTCGCGGCGAAGCTCGAGTTGCACGTCGCGCAGCGCCCGGCGCACGACCAGTACTTCGGCGCGGAACTTCTCGATCTCGGCCTGCTGTTCGGCCGACAGGATCGAGCGGTTGGCGTCGGCGGCGGCACCGCCGCGGCCCTGCAGTTCCTGGAGGCGCTTCTCGGCTTCCTTGAGCGTCTCGGTCAGCTCGCGTTCCTTGGCGCGGAACTTGAGCTCGGCCTCGCGCTGGATGTCGGCCAGCAGCGTGAACGGCCGCTGCGACAGGCCGCGTCCGCGCAGCGAGATGAGGTCGGACGAGCCCAGCAGGTTGTCGACCGCGTTGACGACGAAGTCGCCGTTGTAGGCGCCGGGGGTGGCCACGCGCTGGCCGAAGAACTCCTGCACCTGCACCCAGAAGCGGTCTTCCAGCAGGTCGGTGTCGGCCACGACGATGACGTTGATCGGCCCTTCGGACTGCGCGCGGTGCGCGGCCGCCGGGGCCGGCGGCGGGGCGGGCTGGCCCTCGGCGGGCTTCGCGGGCTCGGGCGCCTTGTCGAAGGCCGACTTGACCGGCCCGCTGATGCGCGCGGCCAGCGTCAGCCGTTCGCCCGAGGGCTTGAAATCGGCCAGCAGCTTGACCGGCTCGGGCTGCAGGCGCACCTCGTCGGCGACGATCTCCTGCGACTGCTCGGACGTGCGGATCAGCGGCGCGAACGTCGTCGTCGCACCTTCCTTGGGCTTGAGGATGCCGGCCGACGCGATCTGGATGATGCTGGCTTCGGTCAGCAGCACGTCCGACCGGTCGAAATTGACGTCGCGCAGCGTCATCCACAGCACGTAGTCGACCGCCTGCACGCGGCCCTGCCCGCCCGCATTGACGCGCCGTGCCGCCACGCGGTCGCCGGCAAGCCGGTCGTCGGCCATCGAAAGGCCCCAGGCGTCGAACAGCTTCGTCAGGTTCGAGTTCGTCGGCATGCCCATCGCCGCCTGGCCGCCGCGCGCAAGCTCGCTCTCGGCATGCGGGTCGACGAACACGAGGGCGCGCCCGCCGCGCAGGACGAACTGGTCGATCGCGTAGAGCGTCGTCTCGGGCAGGTCCTTGGGGTGGACGACCATCAGCACGCCGATCTCGGCGGGGATCTCGGCGGCGTCGCGCGCCACCGGGCGGATGTCGAAGAACTGGCCGAGCTGCGAATAGACGGCCCAGGGCGGCGTGGGCTGTCCGCGGCCGCGGAACTCGCCCTCCATCGGCAGCGAGGACAGCAGGCCGACCTGCGGCTTCTTCGTGACCGACAGGTTGTAGACGATCTTGGTGAGGTCGTATTCGAGGAAGCGCTCGCGCTCGGGCTGGAAGAACGCGATCACTTCCTCGCGGTCGGCGCCGTTGGTGCCGGCCAGCCCGAAATAGACCGTCTCGCCCTGCTGGTTGAGCGGCACGGCCTGCAGGCCGAAGGCGACCGCGCGGTCCTCCTCGTCGGAAAAGGCCGGCGGGTCGATGCGCTCCAGGCGCAGCTTGCCGCGCGAAGCGTCGCGGTACTCCTCCAGCATCTCGCGCACGCGCTGGGCGTAGACGCCGTAGCTCGGGATCTCGCGGCCCAGCCGTTCGGAATAGTAGAAGCGCAGCACGATCGGTTCGTCGATCTTCGCCAGGATCGCGCGCGTCCCCTGGCTCAGCGTGAACAGCCGGTCGGCCGTCAGGTCCAGCCGCGTGCCCTGGAAGAGCGTGCCTGCCAGCACGTTGACCGCGACGAACAGGATCGCCGCGAGCGCGATGCCGAGGCCGGTGAGTGCGGAGCGCGTGGTCGCCTTGCTCGCCATGGATCAGCCCGCCTTCTTCATTTCCACGATGGCCGCGTTCGCGAACAGGAACGCCGCCACGAGACTGACGAAATAGATGAGGTCGCGCAGGTCGATGACGCCGCGCATGATCGCGTTGTAGTGGGTGAGGAAGCTCAGGCCCGCGACCGCCTCGACCACCGCCCCCGGCGCCCAGCCCGAGAAGAACGCGATCACCAGCGGCGTGCCGGAGACCGTGAACACGAAGCACGCGGCCGCCGCCACGACGAACGCGACGACCTGGCTCTTGGTCATGGCCGAGATGCACGAGCCGATGGCGAGGTAGCCGGCACTCATCATCAGGGAGCCGGCATAGCCCGCCACGATGATGCCGTTGTCGGGATCACCCAGCATGTTGACGGTGATCCAGATCGGGAACGTCAGCGCGAGTGCGATGCCCACGAACGCCCACGCGGCGAGGAACTTGCCCAGCACCGCCTCGCCGATGGTGATGGGCAGCGTCAGGAAAAGCTCGATCGTGCCCGCGCGCCGCTCTTCCGACCACAGGCGCATCGAGATGGCCGGGATCAGGAAAAGATAGAGCCACGGATGGAACGAGAAGAAGGCCTGCAGGTCGGCCTGTCCGCGCTCGAAGAAATTGCCGAGATAGAAGGTGAAGGTGCTCGCGAGCACCAGGAAGATGACGAGGAACACGTAGGCGACGGGGGTGGCGAAATAGCCGCCGAGTTCGCGCCGGAAGATGTAACGCACGTTGCGCATGTTCGCCGTCCCTCAGGCTTTCGTGCCGGTCGTGATGTCGCGGAACACCTCGTCGAGGCGGCCGCGTTCCTCGCGGATCTCGTCGATCCGGATGCCGGTCGAACGCGCGATGGCGCCGATCTCGGCCAGCATCGGCTTGCCGTCCTTCGGGAAGGCGGTGAGCATCGCAAGCCCGTCCTCGCCGTCGACGCACTCGAAGCCGCCCACGCCCGCGTGCGCCGCGATCGCCGCGCGCAGCTTCTCGATGTCGCCGGCCGGGGCGACGATCGACACCGCATAGTGCCAGCGCGAGCGCTTCTCGAGCGATTCGGGCGTGCCGTCGGCCAGCACCCGGCCGCGCGCGATGACCACCGCGCGCGAGCAGATCGCGTCGACCTCCTCGAGGATGTGGGTCGAGATGACGATGGCCTTGTCGGCGGCCATCGAGCGGATCAGGCCGCGCACCTCGTGCTTCTGGTTGGGGTCGAGGCCGTCGGTCGGCTCGTCGAGGATCAGCACCTCGGGGTCGTGCAGCAGCGCCTGGGCGAGGCCCACGCGCCGCTTGAAGCCCTTGGACAGCGTGTCGATCGGCTGGTTGAGGATGCCTTCGAGCTGGGTGCGCTCGACCGCCAGCGCCACGCGCTTGGCGCGCTCGGCTCCGTCGAAGCCGCGGATGGCGCCGATGAAGTCGAGGAAGGCGGCGGCCGTCATGTCGGGATAGGCGGGTGCCCCCTCGGGCAGGTAGCCGATCTTCCGCTTGGCCTCCAGCGCGTGGGTCTCGACGTCGAAGCCGCACACGCGGGCGGTCCCGGCGGTGGGGGCCAGGAACCCGGTGATCATCTTCATGGTCGTGGACTTGCCGGCCCCGTTGGGGCCGAGGAAGCCCAGCACTTCGCCGCGCTGGACCGAGAACGAGACGTCCTCGACCGCGCGGATCGGGCCGAAATGCTTCTGGAGGCCCTGGATTTCGATCATTGCCGGCATGGCGCGTCGGTTCCCTGTCCGTTTGGGCGCCCTTCATGTAGGGAATATGGCGGCAAATGCAAGACGTTCGGCATCGCCGGCCGGCCGCAGGGCGGACGTCTACACCGCTTTACGCCGAATCGACACTTTTTCCATTAACGCCGTGATGTTAGCCAAGTCACGCAACGCGCCCATCAGCACATCGGTCACGCGCGTGCCCGAGGGCGCGACGAGGCGCCCGCTCTTGGTCGACAGGTTCTCATTCAGCACGTCGCCGACTTTCAGGTCTTGCAGCAAGACTTCGATGCTGGCTTGCCCGGTCGCGGCGGCCACGTCGCCGGCCCGAATCGTGGCGACGACGCTTTCCGCCATCTTCCCGACGTCGGTTTCGATCGTCGATGCATCGAGTTCCGGTATCAGCAGCATCTTGTAGACGTCCGCCGGCTTCAGCGACAGCGGAAGCTGGCAGGCGCGGACGATGCAATCCGAAACGGTCTTCCGGCTCAACGGCTTCGCGACGAAGCCCTGGGCATCGAGCGCGACGGCCGCACCGATCAGCGCCTCGTCGGTATGCGCCGACATGATCACGACCGGAATGTCGCGGTGCGCCTTGCTCATTCCCGCCCGGATCGCCTTGAGCATTTCCAGCCCGTTCATCGGTACCATCCGGATGTCGCTGACCACGCAGTCGATCTTCTGTTCGGGTGGGCGGATGCTTTCGAACAGATCAGGCCGCTGGCGCTTCAGCTGCTCGAACGTACTGGTCGACATGCCGTCGCCGAGCCCCAGTATGGTAAGCGCCTCGAACCCGTCCGACGCCTCGATGACACGGGCACCGAACCCCTTCAGGCCTTGTGCGATCACGCCGCGGATGAACTTCTGATCGTCGACCACCAGGATCGTCAGATACTCGAGAGGCTTGTCGTCGATCTTTTGCATTTCCTGACTTCCTAACTGGCTATCTTGTCGATATGCGCGCCCAACTGGGCAAAGCCCGCGCGGACGCGGCCGGCCAACGCGCCGGCGCGCGCCAGATCGCCGTCCTTCGATGCAAGCTCGACTTCCTTGCAGATATCCGAGAGCCACGCGGCACCCACGGATGCCGTCGTGCCTTTCATGGCGTGCGCCGCCTCGCGCACGGCCACAGCATCGCCCGCAGCAAGCGCCTTTTCGAGGTCGTCGGGTCCGTGCATCGCCGTCTCCAGGAAGAAGCGCAGTGCCGCGTGCACTTCCTCGTCGGCATCGCTCCCGAGCTGGTCGGCCAGCACTTTCCGGTCGATGAGCGGCTGGACGTCCGCGCCGGCCGCCGCCGCGTTCGACTGCCTGAGCTTCAGCGCAGCCGGCAGCCGCGCTTCGAGTTCCGCTCTCACCACCTCGTAGCGCATCGGCTTGGTGAGGTATCCGTCGGCCCCAGCCTCGGCGACGAGGCGGCCGGTTTCGGGCAGCGCATCGGCCGTCAGCACGACGATCGGGAGGCGCGGTCCGCCCTTCTGCGCTTCGGCCGAGCGGATCGCCTTCGAAAGCTCGAGCCCGTCCATCTCGGGCATGTGGTAGTCGGTCAGAAGCATGCCGTAGCCGGGCTCGTCGGCAAGTGCGCGCAGCGCTTCCGTTCCGTTGAAAACGTAGCGGGATGCGAAGCCGGCGCGGTCGAGGACGCGCTTGATGACGTATTGGTTCGTCTTGTTGTCCTCGGCGACGAGAATGGCGACGCCGGCGGCCCGTGCAGCCTCGAGCGTCGGCGGAACAAAGCGCTCGGCTGTCGCGGCCGTGCCCGGCTGGGCGTCCGAGATCGAGGCACGTCCCAGTGCCGCCGCGATCGCGAGCCAGAGCCGCTGACGGCGAAGGGGAAGCGTGATGGCGTCGCTCATGCCGGACTCCGGTGCGGCCTTGAGCGTCGAAGCGAGCGAACGAGGTGCCGCGAGGATCGACTTGGCACCCGGATGGGCTTCCGTGAGCCGCTTTGCCGCGGCAACCGCATCGCTCGACATGCCGCGAAGCAGCAGGATGGACGGGGTGCGCGTCAGTTCGCCGACGTCTTCCGGTTTGCCGCGCCAAATCGCCCGTATGCCGGCCGCACCGAAGATCGCCTCGAGCGCCGCACGCGAAGGCCCGGCGAACCCGACGGCGACGACGTTGGCGTCGGAGATGTCGACCGGCGGACGGGCAGGTGCACGCTCGATCACTTCGGCGGGCAACCGCACCCAGAAGGTCGATCCTTCGCCGGGCGTGGAGCGGACGCCGACGGTCCCCCCCATCAGTTCGGCAAGGCGCTGGCTGATCGAAAGGCCGAGTCCCGTACCGCCGAATTTCCGGGACGTCGACGAGTCGGCCTGCGTGAACGCCTTGAAGAGCTTGCCTGTCTGTTCCTCGGTCATCCCGATTCCGGTGTCGCGCACTTCGACCAGCACGCTTTCCGCATGATCGGGCTGCCGGGCTGCCTCGACCCCGACCTTCACGGTGACGGAGCCGTGGTCCGTGAACTTGACCGCGTTCGACAGGAAGTTGAGGACGACCTGGCGGATGCGCGTCGGATCGCCTGCGATGCGCGCCGGCAAGGCGGGGTCGACTTCGACGATCAGGTCGAGCCCCTTCTCGTCCGCACGGGCGGCGATCAGTTCGGCGGCCTCCTCCACCACCTCGCCGATGTCGAGCGGGAGGCGCTCGAATTCGAGCCGTCCGGCTTCGATCTTGGAGAAATCCAGGATGTCGTTGAGGATCGTCATCAGCGCGTCGGCGGAGCCGCGGATGACCTTGGTCATTTCCCGCTGGTCGACATTGAGCTCGGTCTGGTCGAGCATTTCCGCCATGGCCATGACGCCGTTCATCGGCGTCCGTATTTCGTGGCTCATTGTCGCAAGGAAGCTCGACTTGGCCTTCGTCGCGTCTTCGGCGAGCAGGCGGGCCTCCTCGGCCGCCGCCTTGGCGGCGAGAATCTCGGCCTCGCCCTTCTTGCGCTCGGTGATGTCGACCTGCCAGACCATCAGGGCCTTCTGGTCCGCGTAGTCGACAAGCACCGCGGTGAGCAACATCGTGCGGGGCTGGCGGTCGGTGTCGTAGACATCGACCTCGAAGTCGCGAACCGATCCCTCGGCCCTGAGTCGCGACAGAAGGACGTCGCGCCGGGCCGGATCGACATAGACAGACTGCACCGTCTGGCCGACCGCAAGACCGAACAGCTTGGTCGCGATCGGATTGGCAAACAGCACCTTTCCGTCCATTCCCGTGATCGACACGCAGATCGGACCCTTGTCGAGGACCGACTGCAGGCGCTTGCGCTCTTCCGCGAGTGCCGCTTCCGCCGCCTTCTGCGCGGTGATGTCGCGCGCCACGCCGAGGAGCCCCAGCACGGTGCCGTCCGGCGAGCGGATGGCCGTCTTCTGGGTGTCGAGCTGCGCCTTGCGCCCGTCGGGATAGGCCACTTCCTCTTCGTTGCGCTGCGCTTCGCCCGCCGAAAGGGCGATCTTGTCCTTTTCGCGGAAGAAGTCGGCAAGGTCTTTCGGGAAAATCTCGTAGTCGGTCTTGCCGACGATGTCTTTGGCGCTACGCCCGAACAGCTCGGCGAACTTATCGTTGCCGATCGTGTAGACGCCATCGAGGTCCTTGGCGAAAATGATGTCGGGAATCGAATCGAAAATCGATTTCAGCAGCGCGCGCTCGAGCTCGAGACTCTTCAGCGTGACGCCGAGGTCGGCCTCGGCGCGCTTGCGCGCGGTGATGTCGCGCATGAAGGCGACGATGAACTCTCTGCCGCCGAAGTCGATGTGCTTGGACAGGGTTTCGACTTCGAGGGTCGTGCCGTCGGGGCGCAGGATGACCTGCTCGCCGGGTTCGTCGGTCGTCCGGGTCGTGATCTTTTCCCAGATGATTTCCCAGACGCGTGCGTCGACACCCTTGACGAATCCGCGGACATGCTTGCCGGGAAGTTCCTTGTGCGGGATACCCGTCAGCATGCCGGCCGCGACGTTCGCCTGGACGACGCTCCCGTCGCGCCCGATCCAGATGATGCCGTCGGCCGAATGTTCGAGCGCGTATTGGACGCGACGCAGTTCGGTTTCGGCCTTCTTGCGTTCGGTGATGTCGCGCATGAAGGCAACGATGAATTCCTTTCCGCCGAAGGACAGGAATTTCGAAAGCGTCTCGATTTCCAGCGTGCCGCCGTTGGGAAGCAGGATCGTCTGCTCGACCGGACGATCCGAGTTGCGCACCGACACTTTCGCCCAGATTTTCGCCCATCGCGCGGCGTCAAGGTCCTTCACCAGCGCGCCGCAATGCCGCCCGATCAGCTGTTCGCGCGACCGGCCGAACAGCACCGTCGCGTATTTGTTGGCCTCCACGAGGGCGCCGTCCCTGTCGTACCAGGTGATCGCATCCGGCGCGTGCTCGAGCGCGTAGTGGACGCGCCGCAGTTCGGCTTCCGCGGCCAGCCGCTCGGAAATGTCGCGCACGGAAGCTGCCAGCAGATCTTCGTCCTGCACCGGGTTGATCGAGATCTCGACCGGGAACCTGCGGCCCTTCTGGTCGACCGCGAGCAGGGGGTTGCCGTCGCCGGTGGGGACAGCCGCGGAACCGTCGATCTGCGCGATCCGGCCCGCCGGAAACCCGCCGGGCATGAGCCGGTCGACCGACTGACCGGCCAGTTCCTCGCGCCGCCACCCGAATAGCGCTTCGGCCTGCCGGTTGACGAACCGGATGCGGCCGCTCCTGTCGACGATGAGCATCGCGTCCGGCGTACCGTCAAGCAGCGCTTCCGTGCGTTCGCGTTCGTGTCGGACGCGTGCATCGGACGCGCGCTGCTCCGTGACGTCGAGGATCCACAGCAGTGCGCAGCCGCTTCCGTGAAATTCGATCCGTTCTGCCGAGATCTGGAAAATCGGCATGGAGCCGTCGCCGGCATCGACCTGCGATTCGATCGCGGGCACGACCGACTGGCGGCGCAGGCGCTGTACGATCGTCTCGACGATGTCTTCTCCGCCGGCCACGGGGGCGAGCGAAAGCGTGGCATCGACCATGTCGCGCTTGGCGCGGCCGAGCAGCACGGCCGCGCGCTCGCTTGCGAACAGGACCTTGCGGTCATCCAGCGAGACGACCAACGCTCCCGCGGGCCCCGTATCGAGCAGGGAGACGAGTCGCGCCTCGCCTTCCTTCAGCTTCTCGGTCAGATGATCGGTCTCGGCCAGCGCCTCGCGGAACGTGACCATGCCGAGGGCAAGCCGCCCGATCTCGTCCTTGCGCTGCGTGAACGGCACGTCGATCCGGTGGTTGCCGCCGGAGAGCCGGGCCAGGGTCTCGGTCAGCGTCGTGAGCGGTGCCCCGATCGACCGGGCGAAGAGCCCGGCGACGGCGGCGATGGCGCCGCTGAGCAGCAGCGAAATGGCGAAATTGACGCCGAGCGATTCGAGAATCGTCTGTCGGATCTCGTTCATGTCCCGCTTGGCGATGACGGCCCATCTCGAGCCGAAGACATCGACCGGCATTGCCGCGGTGACGACGTCGTTGCCGCGGTAGTCGACGTTGCGGATCGTCGTCACTTCGCCGTCCAGCGCGCGCCGCACGCCGTCGGTGCTGATGCGCGCGACGAGGGCAAATCCTTCGAGGAATCGAGGTTCGTTGCGCACGATCATGTCGTTCCCGACAATCAGCACTTCGCCGGATTTCCCGAGCGAAGGTGCCGCGCGGAGAACCTGGCGGAAGTTCGTGTCCGAGATGAGCATCAGCAGCGCGCCGATCGGACGGCCGTTTCCGTCGATCACCGGCAGGGCGAGGAATGCTGCAGGATCCTTGCCGTTCGGCTCGTAGAAGGCGATGTCCGAGAATGCGGGCATGTAGGGCGCATTCGTCGCCATCGCGGTTACGAATGCATGCGCGGCGATGCTGCCGGGCAAATCGACCAGCAGGTTGGCGCCGAAATCGGAGCGCTTGCGCACCGAGTAGAAGACTGTTCCCTCGCGATCGACGAAGAGCAGGTCCGGAACCGCCATTTCCTGCAGCCAGCGCAGCCAGTACCGGTGGTATGCGGCGTGGTAGGAATCATAGGATGTCCCGGTCCCGGCGCTCTCGACGGTCGGGCGCAAGGCGAACGGTGCCGACTTGATCCCGGAAAAGACCGCAACGGTGTCGGCCCGCTCGTCGGGCGACAGCTGCGAAAAGGCGCTGGAAAGATCATTGAAGTGTGCGCGCAGCGCCGGACTGAGCGCGGTGGTCCTCAATGCGGAAACGCCGTCTTGGAGGCTCGTGCCGATACCGGCTGCAACCGAATTGCGGATGTCTTCGACGTTCCGCTCTGCCGCGGCCAGTAGCTGCTGGTAGGATTGGATTGCCGACAGCGCTGCAACCGCCAACCCGGTCAGCATGCATAGCAAAGCCACGAGAGCGACAATGCGCGTGGAAACAGATCTCCCCACCGGAGCCTCCGCAGGACGGTAAACCGACGCAAATGGCAAATTATGTCGGCGTCTGGAATCCGGCGACAGATAAGTGAACACTATTTTTTGCAATTTGCAAAAACGGCATCTGGGCACCGCCATCTAGCCGTTGCTATTGGCCGCCTGCGAAAACAGAATCGAAATTCTCATTCACGTAGGGTCGAGATGGATCGTCGAGATTTTGCCTGTCGCGCTGTTTGCGGCTTGTCGCTGCTTCTGATTGCTGCGGTTCCCGGCCGTGCCCAGACGCCGGGCGGGGTGCCGGGCCATCGTATCGACGAGATAAAGCGTCGTGGCGCGCTCAGGATCGGTACGACCGGCGACTTCATCCCGATGAGTTTTCGCGACCCGAGTTCGGGCGAGTACCGGGGCTTCGACATCGATGCGATGTCGGCGCTCGCGGCCGATATCGGCGTGCGTCCCCAATGGATTCGGACCGAATGGGGCCGCATCGCGGACGGATTGAATGCAAACCGTTTCGATATTTTCTCGGGCGCGTCGGTCAATGAAGCGCGCGCAAGACTCTTGTCTTTCTCAGAGCCGTATTTCGAGATTTCAACGATTCCGGTTGTCT
>JBIKWI010000106.1:0-11944 GCA_044356395.1 Tagaea sp. | reverse complement strand
GCCTACCGGTCGGTCAATTCCTGCATCCAGTTCGTCGGCACGCTCGACGGCACGCAGCTTCTGACCGTCGAAGACCTCGCGGCCGGCGGGCAACCGCACGCCGTGCAGCGGGCGATGGTCGACGCACACGCCTCGCAATGCGGCTTCTGCACGCCGGGCTTCGTGATGAGCCTGTTCCAGCTCTACCGCACGCACGACGGCACGGGGGCGCCCTCGCGCGAAACAATCGACCGCGCACTCGGCGGCAATTTGTGCCGCTGCACCGGCTACCGACCGATCCTCGACGCGGCCGTGAAGATGTTCGAGCATCCCCGCCCCGACGCGTTCGACGCGCGGACGGAAGAGACCATCGCGGATCTCGCGAAGCTCGAGCACCCGCAGGGCCTCGCCTATGCCGGCCGTTTCTTCGCGCCCCGCGACATGACCGAACTGGTCGCGGTGCTGAAGACCCATCCCGACGCGCGCATCCTGTCCGGCGGCACCGATCTTGGCCTTGAAGTGACAAAGGCGCATCGCACGCTCGACAAGATCGTCTATCTCGGGCGCGTGGCCGAACTGCGCAGGGTCACGAAGACCGACACGCATCTGGAGCTTGGCGCCGCCGTCACGTGGAGCGAGGCGACCGGCCCGCTCGTCGCGACGTGGCCCGCCCTCGACGAACTGTTCGCGCGCTTCGCCGGCCCGCCGGTGCGCAATGCCGGCACGGTCGGCGGCAACATCGCCAACGCCTCGCCCATCGGCGATTCGCCGCCCGTCTTCATGGCACTCGATGCCGATATCGAGCTTGCCGGGCCCGACGGATCGCGCCGGCTGAAGCTCGCCGATTTCTTTCTCGACTATCGCAAGACAGCGCTTGCCACGGGCGAGATCGTCGCGAAGATCCGCATCCCCCTGCCCGCCCCGGGCCTGAAGCTCGCGGCCTACAAGGTTTCCAAGCGGCTCGACGACGACATCTCGGCGGTGAGTGCGGTGTTCGCGCTCACGCTCGACGGCGACAGGATCGTGGAAGCGCGCGCCGCCTTCGGCGGCATGGCGGCGATCCCGAAGCGCGCGGCAGCTTGCGAGGCCGCTCTGGCCGGCCAGCCCTGGACGCTTGCGACCGCGCAAGCGGCGGCGAAGGCGCTTTCGACCGATTTCGCACCCATCGGCGACATGCGCGCATCGGCGGCCTACCGCGCGAAGGTGGCGGAGAATCTGGTCTTGCGCTTCTGGCACGAGAGCACGGGCAGCGGCATCGCCGTGCGGGCAGTGTCGTATGGCTGAGACGTCCGCGAACATCGGCAAATCCGTCGCGCACGACAGCGCCGCCAAGCATGTCGCCGGCGAAGCGCTCTATATCGACGATCTGCCCTGTCCCGAAGGCACGCTGCACGCCTGGTGCGTGCCGAGCCCGAAGGCGCATGCGCGCATCGTGTCAGTCGATCTTTCGGCCGCGCGCGCGGCACCCGGCGTGCACGCCGTCATCGCGGCGGCCGACGTGCCGGGACGCAATGACGTGGGGCCGATCTACAAGGGCGAGCCGTTCCTTGCCGACGGCATCGTCGAATATATCGGCCAGCCGGTCGTCGCCATCGCCGCCACGTCCATCAAGGCGGCACGTGCGGCGGGAAAGCTCGTCAAGATCGTCTACGAGGACCTGCCGGCGATCCTGACGATCGAGGAGGCACTGGAGAAGCAGTCCTTCGTCGCCAAGTCCTATGTGATGCAGCAGGGCGATGCGCCGGCGGCCCTGGAAGCAGCCCCGCACCGGCTCAAGGGCGAATTCCGCAACGGGGCGCAGGACCATTTCTATCTCGAAGGGCAGATCGCGCTGGCCGTGCCGCAGGAAGCGGACGAGATGACCGTGTGGTCGTCCACCCAGCATCCGACCGAAGTGCAGAAGATGGTGGCCCGCGCGCTGGATCTGCCGGCAAGTGCGGTCACCTGCGAGGTGCGCCGCATGGGCGGCGGATTCGGCGGCAAGGAAACGCAGCCGGCGATCATCGCGTGCATCGCCGCCGTCCTCGCGCGCAAGGCCGGGCGCGCGGTCAAGTACCGGCTCGACCGCGACGACGATTTCATGATCACCGGCAAGCGCCACGATTTCCTCGTGCGCTACGACGTGGGCTTCGACGGGCAGGGCCGCCTGCTCGCCCTCGACATCGTGTTCGCCGCGCGCGCCGGGCACGTGGCCGATCTCTCGACCTCCATCGTCGACCGGGCGCTGTTCCACACGACCAACTGCTACTACGTGCCGCATGTGCGCGCGACGGGCCATGCCTGCAAGACGCACACGCAGTCCAACACCGCGTTCCGCGGCTTCGGCGGGCCGCAGGGCGTGCTGGCGGCCGAACATGTCGTCGACCGCGTGGCGCGCGAATTGGGCCGCGATCCGCTGGACGTGCGCCGGCTGAACTTCTTCGGGGGCGCTCCGCGCGACGTCACGCATTACGGCCAGCGCATCGAGGATTTCGTCGCCGACCGGATCGTCGCGGAACTTTCGGGCGACGTCGGCTATGCCGCACGCCGGCAGGCGGTCGACGCGTTCAACGCGGCGAGCCCGATCCTGAAAAAGGGGATCGCGCTGTCGCCCGTGATGTTCGGCGTGTCGTTCACGGCCCTGCAGTTCAACCAGGCGGGTGCGCTCGTCCACGTCTATACCGACGGGTCGATCGCACTCAACCATGCCGGCACAGAGATGGGCCAGGGCCTGCACACGAAGATCTGCCAGGTCGTCGCCGACGAGTTCGCGGTGCCGCTCGAAAGCGTGCGCATCGCGGCCACGAACACGTCGAAGGTGCCCAACACGTCGGCCACGGCCGCGTCGGCCGGCTCCGATCTCAACGGCAAGGCGGCGCAGCGCGCGGCACAGGCGATCAAGGCGCGCATCGCGGGGTTCCTGGCGGGCCAGCATCGCGTCAGCGAGAGCGACGTGCGCTTCGAGGCCGGCCACGTGATCGCGGGCGACACGCGCATCACGTTCCGCGAGGCCGTGCAGTTTGCCTACAACGCGCGCATCCAGCTTTCGGCGACCGGCTTCTACCGGACGCCCAAGATCCATTTCGACCGCGCGACGGCCAAGGGCCGCCCCTATTACTATTTTGCCTACGGGGCGGCCTATGTCGAAGCGACGATCGACACGCTGACCGGCGAATACGCCATCGACCGCGCCGAGCTGCTGCACGATGCCGGCCGGTCGCTCAATCCGGCCATCGATATCGGCCAGATCGAGGGCGGCTTCATCCAGGGCATGGGCTGGCTGACGACCGAGGAGATCGTCTTCGACGCGCAGGGGCGGCTGCGCACGCATGCCCCGTCCACCTACAAGATCCCCGTCGCGCGCGACCTGCCGCGCGCCTTCCGCACGCGCCTGTGGGAAGGCGGCATGAACCGCGAGGAGACGGTCCACCGCTCCAAGGCGGTCGGCGAGCCGCCGCTGATGCTGGCGACGACGGTGTTCCTCGCCCTGCAGGACGCGGCGAGTGCCGCCGCTCCCAAGGCGCATCTCGATGCACCCGCCACGCCCGAGCGCGTGCTGATGGCGATCGAGGCCGCGCGATGACCGTGCTGCATCCCGTCGCGTCGGACGACTGGCTGGCCGCCTTGCAGCGCCACCGCGACGCCGGCGAATCCTGCGCGCTCGTCACCGTCGTGGCGGTCGAAGGCTCGGGTCCGCGCGAAGGCGGCACCAAGATGGTCGTCGCGGCGACGGGCCAGACCGGTTCGGTCGGCGGCGGGCATCTGGAAATGAAGGCCATCGAGATCGCACGCGCGATGCTCGAAACCGGTGCAAGCGCGCCGCGGATCGAGAAATTCGCGCTGGGGCCGGCGCTTGGCCAATGCTGCGGCGGAACGGTCTCGCTGCTTGTCGAGCCGTTCGTCGCGGCCGCATGGAACGTGTGGATCTTCGGCGCGGGCCATGTCGGCCGCGCGCTCGTCCACCATCTTGCCGGGCTGCCGGCGAAGGTGGCGCTTGTCGATGCGCGCGAAGGCGAATTCCCGCCCGCCCTGCCGGCGAACGCGACGAAGCATGTCGAGCCATTCCCGGAAGACTGCGTGCGCGACGTGCCGCCGGGCGCCATGGCACTCGTGATGACGCACAGCCACGATCTCGACCTCGTCCTCGTCGAGCGGCTCTTGCGGCGCGGCGATCTTGCCTATGTCGGGTTGATCGGTTCGGCCAGCAAGCGTGCGCGCTTCGAAGCGCGCCTTGCGGCCAAGGGCGTGCCGACCGGGGCACTCGTGTGCCCGGTCGGCATCCCAGGCATTGCCGACAAGCATCCGCACGCGATCGCCATCGCGACCGCGGCCCAGCTGCTCGGCCTGCGTTCTCAGATCGCGGCGACGACCATGATCTCGACCCAGAACTGCGGGCCGGCGAGCTTGGCTTCGACGGTGGCGCGCGCCGGCGTGTGACCCGGGGCGACCCACGCGTCCCAGATCGCGTTCATGTCGGGGAAGTAGCGGATGTCGGAAAGCCATATATTCGCCGACAGGATCTTCGACTTGTCGGTTCCCGCCTGCTTGAGCAGCTCGTCGATCTTGGCGAGGATCTGGGCCGTCTGCTTCCTGGCGTCGGGCACCGGATCGTCGGCGACCTGGCCCGCGAGATAGACGGTCGAGCCGTGGACGGTGCCCGCACTCATGCGCGGGCCGGGATTGATGTACTTGATCGACATGACGGAGCCACCTTTCGAAGGAAACGGAAAGGTGGCGTTACGACGAATCCCGCCCGGCGCGCAAGCGTTACCCGTTGCCTTCCTGCCCGCGCGTCGCCCAGCCGGTGAAGTGCTGCTCCATCGCGACCGTGATGGCGTACATGATGACGCCCATCACCGCGATGACGAGCAGGCCGGCAAAGACCAGCGGAACGTCGAAGCGCGAGGAGGCCGCGATCATCAGGTAGCCGATGCCCTCGTTCGACGCGACCGTCTCGGCCACGACCGAGCCCACGAACGCGAGCGTGATGGCGACCTTCAGCGAGGCGAAGAAATAGGGCAGCGAGCGCGGGATGCCGACCTTCCACAGGATCTGCGTCTTGCGCGCGCCCAGCGAGCGCAAGACGTCGCGCATCTCCGGTTCGATCGTGGCAAGGCCGGTGGCGACGTTCACGGCGATGGGCAGGAACGCGATCATGAACGCGGTGAGGACCGCCGGAACCGCCCCGATGCCGAACCAGATGACGAGGACGGGGACGACAGCGACCTTCGGGATCGAGTTGAAGCCGATCAGCACGGGATAGAGCCCGGCATAGACGACGCGCGAGGCGCCGATGGCGAGGCCCGTGAACAGGCCGACGACGACGGCGATCGCGAAGCCGCCGAGCGTGGTCGCCAGCGTGAACAGCGCGTTGTGCCAGATCGGCCCCCAGCGCTGGATCAGCGTGTCGTAGATCACGCTCGGGCGCGGCAGGATGAAGACCGGGATGTTGAAGGCGGCGCACGCGATCTCCCAGAACACGAACATGCCGACCACGGTCGCGACCGGGGTGCCGTAGACGATCATGTGGTCCTTGTTCATCGCTCTCTCGCCTTCCCTGTGCCGCGCCCGGATCGATGCAACGCCCATTCCAGCCGGATGCTGACGGTAACCCTTTGACGTTTCGTCGAATTCCGGATGGATCGCCCAAAGATTAGGCATTCGCCCCGGCGCGGCGCAAGCGGGTTGATAAGGGCGGTCCCGGCGGGCTAGCAAGGGAAGATGGGTCCCGACTCCCTCCTGCCTGCCCTGGCGCTGGCCCTGCTGGCCGGTTTCGCCGGCGCCTTCGCGATGGCGCGCGCGCGGATTCTCGTCGATCGCCCGAACGCGCGCTCGTCGCACAAGACGCCCACGCCGCGCGGCGGCGGCATCGGCCTCGTCCTCGGCACGCTTGCCGGCGGCTGGCTTCTGGCGGCCGACATGCCGGCCGCCGCCGCCGTGGCGGCCGGTGCGACGATTGCGGCCCTTGCGGGCCTTGCCGACGACGCGCGCCCGCAGGGGGCCTCGATCAAGTTCGGCGCGCAGTTCCTGGCCGCGTTCGTCGCCATCGGCGGCGGGGCGATCATCGAACGTCTTTACGTACCCGGCTACGGAACCATCGAACTCGGCGCATTCGGCCCCGCCCTCACCTTCCTGTGGTTCGTGGGTCTCACCAACGCCTACAACTTCATGGACGGGCTGGACGCGCTTGCCGGCGCCACCGGCGTCGTCGCGGCGATCTTCCTGGGCCTTGCCCTGCTGCTGGCGGGGGCCGACTTGCTGGCAGCACTCGCCTTCGTGCTGGCGGCCGCGTGCGCGGGGTTCCTGGCGCTGAACCTGCCGCCCGCGCGCGTCTTCATGGGCGATGTCGGCTCGCAGTTTCTGGGCTTCGCCTTCGCCGGACTCGGCGTGTTCGCGGCCGGCGCCACGGCCGACGGCAAGCTCGTCTGGCTCGTCCCCCTCGTGCTGATGCATTTCCTGTTCGACACGATCGTCACGGCGGTGCGCCGGCTGATGGCAGGCGAGAACGTGTTCGCCGCCCATCGCACGCATCTCTACCAGCGTCTCAACCAGGCCGGGTTCGCGCACGGCAAGGTCGCGGCCTTCCTTGCCGCGATGGCCGCATTCCAGGGCAGTGCGGCGCTGTGGCTCGACGCAAGCGCCGGGCTCGCGATCGCCGTGCCGTTCGCCGTACAGATCCTCTATGCGCGCTGGGTGCTCGGCCGTTCAGCCGCCGTGTGACGGCGCAATACCGATCGGACGCATGCGTTCCACCCCGCGCGCCAGTGCCAGCGTCGTTTCCTCGCCGTGGCGCGGGGCCACGATCTGCAGGCCGACGGGCAGTTTCGCCGCCGTCAGGCCGCACGGCACCGAGATCGCCGGAAGTGCCGCCATCGTGACGAGGAACGTCGGCGCCACCCAGTCGATGTAGCTCGACATCTTCTTGCCGTCGATCGTCTCGGGATAGTTCTGCTCGACCGGGAACGGCGAGACCGGCGCGCACGGGCAGCACACGGCATCGTACGTCTCGAAGATCTCCGCCCAGCGCCGCACGAGCGTGGCGCGCGCATGCTCGCCCTTGGCGATGTCGATCGGCCCCTGTGCCAGCCCGCGGCGGATGTTGCCCGAAAGATTGGGATTGAAGCGGTCGACCAGATGCAGGCGCTCCAGATGCGACTGCACCATCCACTGTCCGCGAAGCTGGAGGAACGCCTCGCGCGCGAAGGACAGATCGAGGCCGATCTCCTCGACCGTCGCCCCCCACGTGCCGAGCTGGTAGGTGGCGGCCCGGCAGATCGTGTCGATCTCGCTTTCCACGCCGATCTTCGCGATGTCGGACACGTAGGCGATACGCAGGCCCGCCAGCGGCGCGTTCGCCGCCGCGACGAAATCGCGCCCGGCGATGGAAAAGCCGCGCGGGTCGAGGGGGCTGGGCCCCGCGATGGCCGCAAGGAACAGCGCGCAGTCTTCCACGTCGCGCGCCATGGGGCCCGCGACGGCTAGGGCGTCGAACGGCTTCTGCGGCGAATGGATCGGCACCAGGCCCGGCGTGGGGCGCAGGCCGACCACGCCGCAGAACGAAGCCGGCGTGCGCAGGCTGCCGCCAAGGTCCGATCCGTCGGCAAGCCCGACCATGCGCGAAGCAAGGGCGGCGGCGGCACCGCCGGACGAGCCGGAGGCGGACATGCGCAGGTCCCACGGATTGCGCGTGGCGCCGAACACGTCGTTGTAGGTGTTGGCCCCGGCCGCGAATTCCGGCGTGTTGGTCTTGCCGACGACGATCCCGCCGGCGGCCTTGATGCGCGCGACGACGGCCGCATCCTCGGTCGGCACGTTGTCGGCCATCGTGGTCGAGCCGAAGGTGGTGAGGATGCCCGCCGTCGCGTGCACGTCCTTGATGCCGACGGGCACGCCGGCCAGCAGGCCGGGATCGCCGCCGGCCGCGACCTTCGCGTCCAGTTCCGCCGCCCAGCCGCGCGCCTTGTCCTCGGCCAGCGTGCAGATCGCGTTGACCTTCGGGTTCTCCGCGGCGATGCGCGCGAGATGCGCTTCCAGCACCTGCGTTGCGGTGATCTCGCGGGACTTCACGCGCGCGGCGATCTCGCGGGCGGACAGGCTGACGATCCAGGACTCGGACATTTGGGGACGGACCTCGACGTTGTCGGCAGACATTCTGGGTACCGGCCGAGGGCTTGCCTCGCCCGGCCCCGTTCCCGTACCGTCCGGGCATGCCCGATTCAAGCACCGTTTTGCCCGACTGGCGCAGTTCGACCTGCCCGCACGACTGTCCGAGCGTCTGCGCGCTGGAGGTCGAGCGGCTGGACGCGCACCGGATCGGCAAGGTCCGGGGCGCGCGCGACAACGATTACACGGCCGGCGTGGTGTGCGCGAAGGTCGCCCGCTATGCCGAGCGCCAGCACCATCCCGACCGCCTGACGCGGCCCTTGCGCCGCGTCGGCCCCAAGGGATGCGGACGCGACGGCTTTGCCCCGATTTCGTGGGACGAAGCGCTCGACGAGGTCGCCCACAGGCTGAAGCAGGTCGCCGCCAGGGACGGCGCCGAGGCGGTGTGGCCCTATTTCTATGCCGGCACGATGGGGCTGGTGCAGCGCGACGGGATCGAGCGGCTGCGCCACGCGATGGGCTGGTCGCGCCAGTACTCGACGATCTGCATCACGCTGGCCGACGCGGGCTGGCTTGCCGGTGCCGGCGCCAAGCGCGGCACCGACGCGCGCGAGATCGCGCACAGCGACCTTGTCGTCGTCTGGGGCGGCAATCCCGTGTCCACGCAGGTCAACGTGATGACGCACATCGCGCGCGCCCGGAAATCGCGCGGGGCGAAGCTCGTGGTCGTCGATCCCTACCGCACGCCGACGGCCGAGCAGGCCGACCTCCATCTGATGCTGAAGCCGGGCACGGACGCGGCACTGGCGCTGGGGGTCATGCACGTGCTGTTTGCCGAGGGCTTCGCCGACCGCGCCTACATGGCGAAGTATGCGGCCGGCGCCGACGAACTCGAAGCACACGTGGCCGACAAGACACCCGAATGGGCCGAAGCGGTCTGCGGCGTGCCGGCCGCGACGATCCGCGAATTCGCCCGACTCTACGGTTCGACGAAACGCAGCTATCTGCGGCTGGGCTACGGTTTCGCGCGCCATCGCAACGGTGCATCGTCGATGCACGCGGCCGCGTCGCTGGCCGCGATCACGGGCGCCTGGCAGCACGAAGGCGGCGGCGCGCTCTACGCGCAGTCGGCGATCTACGGTCTCGACAAGACGATGATCGAGGGGTCGGACGTGATGGACGCGCGCGTGCGCCGGCTCGACCAGAGCCGCATCGGGCCGATCCTGACCGGCGACCGGCGCGACCTCGGCGACGGACCGCCGGTCAACGCCCTGTTCATCCAGAACACCAACCCGATGAACGTGGCCCCCGAGCTTGCCAAGGTGCGCGCCGGCTTCGCACGCGACGATCTGTTCGTGTGCGTGCACGAGCAGTTCCTGACCGACACCGCTCGGATGGCCGACATCGTCCTGCCGGCGACGACGTTCCTCGAGCACGACGACATCTATCAGGCGGGCGGCCACACCTATCTCCAGGTCACCAAGAAGGTCGTCGAGCCGCTGGGCGAATGCCGGCCCAACCATGCCGTGATCTGCGATCTCGCGAAGCGTCTGGGCGCCACGCACCCCGGCTTCGGCATGACCGAGTGGGAGATCATCGACTGGACGCTGAAGGCCTCGGGCTATCCGTCGGCCGACGAAGTGCATGCCGGACGCTGGCACGACCGGGCGCTGCCGTTCGAGAAGGCGCATTTCCTCGACGGGTTCGGCCACGAAGACCGTCGCTGGCACTTCAAGGCCGACTGGTCGAAGATCGGCGTGGCCTGGCAGGGCATGCCGGCCCTGCCCACGCAGATGACGAACTTCGACGCCGCCACGCCAGACAGGCCTTTCCGGCTGGTCGCCGCACCGGCACGCAGCTACCTCAATTCGACCTTCACCGAGACGCCCGGCTCGATCGCGCGCGAGGTGGGGCCGGCCGCGATGATGCATCCCGACGATCTCGCCGCCATCGGCGCTGCCAACGGCATGCGCCTGCGCCTCGGCAACGAACGCGGCTCGCTCGTGATCCGGGCAAAGGGCTTCGACGGGCTGCTGCGCGGCACCGTCGTGGTCGAGAGCATCTGGCCCAACGGCGCCTTCGAGGAAGGGATCGGCATCAACGTGCTGGTCTCCGCCGATCCGGGCTTTCCCGCCGGCGGTGCGGTGTTCCACGACACCGCCATCTGGGTCCGTCCGGCCTGATCTGGCACGAAACCTGCTTTGGATAAGCCATGTCGCGCGGGGCGTTTCGCCCTGGTGGACAGGTTTCTCCCCAACTTCGGGCCGCTGCCTTCGGGCGCGGCCTTTTTCTTTTATGGGGTCTGCTGGGTAGTTTCCGACCCTGCAATCCGACGATCCGGGCTTGGTAGCGTTGCGTCCGCAATGGAACCGCCCCCGGAGAAATCGCCATGACAATCGGAACCCTCCTTTCGACAGCACTTGCCCTGGCCATGCTGGCCGGCGTGCCCGATCCCGCCCATGCGGCCTGCGATGCCGGAACCAAGGTCGACGCTTCGACAGCCGAAACCGCGACAAAGAAGCTCGAGGCGGCGGAGTTCCGGCTGATCCACGGGCTGAAGAAGGGCTGCGACAGTTTTTGGCATGCGACTGCCACAAAGAACGGCATCGTCAGCAAGGTCTCGCTGTCGCCGCAGGGCCTCGTCACGATCGAAGCGGACTGAAGCGCGTCCGGACGGCGCCTAAACGATGTGCAGCGACGCGGGCTCGATCGACACGTAGTCGCGCCGGGCAACGCTCGGCAACCGCATGACGGGCATTCCCCGAAAAAGCACGGATATGGTTAATCCTGCGAAGCTGGCGCCGCAGGCCGCTTTCTTGGCATTCTCCCGGTCCTTTCCCGCAAAACGGACGGAATCACGATGACCGACACGCTGCCTGCGCTGAAACTGACCTATGAAGGTGCCCGAAAGATGCTCGAAGCGGCCGTCGCCAAGGCCAAGGCGATTGGCGTCCCGCAATGCATCGCCATCGTCGACGACGGAACGAACCTGCTCGCTTTCGCGCGTATGGACGGCGCCAAGATCCTTTCGACTGATAGCGCTACCCGCAAGGCGATGACGGCGGCGTCCAGCCGTGCGGCGACCGGCGGCATGGCCGAGGGGCTCGACATCCGCCTGGCGATCGCCACGCAGGGCAAGCTCCTCAACGTCAAGGGTGGCACGCCCATCGTCGTCGACGGCCACACGATCGGCGGCATCGGCGTGGGCTCGGGCACGGGCGACCAGGATCTCGAAGTCGCGAAGGCGGGTCTTGCGGCCTTGCCGGGGGCGAAGACCGACTTCTAGCTCGAGGTCGCCTGCGGGGCGGGCATGAGCTTGTGCATCGCCACGACGAGCGCGGCGAGACCGAAGCCGACCGCGTCCGCCACGGCATCGGGATAGACCAGCGCGAAGGCCGCCGCGACCAGCAGCGCGCGCTCGACATTCGTCGCGCGCCGCAGCAGATAGCCGTGCAGGCCCGCCGCCAGCAAGAGGATGCCGCACGACGACGTGAAGATCGCGTACGCGATCGTCTGCCAGTCGCCGATCAGCAGGATCGCCGGCTGGTAGACGAACATGAACGGCACGATGAAGCCGGCGGCCCCGACCTTGACCGCGGCCCAGCCCGATGCCCACAGGTCGGCCTTGGCCAGGCTCGCCGCCGCGAACACGGCCAGCGCCACCGGCGGCGTGATCGCCGACAGGATCGCGAAGTAGAACGCGAACATGTGCGCGGCCGGCTCGATGACGCCGAGCTTCATCAACGCGGGCACCAGCAGCGAGACCATGATGATGTAGGCCGGCGTGGTCGGCATGCCCATGCCCAGCACGATGCCGGCGATGGCCGTCACCACGAGCGCCAGCAGCAGCGTGTTCTGCGCCAGATACAGCACCCACTGCGTG
>JBIKWI010000277.1:0-3414 GCA_044356395.1 Tagaea sp. | reverse complement strand
GGTCGAAGGCATTGAGCGCCTGGATGAACATCAGCTTGGCTGCGAAGAACGGAAGGCCGATCAGCATGATCTGGCACAGCGTGGCGCTGTCGTCGAACAGGCGGCCGAAGATCAGCGGGACGAGGTACTCGGCGAGAACCGCGAGGCCGATCGCGCTGGCGATCGACATCGCCATCGCGAGGCGCAGATAGAGGCCGAAGATGCGGAGCTTCTCGGATTTGTCGGGCGCCTGGCTGATCTTCGGGAAGGCCACGCCCGCGATCGTGTTGACGAGGATCATCGGCCCGTTGGCGACGGTCAGCGCCACGACATAGAGGCCCATGTCCGCCGATGTCAGGAACAGCGATACCGCCATCTGGTCGACGCGCTGTCGAAGGCTGTTGACCATCTCGCCGACATGCACGCGCGCGCCGTAGGCGACAAGTCCGCGCGCGACGGCGAAATCCGGCCGCCAGCCGACCCATCCGCGGCGCGCCAGCCACGCGAGGCCGACCAGCGCCGAAACGGCGTTGCCCGCGATGTGGGCGATGGCGAAGCCCTCGACATTCGCCTTGTCGGCGAACCAGAAGATCGCGATGAATCCGAGATAGCCGAACCCGACGAGGGCGCGGACGACGTTCCAGGCGAGGATGTCGAGATGGCCCTGGAACATCGTCGCGACGAACAGCGACAGCAGGTAGACCGGCACGAAGGCGGCCAGATACCAGAACTCGACGGACCGCACGGTCTGGGAATCGTGGGCGATCGCGTAGGGCAGCACGATGTAGCCGACGGCGACGAGCGCGACCGCCAGGAAAGCCCCGATCCACATCACGGTCGCGAACAGGACCTTCGGGCCCGCCGCGCGCGTCGCCGCCCGGTACATCAGCGCGTCCGACATCGCGAGGATGCCGAACTCGATCAGCAGGCCGGGCCACAGCATGATCTCGGCAAGCTCGCCCCGCCCCTCGGGCAGCAGCAGGCGGGCAGCGAGCAGGCCGGTCAGGATGTTGACGATCTGGATCAGGATCGTCGTCATGAAGGAGACCGACATGTCCTTCATGGCGCGATCCGCCCCGGACACACGGCGGCAAGTGCTGCCCGCAGGCCCGCCACGTCCTCGCGGTAGCTCCATGTATCGACGATCTCGGCGGAACGCCTGCCCATCGCGGCGAGCCGGTTCCCGTCGCGCAGCACGTCGGCCAGCGCACGCGCAAGATCGTCGACATCGTCGGTGCGGAAAATGGCGCCGTTCTCGCCCGGCCGCGCAAGGTCGGGGGCGGCCCCGATGCTGTCCGAGCAGATAACGGCTTTTCCCGCGCACATCACCTCGTTGACGACGAGGCCCCAGGCCTCCTGCCCGGAAGGCAGCACGAACGCGTCGGCAAGGTCGTAGCAGGGCGGCAGCTCGTTCTGCTTCTTGAAGCCGAGGAAGCGCACGGCGTCGGGGCCCAACTTGGCAGCTGCCGCCTCCAGTTCGCCGCGCTGCGGACCATCGCCGACGAAGACGAGGACCGGATCGCGTATCGCCGGATCGCGGTGGATGCGCGCGAAGGCGTCGAGCAGCAGGCCAGGCCGCTTGCGCTCGATGAGCTTGGCGCAGAACAGCACCACCGGCCGGCCCGGCGCTATGCCCAGCTCGCGCTTGAACGCGTCGCGCCGGGCGGATGCCGCGCGCGCCTGGTCGGCGAAACGGTCGTTGTCGACCGCATAGGGCACATGGAAGATCCGCGACTCCGGAACGCCGTAGTCGAGATAGTACTGCCGGTTGAGCTTGCCGATCGCGAGATAGGCGTCCACGCCGAGCTTCAGCGCTTCGAAGAACGCGCGCTTGGCGAAACGCTTGGCGGGCGAGCGCACGGCCGAGATCGGCGTCGCCTCGTCGCGGATCATCACCTTGATGCCGCGCTTCTTCGCCGACAGGATCGCGGCCCAGTGACTGAAATGCGCGTAGCCGTGGATCCACAGCGCATCAAAGCGTCCTTCGTCCAGTGCGCGCGCGAAGCCGGTCGAGAGGGGCCGCCAGAGCGTGAGCGGCTCGAGGATGCCCGCGGGCGGCTGCGGGTCGAGGCGATCGAGCGTGCGATGCGCGTAGCCCTCGACGAGCGGCACGTCCCAGACGATCTGCTGGCCGAAATCGCCGGCGACGAAGGGCCGCGTCGTGAAGTCGGTGCCGAAGAACGCCTTGAACTCGATGTCGGGCTGCGCCGCCACCATGCGCAGAAGCGGCGCCTGATAGGGGATCGGATGCGTGACGAGATAGGCGAGGCGGAGCTTGTCCATGCCGGCTCTCACGCGTCCGTGAAGGCGCGATAGACCTGGCGGGACCAGCCGCGCAGGCCGCGCAGGCCGGCGTCCGGATGCGCCTCGCCCATCAGCCATTCGCGTACCGGGACCACGAAGCCGGTCTTCGGCCGGTCGACAAGTTCGGGCGGCAACGGCGGAACCGGGGTCGCGGCAAGCGCGCGCTTGCCCGGTTCGCCCAAAGACGCCAGCGCGTTCGCGAGGAATACCGTATCGACGAACGGGACGCGGATCTCGATCGAATGGGCCATGCCTGCCCAGTCGCCGTCGCGCAGCAACCGGTCGCGCATGTAGTTGGCGATCTCGAGCGCCGAGACCTTGAGCCGATCGCCCGGCACGGCGGCAAGGCCGCGGTCGAGCGTGTCGGGATAGCCGAGTGCGGCAAGCCCTTCCTCGGCCATCGCGCGCGGCAGCAGATCGGCGATCTCCCACGGCATGTGCAACGCGCGGCGCAGAAGATAGGCGCCGGGAAATGTCGATCCGTACTCGAGCAGCCCCGCATACTTGGGCGACGTGAAACCGCCGATCCAGCCTTGCGTAGCCGCGCGGAAAACGGGCCCGAGGAACGCGAACGGTGCGGTGCGCCGCACGAGGGCCGGGATCTGCGCGAAGCCGGGATAGCCTGCGAAGATCTCGTCGCCGCCAAGACCGGACAGCGCCACCTTGAGGCCGGCGCGCCTTGCCGCGCGCGCGACGAAATAGGTGTTGATGCCGTCGACCGTCGGCTGGTCCATCGCGGCGAACAGCGCCTCCCGTTCGGCGGCGAACTCGGCCTGGCCGATCCATTGCGTGTGCTGGCGCGTTCCGCGCGCGCGCGCAAAGGCCTCGGCAAGCTTCGTCTCGTCGTTCGCCGTCCCGCGATAGGCGTCGAAGCCCAACGTGACGGTATCGAGGCGGGCCGCGTCGTTCTCCGCCGCAATGCCCGCCAGCACGGTCGAATCGATGCCGGCCGACAGGAACACGCCGACCGGCACGTCGGCGATCATGTGGTGCGCGACCGTGTTGCGTACGGCATCGCGCAGGCTCGGTGCGGGCGAGGCGGGCGACGCGAGTGCCGCACAAAGGTCGAAGAACGGGACGGGCTTGCCGGGACCTTTCGAATCGACCCACATCGATGTGCCTGCGGGCAGG
>JBIKWI010000105.1:0-12010 GCA_044356395.1 Tagaea sp. | reverse complement strand
CTCTGTCGTCTTTCTCGCGAAGCCCTCAGACCTGGGCGAGCATCGTTTCGGCGTTCGAGACCTCGAAGGCGCCGGGCTTCTCGAGATTGAAGCTCTTGACCGTGCCGTCGACGACGTACATCGAGAAGCGCTTCATGCGCAGGCCCATGCCGTAGCCCGTGCCGTCCATCTCGATGCCGAGCGCCTTGGTGAGGTCGGCGTTGCCGTCGGCGAGCATCAGCACCTTGTCGCCCACGTTCTGCGCCTTGCCCCACGCGTCCATCACGAACGCGTCGTTGACCGACACGCACGCGACGGTGTCCACGCCCTTGGCCTTGAGCGCGTCGAAATGCTGGACGAAGCCCGGCAGGTGCTTGGCCGAGCAGGTCGGCGTGAAGGCGCCCGGCAGGCCGAAGATCGCGACCTTCTTGCCCTTGAAGATTTCGTCGGTCGTCAGGTCCTTGATGCCGTCCTTGGTCATCGTCTTGAGCTTCACGGACGGGACCTTGTCGCCTGCCTGGATCGTCATGGGGATATCCTCTTGCCCGGAAGGGCTATTGGTGGGGGAGTTCGGGACAAGGATTTAGAGCGGCCGGGGGGCGAATGCAACCGCGGCCCGGTCAGCGGCCGGCGGCCTGCCCCAATGCGCCGAGAACGGCCTCGGCGGACAGCAGTTCGGGCAAGGCGAGGCCGCCGGGCTCGCCCGGCCCGTAGACCGCGTTGAACGGGATGCCGTAGCGGCCGAACTCGGCCAGATAGGCGGCGATGCGGGGGTCGGGGCGCGTCCAGTCGGCGCGCAGGGCCACGACGCCGTCCGACGAGAGCTTCGCCACGATCTCCCCGCGCGACAGAACCAGCCGCTTGTTGACCTGGCAGGTCACGCACCAGTCGGCCGTCACGTCGACGAACACGGTCTTGCCCTCGGCCACCGCCGCGTCGACGGCGCCGCGCTCGAAGCGCTGCCACGCGATGGCCGAAATCTCGGCCGTGCGTTCCGGCACGTAGCCCAGCTTCGGCGGCAGGAACAGGGCGAGCAGCAGCACGCTCGCGACGAGGGCCACGCGCCCGCGCGGCGCCTGCGACTTGCGAAGCGCGAACAGCCCGCCGGCCAGCACCGCAAGGGCGGCCGCCAGCGTGCCGGCGGCGACGACGCCGAGCTGGCCCGCCAGCACCCACACGAGCCACGCCGCCGTGCCCGCCAAGGCCAGCCCCAGCAGCTTGCGCAAGATCCCGATCCACGGGCCGGGACGCGGCAGCAGGCGCGCGGCCCCCGGAAACGCGGCGACGGCCAGATAGGGAGCGGCCAGGCCCACGCCGAGGGCCGCGAAGATCGCGAGGATCTGCAACGGGCCCTGCGCCAGAGCGAAGCCCACCGCCGTGCCCACGAAGGGGGCCGAGCACGGTGTCGCCAGCAGCGTGGCGAACACGCCGGTCGCGAACGAGCCGGCGAGCTTGCGGCTGCCGCCGATGTCCGAGAGCAGTGCCGGCAGCGGCACTTCGAACCAGCCCCACAGGTTGGCCGCGAACGCGACGACGACCAGCGCCATCCCGGCAAGGAACCAAGGCTGCTGGAACTGCAGCCCCCAGCCCACCGCCTCGCCGCCGAGCTTGAGACCGACAAGGGCGAGCGCCAGCAGCAGGAACGCCGAAACGATTCCGGCGGCCGTGGCGAGGAATGCCCTGCGCACGTCGCGTGCGCGTGCGGCATCGAGCGTGACGACGCTGGCAAGCTTCATCGCGAGCACCGGCAGCACGCACGGCATCAGGTTCAGGATCAGCCCGCCGAGCAGCGCCACCGCCAGCATCGCCAGCAGGGCGGCCGGCGGTGCGGCCGGCGGCGCGTTGCCCAGCGCCACCGCGCGCTCGACCGCACGTGCGCCATCGACCAGCGTGAGCGTGATGTCCGCCCCGGCGCGCAAGGGAGCAGCCCCCGGCCCGCCGGTGGCCGGTACGGTCAGCGTGGCCGCGCGCCCGCCTTCGGCATAGCGCACGACGGGCTTGGCAAAGCTCCAGCCCGCCGGCCCCTCGACATACACGTCCGGTGCCGCGAAGGCCGGCTCGGCGCGCGCACGCACGACGATCGCGGCACTCGGGCCGCCGCGGAAATCGGCCCCCTCGACGACGAGGCCGTTGGCCCCCACCCCGGTCGCGTCGACCGGCGGCACGGCGGAATCGAAGCGCGCGATGTCGTGCGCGTGCGCCGACGGCGCGCCCGGACCCGCCGGCAGCGCCAGTGCCAGATCGGCGCGATAAGGGATGCACACGTCGGCGCACACCAGCACGTCGATTCCGGCCTTCACGTCGAGGGCGGCGCCCGGCGCGGCAAGGGTCGCGTCGATCGGCAGGATGACCGTGCCGCCGTAGCCGAACGTCTCGAGATCGAACAGCGTGAAGCGCTCGGGTGCCGGATAGCGCAGCTTCGCGCCGCCGAGATTCGCCGAACCGGTCCAGTCGATCTCGACGGGAAGCCCCGCATCGCCGGGCGAGCGCCAGTAGGTTTTCCAGCCCGGCTTGAGCGCCATTTCCAGACCGAGCCGCACGACGGGCGAACTTCCCGTCGCGGTCGCCGCGGAAACGAGGCGCATGGATACTTCCGGATGGCGCACCCAGCCGGAGGCCGATTCCTGGGCAAGTGCGGGCATTGCACTCAGGAACGCCGATAAAACGGCAAGACGGCACATCTGCAAAAGCGTCGATTTCATGCTAGGGTAATATAGTCATGCCGCGCCCGCACATCGAGATCCCGACATTCTTCGCCGGCCACCTGCTGGTCGCCATGCCGTCGATGTCGGACCAGCGTTTCGAACGCACGGTCATCTACATGTGCGCGCACAACCCGGACGGCGCCATGGGCCTCGTCATCAACAAGCCGTTCGAGCAGCTGACGTTCCCCGACCTGCTCGAACAGCTCAATATCGACGTCGGCCCGCGCACGAAGCAGATCCGCCTGCGCGCCGGCGGCCCGGTCGAGGCGGGGCGCGGCTTCGTGCTGCATTCGGACGACTACATGCATGACGGCTCGATGCGCGTGCTGCCGGGCATCGCCCTCACCGCCACGGTCGACATCCTGAAGGCGCTGGCGACCGGATCGGGGCCGCGCAAGTCGCTGCTGGCGCTCGGCTGCGCCGGCTGGTCGGCCGGCCAGCTCGAGGGCGAGATCCAGCGCAACGGCTGGCTCACCGTTCCTGCCGACGACGACCTCGTCTTCGATCCGGAACTCGACTCGATCTGGGAACGCGCCTTGGGCCGGGCCGGCATTTCCGTCAGCTTCCTGTCCGGCCAGGCCGGGCACGCCTAAGCCGCGATCTTCGCCGCGATGTCGGCGAGCGGATCGAGCTTCGCCAGCGGCCCGAGCGCCGCAAGCGTGGGCCTGCCGGAAAGGATCCGGGTCGCCACGCGCGCGATGTCCTCGGCCGTCACCGCCTCGACCTTGGCCGACACTTCCTCCGGCGTGATGTCGCGCCCGAAGATCAGCAGGTTGGCGCCCAGCGCGTCCATGCGCGCATTGGTGCTTTCGAGCGACATCAGCAATCCGGCGCGCATCTGCGCCTTGGCGCGGCGCACTTCGGATGCCTGCGGCAACGCACGCGCGCCGCGCAGCTCCGAGACGAGTGCCGGGATCAGCTCTTCCATCTCGCGCTCGCCGGTCCCGGTGTAGACGTCGAACACGCCGCCGTCGGCGAAGGACGAGGCGTGCGACGAGATCGAATAGCAAAGCCCGCGCTTCTCGCGGATCTCCTGGAACAGGCGCGAGGACATGCCGCCGCCCAGCAGCGTGGCGAAGACCTGGACGGCCCAATAATCGGGATCGCGCACGCCCACGCCGGGGAACCCCAGCACCAGATGCGCCTGCTCGAGATCGCTGTCGTCGCGGAACTCGCCGCCCAGATAGCGTGCGGGCTCGTCGCTTGCACTTCCCGACCCCTGCCACTTGCCGAACAGTTCGCCGGTGCGCGCGAGGAACCGTGCCGGATCGAGATTGCCCGACGCCGCGATCACGACGTTGCCGGGCGCGTAGATGCCCTTGCGCCATTCAAGTGCTGCCGCGCGCGGCAGCTTCTTGATGATCTCGGCCGTGCCCAGCACCGGCCGGCCGATGGCCTGGCCGGGGAATGCGGTTTCCTGGAAACGGTCGAAGATCACGTCGTCGGGCGTGTCCTCGACCTGGCCGAGCTCCTGCAGGATCACGCCGCGCTCGCGCTCGAACTCGGCCGGATCGAAGACCGAATTGAGGAAGATGTCGGCGAGGATGTCGAGCGCGAGGTCGGAATCCTCCTTCAGGCACTTGATGTAATAGGCGGTCTGCTCGCGGCCAGTATGCGCGTTCATGAACGCGCCCACGTTCTCGATCTCCTCGGCGATCGCCTTGGCATCGCGCCGGGCCGTGCCCTTGAACGCCATGTGCTCGAGCATGTGGGCCACGCCGTTGAGGGCGGCCGGCTCGTGGCGGGTCCCGGCCCCGACATAGACGCCGATCGAGACCGTCTCGACATGGTCCATGCGGTCGGAGGCCACGCGCAGGCCGCCTTGCAGCGTATCGATGCGCACGCTCATGCGCGCCTCGCGGCGGCGACGAATTCCTTCAGTTTCGCGATGTCGTTGGGCAGACGCGTGACGCGCTCGGGCCGCGTCAGCAGGTCGGCCAGGTGCGGCGGCAGCGCCGGGCGCACGCCCGAAGCCTTCTCGACCGCGTCGGGGAACTTGGCCGGATGGGCGGTGGACGCGACGACCAGCGGCGTGCCCTCGCGCATCGCCTTGCGCGCGACGTGCAACGCGACGGCCGTGTGCGTGTCGACCAGTTCGCCGCAGGCGCGCCACGTGTCGCGGATCTCGGCGAGCGTGGCCGCGTCGTCGCACACGCCGGAATCGAACTCGGCGGCGAGACCGGCATGCATGTTCTGGGGAAAGTCGAGCCGGCCGGACTTCCGGAATTCGGCCATCATCGACGCGGTCGTGACCCCGTCGCGGCCGGCAAGTTCGAACACGAGGCGCTCGAAGTTGGACGAGACCTGCACGTCCATCGACGGCGAGACGGTCGGCGCCACGGTTTCCAGCGCCATGCGACCGCTGGCGATCGTGCGCGCCATGATGTCGTTGCGGTTGGTCGCCACGACCAGCCGGTCGACCGGCAGGCCCATGCGCTTGGCGGCATAGGCGGCAAGCACGTTGCCGAAATTGCCGGTGGGCACGCAGAAGCTGACCTTGCGGTCCGGTGCGCCCAGCGACAGGGCGGCGTGCGCGTAGTAGGCGATCTGGGCGGCCACGCGCGCCCAGTTGATCGAGTTGACGGCCGACAGGTTGTGCGCGTCGCGGAACGCGAGATCGTTGAACATCGCCTTCACGGCGTCCTGGCAGTCGTCGAACGTGCCGTCGAGCGCCACGTTGTGGATGTTCGCGGCCAGCACCGTCGTCATCTGCCGGCGCTGCACGTCCGACACGCGGCCATGCGGATGGAGCATCACGACATCGACCGCCGCCCGGTCGAGGCACGCGGCGATGGCGGCAGAACCCGTGTCGCCCGACGTGGCGCCGATCACGGTGACGCGCGTGCCCCGCTTCGTCAGCACGTGGTCGAACAGCCGGCCGACGAGCTGGAGGGCGAAATCCTTGAAGGCGAGCGTCGGGCCGTGGAACAGCTCCAGCGTCCACAGCCCCGGGCCGAGCTGCTTGAGCGGGGCCACGGCCGGATGGCCGAACGTGCCCTGCGCGTAGGTCTCGCGGCAGATGCGCAGCAGGTCCGCGTCGGCGATCGTGCCGCCGACGAACGGGCGCATCACGGCATAGGCGATGTCGGAATAGGGCCGGTCGCGGAGCGCGCGCCACTCGGCGGGCGAGAATTGCGGCCAGTGCTCGGGCACATAGAGGCCGCCGTCGCGCGCGAGGCCGGCGAGCAGCACGTCGTCGAAGGCAAGGACCGGGGCCGTCCCGCGGGTCGAGATATAGCGCAACCGCTTCTCCTGAATTTCCGTCGAGCGGCGGACGTTAGTGCGCCCGGACGGCCGGTGCAACGGCACGAGAAAATTGTTCTACATCAATATATTAACGTCATGCCCGGGCTTGCCCCGCACCGGGCGATGCCCGGTGCCACGTCTTCCTTCGCCGCATCCAAAGTCGTGGATGCCCGGCATTCGCCGGGCATGACGGCTGGGGCGACGAATCACGGGTCGAGATATCGCGCCTTCAGATGCGCCTTGAAGATCGCGGCGTCGAGCGGGCGGCCGGTGGCGCGCACCAGCATCTCGCGCGTCGACACGAGCGAGCCCAGACCGTGGACGTGTCTGCGCAGCCACGCCATCAGCGGCGCGAAATCGCCGCGCGCGATCGCCGGCAGGATCGAGGCGTCGGCACGCTTCGCGGCATCGAAGAGCTGGGCGGCCGTCATGGCGCCCAGCGTGTAGGTCGGGAAATAGCCCCACGCACCGCCCGGCCAGTGGATGTCCTGCAGGCAGCCGTCGCGGTCGTCGGGCGGCACCACGCCGACAAGCTCGCGCATGCCCTCGTTCCACGCGGCCGGAAGGTCGGCAAGCTGCATGCGGTCTTCGATCAGCGCGCGTTCGAGGCGATAGCGCAGGATCACGTGGGCCGGATACGTCACCTCGTCCGCATCCACGCGGATGAGGCCGCGCTTAACCCGGTGGTAGATCCGCCGGAAATTGTCGCCCGTCCACGCCACGCCCGAACGGCCGAACGCCGCGGCCGCCTTGGGGGCGAGATACGACAGGAACTCCGGGCTGCGCGCGGCCTGCATCTCGACCAGCAGCGACTGGCTTTCGTGGGCGCTCATGCCGCGCGCAAAGCCGACCGGCTGGTGGCGCCAGGCCTTCGGCAGGCCGCGCTCGTACATCGCGTGGCCGGTCTCGTGCAGCACGCCCATCAGGCCCTTGGCGAAGTCCTTCTCGTCCCAGCGCGTCGTGATGCGCACGTCGTCGGGCACGCCGCCGCAGAACGGGTGGTGGCTGGTGTCGAGGCGGCCATGGTCGAACTCGAAACCGACCGATCCCATCAGCTCCTCGGCGAGCTTCTTCTGTGCTGCCGCCGGGAACGGGCCGTCGAGCGGCAGGGCAGCGGGCTGCTTGGCCTGGCGCGCCAGCACGTCGGCCGTGAAGCCGGGCAGGAAGGCGGCAAGGTCGGCGAAGATGGCGTCGATCTCGTCGGACGAGCCACCCGGCTCGTACTCGTCGAGGAGCGCGTCGTATTTCGAGCGGCCGAGCCTCGCGGCCTTGATGGCGGCCACTTCGCGCGTCAGGTCCAGCACCGTCTTCATCGACGGCAGGAGCCCCGCGAAGTCGTTCTCCTTGCGTGCCGTACGCCAGCGCATCTCGCACGCCGAGACCGCGCGCGAGCGCGCTTCGACGAGGTCGGCGGGCAAAGCGGTCGCGTGCAGCCAGTCGCGCCGCATCTCGCGCAGATTGGCGGATTTCCATTCGTCGAGGTCCCGCCCCTCGCCGGCCGCCGCGAACAGGTCGGCGAGTGCCGGGTCGACCGCCTGTTCGTGGACGATCAGCTTCAGCGCGGCAAGCTGCTCGGCGCGCGCCTCGGCCCCGCCGTCGGGCATCATCGCGGCCCCGTCCCAGTCGAGCATGGCGATGGCGTCGCGCACGAGGTTCATGCGGCGGAAGCGGGCCTCGAGGGCCGGGTAGGCGGTCGACGCGTTCATGGCTTGCGCCTCTGCGAGATGACGAAGATGACGGCCAAGGCGATCGCCAGCGCGAACCACGTGAAGGCGTATTGCAGGTGCGGGCGCGGGAGCTGGGCCTGCGTCTGCCCGCCCAGCGGCCAGCCGCCCGGGTTGCGCGGCTCGATTGCGGCCTCGACATAGACCGGCAGCGCGTCCGGCACGCCGGCGGCAATCGACATGGCCGGCAGGTCGAACCAGAACCACCCGTTCTTGTCCGGCTCGTTCTCCGGCATCATCGGCCCCTTGCGCGGTTCGTCGCGCAGCACGCCTTCGATGGCGACGGGACCGGCGACCTGACCCTGCGGGCGCCTCGATGCCTCGCGCAGGTCCTTGCGCACCCAGCCGCGGTTGACCAGCACGGCCGGCTTTCCCTCGCGCAGCAGCGGCGTGAGGATGTAGAAACCCTCGTTGCCGTTGAGCGAGCGCGCGTAGACGTGCAGTTCCTTGTCGTGCGCGAAGACGCCGCTCGCGCGCACGCGGCGGAAGCGGCGCAGCTCGGCATCGGCCATCGCCGCGTCGATCTCGACCGGCGGGGCGGCGAGGCGTTCGGCGCGCACCTCGTTCTCGGCCGAGCGCTCGACGTGGCGGGCGACCTGCCAGCCCGACAGGGCGAACAGGATCAGCACGCCGGGTACGGCGATCAGCATGGGCACGAGGCGCGGGGCGAATCCCGGGATCAGGCGCTCAAGCATCGAATTCGTGGCGTCGGTGGCGGTACTGCATGGCGATCAATATGGCCTTGGCGACGCGCAGCATCCAGAGGCCCGCGACGGAAATGAACGAACCCCACAGCAGAACGTGGACCCACCAGGGCGGATGGAACGACGCGTCGACCCACAAGGCGAGCGTCACGACCGCGAAGCCGAGAACGAGGATGACGAGCACCGCCGGCCCGTCTCCCTCCTCGTGGCGCTTGAGGTCGAGGCCGCACGACGCGCAGACATCGGCGACCGACAGCGAGAACGGCCCGCGATAGAGCGGTGCGGCCGCGCATTTCGGGCACCGGCAGAGAAGACCCGCCGCCAGCGGGCTGGCGGCGGGTCCGGACTGCGTTTCTGGCGCTGCTTCGGTCAGGCGATCAGCTCGACCACGGGCCATGGCCCGGCAGGCTGACGGGGCCTTCGCCCGTCACGTAGATGACCGCGAACAGGAACAGCCACACCACGTCGACGAAGTGCCAGTACCAGGCCGCCGCCTCGAAGCCGAAATGGCGTTCCGGCGTGAAATGGCCCTTGATGGCGCGCACGAGGCACACGATCAGGAAGATCGTGCCGACGAGCACGTGGAAGCCGTGGAAACCGGTCGCCATGAAGAAGACCGACGAGTAGACGTTGTCCTTGAAGCCGAACGCGGCGTGCGCGTACTCGTAGGCCTGGCACGCGGTGAACGCGATGCCCAGCAGCACCGTCAGCACGAGGCCCCAGATCAGGCCCTGCCTGTTGCCCTCGACCAGCGAGTGGTGCGCCCACGTGACCGTGGCGCCCGAGGTGAGCAGGATCAGCGTGTTGAGGAACGGCAGGTCCCACGGATCGAACGTGACCACGTCCTTGGGCGGCCAGACCTGGCCGATCGTGTGCAGTTCGGGATAGAACGCGAAGTGGAAATAGGACCAGAAGAACGCGACGAAGAACATCACTTCGGATGCGATGAACAGCACCATCGCGTAGCGCAGGCCCAGGCGCACGGCGGCGCTGTGCAGGCCCGGCGTGCGCGATTCCTTCACGACCTGGGCCCACCAGCCGTACATCGTGAACAGCACGAGGCCGAGGCCGAGCACGATCTTCCAGACGCCCATCGACTGGAACGTCTTGGAAAGGCCGGTGCCGAACAGGTCCGGGTGCATGTAGGTGAGTGCTGCGACGGCCAGCACGAAGGCGCTGATCGATCCGATGATCGGCCAGGGGCTCGGCTCCACCAGATGGTAGGGCGCTTTGGTCCCGTGCGCGGAGGTCTGGGCCATGGTTCGTATCCTCAGTTTTGCGTCGCCGGTACTTCGGCGGTCTTGGGCTGGGCGGCCGCCCGATGGAAGCTATAGGACAGGGTGATGGTCGTCACGTCGCTCATGTGCGGGTCCTTCTCGATAGCCGGATCGACGAAGAACGAGACCGGCATGTCGAGGCTCTCGCCCGGGGCCAGCGTCTGCTCGGTGAAGCAGAAGCAGGCGACCTTGTGGAAATAGGGGGCGGCCTTGTGCGGCGTCACGTTGAACGAGGCGGTCCCGGTGGTCGGCACGCGGCCGGGATTGGAGGCGGTGTAGAAGACCAGGTTCTCTTCGCCCGTGCGCGCCTTGACCGGCGCCGGGCCCTTGAAGCGCCAGCCCAGCGCGTCGGGCCCGCCCATCACGTTGGCGTCGAAGCGCACGGTGACGATGCGGTTGCCCGCCTGTGCGGGGATCGCCTCGGCGAGCATGGGCGTGCCGCCGAAGCCGGTGATCTGGCAGAAAAGCTTGTAGAGCGGCACCGAAGCGTAGGCGAGCGCCAGCATGCCAAGGCCCACGCCCGCGATGGTGAGGCCGGTCCGGCGGTTCGAGCGGGCGGGGCCGGTCATCGTCACTTCACCATCTTCACGATTGTGATGGCGTAGAACAGCGCGCACAGCACCGCGACCGTCAGCGCGATCGCCAGGTTCTTGCCGCGGCGGTTCTTCATGGGATCGGGGGCCGCCATCACGCACCCGCTCCGGCCGGCACGCGGTCGAGGATCATCAGCCCGAACAGCAGGAAGAGATAGACGATCGAATAGCCGAACAGCCGCTTGGCCGCGGTCTCGGGGAAGTCGGCGTTGCCCGCACCCTCGCGGCGGCCGTCGCGCCACACGTCGAGAGCACCGGCGACGAACACGAGGCCCAGCGCGGCGGCGGCGGCGGCATAGAGCGGACCGACGAGGCCGCAGAAATAGGGCGCCACGCCCAGCGGGGCGAGCAGCGCCGAATAGATCACGATCTGACGGCGCGTCTCGGGCTTGCCCGCGACGTTGGGCAGCATCGGCACGCCGGCCTTGCCGTAGTCGCGCATCGCGAACAGCGCCAGCGCCCAGAAATGCGGCGGCGTCCACATGAACACGATGGCGAACAGCACGATGGCGCCGAGGCCGACGTCGCCCGTGGCGGCGGCCCAGCCGATCATCGGCGGGAAGGCGCCGGCGGCACCGCCGATCACGATGTTCTGCGGCGTCGAGCGCTTGAGCCAGGCCGTGTAGACGAAGACGTAGAACGCGATCGATCCGGCAAGCAGCACGCCGGCCACGATGTTGGTGGCGAGCGCCATCGTCACGACCGAGGCGACCGACAGCACGATGCCGAAGGCGAGCGCTTCGGCCGGCTCGACGCGGCCCGCCGGGATCGGACGGGCCCGCGTGCGCGACATCAGCGCGTCGATGTCGGCGTCGTACCACATGTTGATCGCACCCGCGGCACCGGCGGCCACGGCGATGCACGCCACGGCGACCGCCGCGACGAACGGGTGCAGCGTGGCAGGGGCGAGCATCATTCCGACGAGCCCGGTGAACACCACGAGGCTCATCACGCGGGGCTTCAGCAGCTCGACGAAATCGGCGACCCCGCCCGCATCCCCGTGCGCGCGGAGTTCGTCGATCGTCAGGCCCGTTGGCGCGGAACCGTCGGCGGACATACCAGTCTCTTCCTAGGCCTGCGCCTCAGTGATGGGCCGGCGCCTTGAAGTTCGGCAGCACCTCGAACGTGTGGTGCGGTGCCGGCGAAGGAACCGTCCATTCCAGCGTGTCGGCCGGCAGGCCCCACGGGTTGGCGTCGGTGACCTTCTTGCCGTTGAAGAACACCCAGATCGCCGCGACGATGAACACCATCGACGACGCGAAGGCGATGTAGGAGCCGTAGGACGAGATCAGGTTCCAGCCCGCGAACGCGTCCGGATAGTCGGGGATGCGGCGCGGCATGCCGGCGAGCCCCAGGAAATGCTGCGGGAAGAAGGTCATGTTGACGCCGATGAACGTCACCCAGAAATGGATCTTGCCCCAGCTCTCCGGGAACTCGCGGCCGGTCATCTTGGGCCACCAGTAGTAGAAGCCGCAGAAGATGCCGAAGACGGCGCCCAGCGACAGCACGTAATGGAAGTGCGCGACCACGTAATAGGTGTTGTGGAGCGCGATATCCATGCCCGCGTTCGAGAGCACGACGCCCGTCACGCCGCCGACCGTGAACAGGAAGATGAAGCCAACGGCCCACAGCATGGGCACGCGGAACTCGATCGAGCCGCCCCACATCGTGGCGATCCACGAGAAGATCTTCACGCCCGTCGGCACCGCGATCACCATCGTCGCCGCGGTGAAGTAGATGCGCGTGTTGACGTTGAGACCGACCGTATACATGTGGTGCGCC
>JBIKWI010000104.1:0-12014 GCA_044356395.1 Tagaea sp. | reverse complement strand
CGCTCGATAAAGGGCGGATGAAGCGTGCCTTCCCGGGGATCCCGCCGCCGCCCGCAGAGCCGTTCGTGTCGCCAACGGACTGCGCGATCATGGACGCGATGGCCGACGCGATTCTCGTCGTCGACGCCGAGCACGTGATCCTGCGTGCCAATCCGTCCGCCGGCCGCATACTCGGCTGCACCGCAGGCGAACTCGAGCGCATCGAACTGGCGCGGATCGTGCCGAACGCGGACGCCGTGCCGGAGATCTGGGCGGATGCGGGTCGCGCGCACTCCGCCGAGGTCCACGCGCTGTCGCTCGACGGAAGGGCCTTTCCGGCAACGCTCTCCGTCAACGCCATATCCGGCGTCGGCACCGCCCGGCATGTCGTCTCGATCCGCGACGTCACGGACCAGGCGCGCGTCCATCGCCAGCTCGTCGACCGCACGCTGCGCGACGGGCTCACGGGCCTGCCGACGCGCGCCCTTTTTCTCGAGCAGGTCGAGCATGCGCTGGCCCGCCGTCGCGCCGGTTCGGCCGACGGCGAGATCGCGGTGATCTGCATCGGGCTCGACCGTTTCAAGCTCGTGAACGACTCGCTCGGATATCCGGCCGGCGACGAGCTGCTCGCGGCCGTCGCGGCGCGGCTGTCCGAGGAACTCGGCCCCGGCGTGCCGATCGCCCGCCTGGGCGGCGACGAGTTCGGCATCCTCGTCGACGGCGTGGCGCGCAAGTCGGAGGCGGTGGTCGCGGCCGAGCGCGCGCTCGGCACGTTCGCAATAACGTTCCCGCTGGCCGGACGCTCGCTCCTCGTCGGCGCGTCGATCGGTCTCGCCTTTGCCGCATCGGAAGACGAGATCGTCGTGCAGACCCTGCTGTCGAACGCCGACGTGACCATGCACCGCGCCAAGCGGGCGGGCGGCGGACGCATCGAGATATTCGAGCCGACGCGGCACAGCGAGGCGCTGGGCCTGCTCGAGATCGAGCTTGCCCTGCGCGAGGCCCTCCAGCGCGGCGAGTTCGAGCTCGTCTACCAGCCGATCGTCGATCTACAGCGCGGGAGCCTGCGCGGCGTCGAGGCCCTGCTGCGCTGGAAGCGCGACGGCGGCGCCACGGTCCCGCCTTCGGTCTTCATCCCGATCGCCGAGCAGTCCGGCCTGATCGTCCAGATCGGCGAGTGGGTGCTGCGCCGCGCCTGCGCCCAGATGAAGGCGTGGCGCGACCGGTATGGCGCGGCCGCTCCGGAATACGTGGCCGTGAACCTGTCCGCGCGCCAGATCGACCGCGACGACGTGCCCGCACTCGTCCGGCGGGTTCTGGCCGACACCGATCTCGATCCGCGGCATCTCGAGCTCGAACTGACCGAGTCCTCGGTCGTCGAGAATCCGGAAGTCGGACAGCGCATCCTGCAGGAAGTCGTGGCGCTGGGCGTTTCGCTCGCGATCGACGATTTCGGCACCGGCCAGTCGGCCCTGTCGCTGCTGCCGCGCCTGCCGCTGGCGAAGCTGAAGATCGACCGCGCCTTCGTCGCGCGCATGGACGTGGAATCGGAAAGCTTCGAGATCGTGCGCGTCATCGTCTCGCTCGCCCAGGCGCTCGGCATGCGCACCGTCGCCGAGGGCATCGAGCGGGAAAGCCAGCTGCGCCTGCTGCGCAGCCTGGGCTGCGCGCACGGCCAGGGCTACCTCTTCCATCGCCCGCTGCCGGCGATCGAGATCGAGCGCCTGTGCGAAAGCCCCGCGCCGACGAGCATCCGCGCCCAGTCCGCTTAGCGGAAAAGAACGTCCTTCGAAGCAAGCACGGCGCCCCCGACGATCAACACGCAGGCGGCAAGCAGCGACACGCTGGCCGTGCCAGTTCCGGCAAGAAGCAGCAGCCCCGTCGACATCAGCGGCGTCAGGTAGGACGCCGCACCGAGCGCCTTGATGTCGCCCTTCTTCATGCCGATGTCCCACACGAAGAAGGCGAGGCCGACCGGTCCGAAGCCCATCGCCAGCAACGCCGCCCACTGGCCCGGCGTTCCGGCATAGGCATCCTCGAACACGACATGGCAGATCGCCGCCAGCGCCGCCGTACCCGCGCAAAAGCCCGTCACGGCATCGGTCGGGACATCGCCGAAGCGGCGCGACAGCACCGAATAGCTCGACCAGATGACGGCAGCCGCGAATGCGCAGGCGTAGCCGGCGATCTGGGCAGGTGCGAAGCCGCCGGCACCGGCACCCGCACCGACGATCAGGACGCAGCCCGCAAGCCCCGCCGCGGCACCCGCAAGGTGGAACCAGCGCAGCCGCTCGCCGGGCAGGAACCCCGAGAAGACGACGATCAGCAGGGGCCAGAGATAGTTGAGCAGGTTCGCCTCGACCGGCGGAGCAAGCGCGATCGCCGCGAAGTAGCAGGCGTGATAGCCGAACAGTCCGTAGAGACCCAGCACCCACACGGCCGGGCGCTGGCGCCACGCTCCGAAAAGCGGCTCTTGCCGGATCGCGCGCTTGCCGAGGCCGAGGGCGCCCGCGATCGCGAAGGTGACGGCGCAGCCGAAGAACGGCGGCGGCTGGGCGATCGCCGTCAGGACCGCAAGCGAGGCCCAGAGCGCCACGGCACCCAACCCGATGAATGTCGCCGTGCGGACCGTCAACGTGAAGGCTCCCCGGAACGAAAAAGGCCCCCGGGCATGGTGCCCGGGGGCCTTCCTCTAGCCGTTTGCCGGAAGGGCTTCAATACATGTGCTGGCCGCCGTTGATCGACATCGTCGAGCCGGTGACGAAGCCGCCGTCGTCGGAAACGAGGAACAGCACGCCGCGCGCGATCTCCGAGGCCTTGCCGAGCCGGCCGACCGGAATGCGCGCGACGATCTTCTCGAGCACGTTGGGCGGCACGGCGCGCACCATGTCGGTGTCGATGTAGCCGGGCGCGATCGCGTTGACCGTGATGCCGGCACTCGCACCTTCCTGGGCAAGCGCCTTGGTGAAACCGTGGATGCCGGATTTCGCCGCCGCGTAGTTGACCTGGCCATACTGGCCGGCCTGCCCGTTGACCGAGCCGATATTGACGATGCGCCCGAACTTGCGCGCGCGCATGCCTTCGATCACCGCCCGGCTCATGTTGAAGCACGAGCCGAGATTGGTCTGGATGACCGCGTCCCATTGCTCGAACGTCATCTTGTGCATCGTGCCGTCGCGCGTGATGCCCGCGTTGTTGACGAGCACGTCGACGGGCCCGAGCTTCGCCTCGACTTCCTTAACGCCGCCGACGCAGGATTCGAACTTCGAGACGTCCCACTTGAACGACGGGATTCCGGTCCGCTTGGTGAAGTCCTGTGCGGCCGAATCGTTGCCGCCGTAGTTCGCCGCCACCTTGTAGCCGGCGTCGCGCAGGCCCACGCAGATGGCCTCGCCGATCCCGCGCGTTCCGCCCGTCACGATCGCAACACGTCCCGACATGTGTTTTCTCCCTGTCCGATTTTTATGTTTATCGTCGGGCGCTTCAGCGCTCGACGCACATCGCGATGCCCATGCCGCCGCCGATGCACAGCGTGGCCAGGCCCTTCTTGGCATTGCGCCGGACCATCTCGTGGAGCAGCGTCGTCAGCACGCGCGCACCCGACGCGCCCACCGGATGGCCGATGGCGATGGCGCCGCCGTTGACGTTGACCTTGGCCGGATCCCAGCCGAGCGTCTTGTTGACGGCGCAGGCCTGCGCCGCGAACGCCTCGTTGGCTTCGATCAGGTCGAGATCCTCGACCTTCCAGCCGGCCTTGGCGAGTGCCGCCTTCGACGCCGGGATCGGACCCGATCCCATGATCGCCGGCTCCACGCCGGCCGTCGCCCAGGCGACGATGCGCGCGAGCGGCTTCACGCCGCGCTTCTCCGCCTCCTTGGCCGTCATCAGGATGAGGGCGGCGGCACCGTCGTTGATGCCCGAGGCGTTGCCGGCGGTGACCGTGCCGTTCTTGTCGAAGGCCGGACGCAGCTTGGTGAGTGTATCGAGCGTCGTGCCGTGCTTGGGATACTCGTCGTCGGAGACGACGACATCGCCCTTGCGGCCCTTGATCGTGACGGGCGCGATCTCGTCCTTGAACTTGCCGGCTTTCTGCGCGGCTTCGGCCTTGTTCTGCGAAGCCATCGCGAACTTGTCCTGTTCCTCGCGCGTGATCTGCCACTTCTGGGCGACGTTCTCGGCCGTGGTACCCATGTGGTAGCCGTGGAACGCGTCCCACAGCCCGTCCTTGATCATCGTGTCAACCATCTCGGCGCTGCCCATCTTGGTGCCGCCGCGCAGGTACATCGCGTGCGGCGCCTGGCTCATGCTTTCCTGGCCGCCGGCGACGACGATGTTGCTGTCGCCGCACTTGATCGCCTGGAAGCCCAACGCGACCGCGCGCAGGCCGGAGCCGCAGAGCTGGTTGATCCCGTAGGCCGTCTTCTCGACCGGAATGCCAGCACCGACCGCGGCCTGGCGTGCCGGGTTCTGGCCCTGGCCCGCCGTCAGGATCTGGCCGAGGATCGCCTCGTCGACGTCGCCGGGCGCCACGTTGGCGCGCTTCATCGCTTCGAGGATCGCGACCTGACCGAGATAGTGCGCCGATACGCCGGAAAGCGAGCCGTTGAAGCTGCCCACGGGCGTACGCGCCGCCGAGGCGATGACGATGTCGGTCATGGGGTCTCTCCCGTTGTGGATTTCCGCAGAATTGGCGGCCAGTGTACGCGTGCCACCATCAGCGGGGCAAGCGCTCCAGCCAGCCCGCAAGCGGCTCCCAGAGCTCGGCTTTCGCGCGTCCGCCGACGACCATGCCGATATGCCCGAGCTGCAGCTCGAGCGTGTCGGCCTTCCTGAGCTTCGCCGCGAGCGCGCGCGCGCTTGCCGGCGGCACGATGCGGTCCTGCGCGGGGATGACGCAGAGCGAAGGCAGGTCGAGCACGTGCGGGAGGACCGCGCGCCCCGCCAGCGTCCACTTGCCCTTCGCCGGCAGGTTCTCGCCGTACCAGCCGACGAGGGTTTCGCGCGCCACCGGCGCCGACAGCGCCACGCCGTCGTTGAGCCAGTCCTCCAGTGCGACGAACGCGCGCAGCTTCGGGCTGTCCTCGCGCACGCCCGCAAGCCCGCGGAACTTGCGCGCCGCAAGGAACGGATCGAGGGCGGCGAACAGCCCCTGCAGCACGTCGACCGGCAGTTCGCCGGCCGCATCGATCCACGGCCACCACGGGCGCAGCGCATCGCCGATGCCGAGCGCCAGATCCGTCCGCTCGGTATGGAAATCCCAGGGCGTGGCCAGCAGTGCCAGGCCCGACAGGCGGTGCTGCTGGCGCGCGGCCAGCCCGAGGGCGAGCAGCCCGCCCATGCAATAGCCCAGCGCCACCGGCTTTCGACCGTCCGCGCGTTCGACCGCCGAAAGCGCATCGGTCAGGCGCCGGTCGATATAGGCCGACAGTCCGAAGCCGCGTTCGACGTCGCCCGGCGCATCCCAATCGACGAGGAACGGCCGGAAACCGCGCGCGGCGAGAAAGCGTGCGAGCGAGTTCCCCTCGTCGAGATCGAGCACGTAGGCACGGTTGATCAAGGACGGGATCAGCAGCAGCGGGCGTGCACCGGCAGGTGCGCCGGGCGCGTAGTCGTAGACGCGGGTCGTGCCGTCCTGCCAGATCGTCGCGGGCCATTCGAGTGCACGACGCCACGGATGCCTGCGGTAGCGGATCAGCCCTTCGTTGAAGTCGGCAAGTCGCCGCCTGATCTCGCGCCCCAGCGCCTCACGGAACGCCGGTTCCGGATGGTTTGCGAGTTCGCTTTCGAGGCTTGCCGCGCGTTCCTTGAGGCTTGGATGCCAGTCCAGCCCCGGCAGCCGGACCGGTGCCGGCTGCGAGCCTTTCTTCGAGAACGGCAAGGCGGCGGCGCAGCTCAGCCAGGTCGTCGCCGCGATCGCCACGTGCAGCGCCAGCGGGCGCGGCCCCGTGCGTGGCGGCATGCTTGAAGAATTCGGCGAAGGGGCCATCGGCAAACACATTCGCACCCGGCCCGCCGCCCTTCAACCCTTCGGCCGCCGCGGCCCAGATTCCGGCAAGCCCGGCCGGCCCGAGCGTGGCCCAGAGCTGCGCGTAGCGTCCCATCGTGCGCGACATGTCGGGATCGGCCGACATGGCGGCGACCTGGTCCTGCCAGAGGTCGAGATAGCGTCTGGCGAGTTCGTCCAGATTGGGCGGATCGGCAGTCATGCGGGCGCCAGCCTAGCCGAATTGGGGGGAGCCATGGACGGTATATAATTACCTTGTGCCGATTTAGTGTGCGCTTGCGAGATGTCCCCCGGCCATGCCAGTTTAGTTGCATGACAGACACATCCAATGTTCCGCCCGCCGCCGACGCCCCCGCCTCCGGCGAGGCCGGGAAGGACCCCGTCAAGATCAAGAAATATGCGAATCGCCGTCTCTACAACACGGCGACGTCGAGCTACGTGACGCTCGATCACCTCTGCACGATGGTCAAGCAGGGCACCGATTTCGTCGTCCACGACGCCAAGACCGGCGAAGACATCACGCGCAGCGTGCTGACCCAGATCATCGTCGAGGAAGAGGGCAAGGGCGGGCAGAACATGCTGCCGGTGGCGTTCCTGCGCCAGCTGATCTCGTTCTACGGCGACAATCTGCAGGCCCTGGTGCCGCGCTATCTGGAAAACTCGATGTCGGCGTTCTCGCGCAATCAGGAGCAGATGCGCACGGCCATGCAGCAGGCGTTCGGCGGCATGTTCCCGTTCAGCACGCCCATGGGCGGCACGATCGAGGAAATCGGCAAGCAGAACATGGCACTGCTGCAGAACGCGATGAAGATGTGGGCGCCGTTCGGCTTCGAGGGCGGCAAGGCGCCGGCCGGTGCCGCTCCTTCGGCCGAGCCCGGTGCCGGCGTGCAGGGCACGGAATCGCTGGACGAACTGCGCAAGCAGCTCGAGGCGATGCAGGCCCGCCTCGGCGAACTTTCGAAGAAGCCCTGACGCAGGGTTCGCCAATCCGACCGTCATGCCCGGGCTTGTCCCGGGCATCCACGACTTCGGTTGCCGCAAGACTGCAAAAGCAGAATTACATAAGACGTGGATGGCCGGGACAAGCCCGGCCATGACGCGAAAGCGTCACACCTCGAGCGCGGCGCGGTAGAGGTCGAGCAGTTCGTCCTGCTCCTTGCGGTCGGGCTCTTCCATCTTCCGCAGCTTGATCACCTGACGCATGATCTTCGTGTCGAAGCCGTTGCCCTTGGCCTCGGCATAGACCTCGCGGATGTCCGCGGCCAGATCGGCCTTCTCGGTCTCCAGGCGCTCGATGCGCTCGACGAAAGACTTGAGTTTCGCCGCCGCAATGCCGCCCGTATCGCCGCCGTCCGCCATCTGCCCGTCTCCAAGGATTCGATTCGAAGGAGCCGGAAGCTAGCGGTGCGCGCGCGCCGCGACCAGCCGAAATCGTCGCGGTCTGTGGATAAGGTGCAAAGCGGGGCTAATGCTTGTGCGTGGCCGCGAATTTGGCCTTCTGGTCGGCACCGGCTTCGTTCTGGTGCTTGGCCTTCCACTCGTCGTAGGGCATGCCGTAGACGATCTCGCGAGCCTGCGGATCGGTCAGCCCCACGCCCTTCTCCTGGGCGGCGGCGAGGTACCATTTCGACAGGCAATTGCGGCAGAAACCCGCCAGATTCATCAGGTCGATGTTCTGCACGTCGGTCCGCTCGCGCAGATGCGTCACGAGCCGGCGGAAGGCGGCGGCTTCGAGTTCGGTGCGGGTCTTGTCGTCGAGTTCGGCGGCCATGGCGGTCTCCCGGATCCGGTTTCGTCTCCAGATATAGGCCGGGTCGCCCGTCGTTACAAACCCTCGACCGTTTCGGCGACAAGACCGTCCACGACGGCGGCCAATGCGCCAGCCGTGTCGGCACCACCGGCAAGGGCCTTTGCATAGGCAGCGCGCTGGCGGTGCGCCGACGTGCCGCGTGCCAGGATCGTGCGGGCATGCGCGATCTCCGCCATGCAGTCCAGCCGCTCGGCATCCGGGCGGACGAGTTCGAACACTTCCTCGAGCAGTGTGGTGTAGGCGACGATCTCGCCCTTGCCGAAATCGACGAGCCCGCCGTCGAACCCATAGCGCTGGGCGCGCCAGCGGTTCTCCTTGACCAGCATGTGCGGATAGATGCGCCAGCGCTGGTTCATGCGCTTCAGCCGCCACAGCATCGAGATCATGCACTGGTAGAGGGCGGCGATCGCGATCGCGTCGTCGAGATACGGGCACATGTCGGTGATGCGCATCTCGAGCGTGGGGAAGCGCGCCGACGGGCGCACGTCCCACCACAGCTTGGAGGCATCGTCGATGAGCCCGGCGGCGACCAGCCGGTCGAGCTGGCGGCGGTATTCGCCGTAGCTCTCGAAATGGTCGGGCGGGCCGGTGCGCGGCAGCTCGTTGAAGATCGCGACGCGGTAGCTCGCCAGCCCCGAATCCTCGCCCTGCCAGAACGGCGACGACGTCGACAGCGCCAGCAGGTGCGGCAGGAAATAGCCGATCTGGTTCATCAGGTCGATGCGCAGCTCGTCGTCCTCGATGCCGACATGCACGTGCAGCCCGCAGATCACCAGCCGGCGCCCCACGCCCTGCAGGTCGCGTTCGAGCGCGCGGTAGCGGTCCTTGTCGGTCGCCCCTGCCCCGCGCCACAGCGCGAAGGGATGCGTCGACGCGGCGATGGGGGCAAGACCGTGATCGCCCGCCACATCGGCGACCGCACGGCGCAGGCGGGCGAGGTCGGCGCGCGCCTCGCGCGCGGTCCGGCACACGCGCGTCTGCACCTCGATCTGTGCGCGCAGGAATTCCGGGCTTGTCTGGCCGGCCTGACCCTGTGCCGCCAATCGCGCCTCGACCTTCGCGACCAGATCGGCCGGCGGATCGCGCGCGAGATCGCGCGAACCCCGCTCGACCAGCAGGTACTCTTCCTCGACGCCGATCGTGAAGGCGGGCTCGCTCATGGATAGACCCTCGCCGTCGCCATCTCCGGCAGATCGACGAGCGGGGCGAGCGCGTCGCCGAAGACCGTGGCCCACCTGTCGCAACCGGCACGCGTATCGATCAGATCCTGCCGGATCTCGATCAATGCGTGCGGCAGGCCCGCCTCCTCGCAATGGGCGCGCATCGTGTAGCCGTGCCCGTCGCGCGCGTCGTAGGGCTCGTTGTCGCCGACCACAACACCTTCGTGCGCCGCCAGCCGCGCCATCAGCGGGACGGGCAGGCGCGGGTCGGATTTCCACAGCACGCCCACATGCCATGGCCTCTCGAACCCCTTGAAGACCGGCGTGCAGGAATGCATCGCCACGACGACCGGCACGCGGCCTTGCCGCATCATGCCCGCAAGCGTGTCCGCGACGGCCTTGTGGTAGGGCGCGTGAAAGGCGGCGACGCGCGCGGCGCGCTGTGCCGCCGTCAGCGCGAAATTGCCCGGCACCGGCGTGCCGTCGGAGATTTCCGGGCACAGCCCCGGATCGTCGAGGCGCCGGTTGCAGTCGACGACGAGGCGCGAATAGCCGCTTGCCATGACAGCACAGCCGAAGCGCGCGGCGAGCCGCTTCGAGACCTCGAACGCGCCGATGTCCCAGGCGATGTGACGGTCCCATTCGGCGCGCGGCACGCCGAGATCGCCAAGCGCCCGCGGTACCGCACGGCTGGCATGGTCGCAGATCACCACGAGGCGCGTGTCGCCCGTCGCCGGGATCGCGATGACCGGCGGGGGATCGTCGGGGGCAAGAAGGGGAATCGGGTCTGCCATACGCGCGCTGTGCCACTATAGCGCGCCGCGCGAACGGCCTGCTAGGCTTGGTGCGACCATGGATTACCGCGCCTTTCTCATCTCGCTGTTCGATGCGGCGGTCGCCGCCGCCCAGCCCGCCTTGCGGATCCGCGAATTCCTGCCGGCGGCCCCGAAGGGCCGCCTCGTCGTCGTCGGCGCCGGAAAAGCGTCGGCGGCGATGGCCAAGGCGTTCGAGGATGCTTGGCCCGGATCGCTGGAAGGTCTCGTCGTCACGCGCTATGGCCACGGCGTGGCGTGCCGGCGCATCGAGATCGTCGAGGCGGCACATCCCGTCCCCGATGCCGCCGGCATGGCGGCGGCCGGAAGGATGCTGGAACGCGTGCGCGGGCTCGGCGCCGACGATCTGGTCGTGGCGCTGATGTCGGGCGGCGGCTCGGCCGTCCTGAGCCTGCCCGCCCCGCCGATCGCCCTCGACGAGTTCCGGGCGCTGACGACAGCGCTGCTGAAGTCGGGTGCGAACATCGTCGAGATGAACGCGGTCAGGAAGCACCTGTCGACGATCTCCGGCGGGCGGCTGGCACAGGCGGCTTTACCTGCCCGCGTCTACACGCTCGGGATTTCCGATGTGCCCGGCGACGATCCTTCGACCATCGGGTCGGGGCCGACCGTGCCCGACCCGACCACGCTTGCCGACGCGCACGCGGTGCTCGCCAAGTATGCCATCGTACCGGCGCCCGCCATCGCGGCACGCCTTGCCGATCCGGCAGCGGAAACGCCCAAATCGCTGCCGAATGCCGAATACCGCCTGATCGCCGCTCCGATCCAGTCGCTCGACGCGGCAGCCGAATTGGCGCGTGCGGCCAGTTTCGCCGTGCATTCGCTCGGCCCGGATCTGGAGGGCGAGAGCCGCGACGTGGCCGATATCCATGCGCGGCTGGTCCGCGACATCCGGGCCGGACGCGGACCAGTGGCAGCCCCGTGCGTGCTTCTGTCGGGCGGCGAGACGACCGTCACGGTGCGCGGCAACGGGCGCGGCGGGCGAAATGCCGAATTCGCGCTCGCTCTTGCCGTGGCACTCGACGGCATGGATGGCGTCTGGGCGATCGCGGGCGACACGGACGGTATCGACGGGACGCAAGACAATGCCGGGGCCATCGTGACACCCGATGCGCTGGTCCGGGCCCGTGGGTGCGGCATCGACGCGGCAGCCCGGCTGGCCGACAACGACGGCTACGGCTTCTTCGCGGCCCTCGGCGATCTCGTCGTCACCGGCCCGACGCATACCAACGTCAACGATTTTCGCGCTATAGTCGTCGCCTGAAGACAAGAGAAATCCCGGGGAGACTGCCGCCTTGCGTCGCATCTGCGCCACCAAAATCGTCGCCACGTTGGGTCCGGCCACCAGCGATCCGGCCGTCATCGAGCGGATATTCACGGCCGGCGTCGACGTCTTCCGGCTCAATTTCAGCCACGGCGTCCACGAGGACCATCGCAAGCGCTACGACACGCTGCGCGCCCTCGAGGAGAAGACCGGCCGCCCCATCGCGGTCCTTGCCGACCTGCAGGGACCCAAGCTGCGCGTCGGCACGTTCAAGGCGGGCTCCGCCATGCTCAAGGTCGGCGCCACGTTCCGCCTCGACATGGACAAGACGCCCGGCGACGAGACGCGCGCCCCCCTGCTCCATCCCGAGATCTTCGCGGCGCTGCAGCCCGACCAGCACCTGCTGATCGACGACGGCAAGCTGCGCCTTCAGACGATCGAGACATCGCCCACGCACGCGCTGTGCAAGGTGCTCGTCGGCGGCGCCATTTCCGACCGCAAGGGCGTCAACGTGCCCGGCACGGTGCTGCCGATCTCGGCGCTGACCGAGAAGGACCGGCGCGATCTCGCCTTCGCGCTCGAACTCGGCGTCGACTGGGTGGCGCTTTCATTCGTCCAGCGTCCCGACGACATCGCGGAGGCCAAGAAGCTCGTCCAGGGCCGGGCCGGCGTGTGCGCGAAGCTCGAGAAGCCTTCGGCGATCGACCGACTCGACGAGATCGTCGAGCTTTCCGACGCGGTGATGGTCGCGCGCGGCGACCTCGGCGTCGAGATGATGCCCGAAGACGTGCCGGCAATGCAGAAGCGCATCGTGCGGACCTGCCGCAGGCTCGGCCGGCCCGTCATCGTCGCCACGCAGATGCTGGAATCGATGATCCATTCGCCGACGCCCACGCGCGCCGAAGCCTCCGACGTGGCCACCGCCGTATACGACGGGGCGGACGCCGTGATGCTGTCGGCCGAG
>JBIKWI010000103.1:0-12063 GCA_044356395.1 Tagaea sp. | reverse complement strand
GGCTGCGCGTGGCGCGCCGCGCCGGACTTACCGAACCGACCTGCGAGGCCGAAAGCGTGAGACGACGCGAATGGAACGCGCCGCCAAGCGCGACCGGCACCTCGCGCGCACCGTACCAGGAAAGCTCGACGACCGTCGCCTCAAAGCCGGCAAGACCGATCGCACGTCCGAGGCCGGCGGCGGTGCCCGAACAGTGGAACACGAGGTCGCAGTCGCCGACACTTTCCGACGCGACGTTCGCGCGGGCGCGTGCGGCTGGCGAGGGATCGATCCCGGCAAGCTCGATGCCCGGCGTGGCGGCGAGCAGGCGGGTCAGGCACAGGCCAACCGCACCGAGGCCGACGACGGCAACGCGGTCGCCGATGCGCGGCGGATGGTCCCACAGCGCGTTGATCGCCGTCTCGAAATGGGCGGCGAGGGGAACGGCCATGTCGGGCACGTCGTCCGGAACGGGTGTCGCCGCCTTCGCGGGAACGTCGAACAGGTCCTGATGCGGGTGGAGCGCGAAAACCCGCGTGCCCGGCGCATGCCCGTCGCCGGCGATCACGGTGCCGGACGTGCAGTACCCATACTTGACCGGGAAGGCGAAGGTGCCTTCCTGGAACGGGGCGCGCATGCGGTCATGCTCGCTTTGGGGAACGCCCCCCTCGAACACAAGACGTTCGGTGCCGCGGCTGATGCCCGAATACCGCGTGCGGATGCGGACATGGCCGGGTGCAAGCGGTCCCAGATCCGTCTCGCGCAGTTCGCAGCGCCCGGGGCCGGAAATCCACAAGGCGCGGGCGCGCTCAGTCGCCAAGACGGCACTCGAACAGCGTGTCGGCACCCAGCGCGAAGCGGCGGGTGGGCGGGCGGAGAGCGTCGTCGAGCCGGTCGATGGGCGGCAATGCGATCGACGGACGGCCGGAGCCGATCACCATCGGCGCCACGGCGAGCTGCAGGCGGTCGACGCGCCCGGACGTCATGAAATGCGAAACCGTCCGTCCGCCGCCTTCGACAAGGGCAAGGCGCACACCGCGCGCATAGAGGGCATCGAGAAGGGCGTCGAGATCCATGGCATCGCCCTTACGCGGCACGATTAGGGTCTCGGCGCCGTCGACCGCATCGCCGGGCAGGCAACGCGCCAGCAGCGTGGGAGCCTGCCCGTCGGCAAAGACCTTGCGGCCAGCCGGCGCACGCGCGTCGGGATCGACGACGACGCGAAGGCGCGTCGTGCCCTCGCAGCGCCGCACGGTGAGCTGCGGGTCGTCGAGCGCGACGGTGCCCGCACCCACGATCACGGCGTCTGCAAGTGCGCGCACGCGATGCAGATGGAGGAGGGCCGCCTCGCAGTTGACGTAGTGCGAATGTCCCGAGAGCGTGGCGATGCGCCCGTCGAGGCTCTGGCCGAGCAGGGCCACGACCATCGTGCGCGTCGCGCTCGCGCGGGCCGCGACCAGCGGCAGGAAGATCTCGAATACGCTTTCGGCCTCGGGCGTGTACTTGCCGGCACACTGCCAGCCGCCATCCTTCGCAAGCACCAGCGGGCCGGCGCGGCCGTCGGGCGTTCCGGCCGCGAGCAACCTTCGGACGAGATTCCACGCATCCGTCCCGTCGATCGTGCGCGGAGCCGAACGGATGGTGATCTGTGTGGGGGCAGAGCCGTCTTGCATGGATCGGATCAGGCTATCACAGCGGGCCGCCGGCACCCCAGCGCAGCAGCCGGCCGGCTGGCGGAACCCAGGCGATCCCCGCCACCAGATAGAAGACGAGATCGATCGCCCAGTGGCCGGGCAGCATCCCGCCGAGCGTGACCGCCAGCCCGATATAGGCGGCAAGGAACGCGAGGATTGCGAGAAAACCGAGAGCCGATCGGGTGCTTGGCATCGGGCATATAAATGTTACGAATGCCGGAAATGTCCAGCCCGAATGATCCGCTTTCCGTCTACTACGACAGGCTTTCGCGCTATGGCGCGTGGGCGCGCCTGTTCGGACGCGACGGCGGCTATGCCCGCGCGACGGTTCACCGTCTGTTGCGCAGCGACGATCCGGGTGTGGCACCGGCCGAAGTAATACATTCGCTTATTGCCGCACATGTTGCGGCAGCTCCGCCGGCACGCCTGCTCGACGCAGGCTGCGGTCTGGGCGGGACCAGCTTCTTCTTCGCCCGCCGGTTCGGGTCCGCCTGCGAAGGGCTGACGCTGTCGCCTGCCCAGGCCGCGCAGGCCACCCGGACGGCCGGGATCCTGGGGCTAGCGGCAAGCTGCCGGTTCCGCGTCGCCAGCTACGACGATCCGTTGCCGGCGGGTGCCTACGACCTGATCGTCGCGATCGAATCGCTCGCCCATTCGCCCGATCCGGCCCGAAGCATCGCTTCTCTTGCGCACTGCCTTGCACCCGGCGGCCGGATCGTCGTCGTCGACGACGTACGAGAGCCCGGCGCCGATGCAGATGACGCGGCCTGCTTCATGGCGGGCTGGCAGGCGCCGGGCTTCATCGCGCATGCTCGTTGGCTGGCGGCATTCGAGGCCGCCGGACTGCGCGTGGCGACCGAGGAAGATCTCACGCCGCGCGTACCCGTCCGTCCGGCCGCGGCGCGCGAGATGCTGCTGGCGCTCAACCGCATCGCTTCGCTGGTTCCGCATGCGGGCTCGCGGGGCGTGCTTGCCTCGCATCGGGGCGGATTGGCGCTCGAACGGCTCTATGCGACGGGCGGCGCCTCCTACCGGCTGTTCGTGGCGGTATAGTGCGGCCATGCCGATTCGCGAGTCCCGCCCGCAGATGCAGTCCGCCGAGACGGTCGCGATCCAGGCGCTCGGCTGGATCGCCGGCGACGAGGAACGCCTGGGCCGCTTCATGGGGCTTGCCGGCCTTTCGGTCGACGAACTGCGTGCCCGCGCAGGCGAGCCCGAGTTTCTCGGCGGCGTGCTCGATTTCATTCTGGAGAACGAGACGCTGCTGGTCGAGTTCGCCGAAACCGCCGGGTTGAAACCCGAGGCCGTGCTGCGCCTGCGCCGCCAGTTGCCGGGCGCACCCGTGTGGGAATGAACGCGCCGCTGCCCATCGACGCGGTCCTCGGCGAGCTTTGTGCGGCACTCGCAAAGCGGCCCAACGCGGTCCTCGAAGCCCCGCCCGGGGCAGGCAAGACGACCAAGGTGCCGCTGGCGCTTCTCGATGCGGAATGGACGAAGGGACGCAAGATACTGGTCCTCGAGCCGCGGCGTATCGCCGCGCGCGCGGCGGCCCGCCGCATGGCGCAGCTGCTGGGCGAGAGCGTGGGCGAGACGGTGGGCTATCGCGTGCGTCTCGACAGCCGCGTGAGTCCTTCGACACGTATCGAGGCGGTGACCGACGGCATATTCGCGCGCCGCATCCAGCGCGATCCCGCACTCGAGGATGTCGCCGCCGTCGTGTTCGACGAGTTCCACGAGCGCGGCCTCGAAAGCGATCTGGGGCTGGCGCTGGCGCTCGACTCGCAGGCGAATCTGCGGCCCGACCTGCGCCTTCTCGTGATGTCGGCGACGCTCGACGGGGTCGCGGTCGCGAGGCTTCTGGGCGATGCGGCGATCGTGTCCTCGCAGGGACGTGCCTTTCCGGTGGGCGTCGAATGGCAGGAGCGGCCGGAGCTGCGCGACGTCGTCGACGCGACCGCGCGCACGGTCCGCCGGGCACTTGCCGCCGGGCCGGGCGACGCGCTGGTCTTCCTGCCGGGCGTGGCCGAGATCCGGCGCACGGCCGAACGTCTCGACGGGCTTGGCAGCGACGTGGACGTGATGCCGCTCTATGGTGACCTGCCGGCCGAAGTGCAGGACCGCGCGATCCGGCCGAGCGTGCCGGGGCGGCGCAAGATCGTGCTTGCGACGTCGATCGCCGAGACGTCGCTGACCATCGACGGCGTGACGATCGTCGTCGACAGCGGCCTCAAGCGCGCGCCGCGCTTCGATCCGCGCAGCGGCATGTCGCGGCTGGAGACGGTTCGGGTGAGCCAGGCTTCCGCCGAGCAGCGTCGCGGGCGCGCGGGCCGGCTGGGGCCGGGCACGTGCTGGCGCCTATGGGGCGAAGCCGAGCATCGCCAGCTTGCCCTCTACGACCGGCCGGAGATCGCCGAAGCGGATCTCGCCCCGCTCGCCCTCGAACTTGCGGCCTGGGGGATCGCCGATCCGGCGACGCTTGCCCTTCTCGATCCGCCGCCGGCCGCTTCCTTCGCGCAGGCACGTTCCCTGCTCACCGATCTCGGGGCCATCGACGGGGGGGCCCGCATCACGCCGCACGGACGCGCGATGGCCGATCTTGCCGCCCATCCGCGCCTCGCCCACATGATGCTTGCAGCGAAGGCACAGGGCAGGGCCGGCCTTGCGGCCGACATCGCCGCCCTCGTCGAGGAGCGCGACATCCTGCGCGGCTGCCGCGAGGCGGACATGCGCCTTCGTCTCGAAATCCTGCGACGGGATTCCGAGACCCGTCTGCCGGCGGGTGCGAGCATCGACAAGGGAGCAGTCGCGCGCGTGCGCGAGGCGGCCCGCGTCTGGCGCCGCCGGCTCGACGCGAAGGGCGAGGACGGGCTTGCCGCCGCAGGCGCGGTTCTCGCCTTCGCCTATCCCGACCGCATCGGCAAGCGGCGGTCGGGCGGCAATGCCAGCTACCTCCTGTCGAACGGGCGCGGCGCTTTCTTCGCGGCACCCGAACCGATCGCGGCCGAAGACTGGATCGTCGCCGCCGAACTCGACGGCGGTGCTCGCGAGGCGCGGATATTTTCGGCGTTGCCGACGACGCGCGCGGAAATCGAGGCCGAGTTCGCCGACCGCATCGTGCGCGAACGGATCGTCGAGTGGGACGCGCGCGCCGAAGCGGTCGTCGCGGTCGAGCGGCGGCGGCTCGGCGCCCTGCTGGTCGACGAACGCCCGGCGAAGGATCTGGGCGGCGACGAGCGCCAGGCGGCGATGGTCGCCGGCGTCCGCGCGATGGGGCTTGCCTGCCTGCCGTGGACGAAAGCAGGCGAGACGCTGCGCCAGCGCGTGTCGCTGCTGCGCCGCGTCGCGGGCGAACCTTGGCCCGACTGGTCGGACGAGGCACTGCTGTCCACGCTCGAGACGTGGCTGGGCCCGTTCCTCGGCAAGGCATCGCGCCGCGCGCATCTTGCCGATCTCGACGTCCATGAAGCGCTGCTCTTGAGCCTCGACTGGCCGCAGCGCAAGGCGCTCGACTCGCTTGCACCGACCCATGTCGAGGTGCCGACGGGCAACCGCATCGCGCTCGACTATTCGGTCGATCCGCCGGTGCTGGCCGTCCGGCTGCAGGAGATGTTCGGCTGCCGCGACACGCCGGCACTCGCGGGCGGCAAGGTTCGGGTGGTCCTGCATCTGCTGAGTCCCGCCCGCCGGCCCGTGCAGGTGACGCAGGATCTGGCCGGGTTCTGGCGCGGAACCTACAAGGACGTGAAGCGCGACCTCAAAGGCCAATATCCAAGGCATGTCTGGCCCGACGATCCGCTCGTCGCGGCACCGACGGCGCGTGCCAAGCCCCGGGGAACCTGATGCTGGCCGAGATGCTGCTCTATCGGCTGACGCGTGCGGAGCCTTGGGCCGATGCGCTCGGCTATCGCGAAGGTGCCGTGCGGCTCTGGTCGCGTCACGGCCGCTGCAAGCGGGCCTGGGCGCCGCATCTCGAGAATACGCGACGCATCGTTGCCGAGGCGGCTCGGGCGGCACCCGGGTGCCGGACGGCACTGGTTTTCGGCTCGGGACTGCTCGCCGATCTGCCGCTCGATGTCCTCGCCGCGAAATTCGCGCGCGTCGTGCTGGTCGACGTCGTGCATCTGCCGACGGTACGCTGGCGCACGCGGCGGCTGGCGAATGTCGAGCATGTGGTCGCCGACCTGTCCGGCGTGGCACGCGGACTTGCCGGCGGGGCCTGCGGCCTGCCGCCGGAGCCGGGCAGCGATTTCGGGCTCGACGACGGTTCGGTGGATTTTGTCGTTTCGCTCAATCTCGTCTCCCAACTGCCGCTCGCCCCCGTCGACTGGCTGGAGCATCGCTGCGGCTGGACCGAAGCGGCAGCGGAAGCCTATGGCGGACGGGTCGTCGCCGCGCACTTCGCCCATCTGCGCCGCTTTCCGGCACCGGTCTGCGTGGTCGGGGACTGCTCGCGCATCTATCTCGACAGGGCCGGCCGGACGATCGAGACCGACGACGCGCTTTGCGGATTCGTACCGCCGCCGGCCGACGCCGAGTGGGATTGGGATCTGGCGCCGCTTGGCGAGCACGACCGGAATTACGCGATCCGCAACCGCGTATTCGCCATTCGAGAGCTGCGCGACCTGCATACGATCGTGTAAATTCATCGAGTCGCTTCGATTCGGCGGATGTCATGTCCGCTTCCGGGAGATGTTGGATGTCGCGCTTGAAGATCGCCCTCGTGACGATCGTTCTTTCGATCGGGGCCGTCGGCGCGGCCGCCCAGGATCTGCGATCGGGCCTCGATGCGGTCAAACGGGGAAACTGGGCCCTCGCGTTGCAGGAACTCGGTCCCCTCGCGGAGTCGGGCAGTTCCCCGGCGCAGTATGCGCTCGGGACGATGTACGCCAACGGCGACGGCGTGGGTGTCGATCTTCCGCGCGCCGAGAGGCTGCTGCGTCAGGCCGCTCAGGGCGGCGAGTGGCGCGCGCGGGCGCATCTCGAATTCATGCGGGTTTCCGGTCAGCTCGCGCCGACGGCGCCCGCTGGCGCGATGTCGGCCGCCGCGGCGACCGGCGCCGCCGGCGAGGGCTGGCGGGTGCAGCTTGCGACCGTTCCGTCGCCGGATCTGGCGCAGCGAGAGTTCCGCCGTCTGTCGCGGCAATTCGGCGAGCTGTTGGCAGGAACGGACCTTCTGGCGCCGCCGTTCACGATGCCCGACGGCGCACAGGTCGTGCGCGTGCAGGCAGGTCCGCTAAGCGAGACGCGCGCGCGCGACATCTGCGCGAGACTGCGCGACCTCAATGCCGGTTGCCGGGTCATCCGGCCCGAAGGCTGAAGCTCAGGCGCCTGTCGCCGCGACTTCGCTGCGCCGGAACATCTCGGGATTCATCAGGGCTGCGAACGAGAATGTGCGCTGGATGGACGCATTGTCGAGCCGGCGCAGACGCGCATGCGGGATCTTGTTGGGGTCCTGAAACACCAACTCGATCTCCCAGCTGATCGATTCACGCCCGATCGCGACGAAACGGTCGCCGATCTTGAATCCGTCGTTCTTGTTGCGAAACATCGATTTCCGTCACTTCAAGTAAAGTCGCTGACGGAACGAATCTAGTCGCTCGTCGACACGACGTAAAGGGCTGCTCTTTCCCGATCTGCGATGCGGACGCGCGCCGGCGCGATCTGTGCGGCTTTTCGAATCATGTCGGTGGACTCTCGCAGTCTTTCGGCGCTGCTTCATCCGATCGTGGCGTGGCTCGCGCGGCTATCCGGCCGGATTTCGCATTGCCCGACATCGGCACGCGGGATGCAGCCGGTCCGTTTGCAAAATGCGAACGGAAACATCCATGTCGATGCATCCAATGCGCAAAATGCGGCTCATGCAGGGTGTGCAAATACGCGCGAGTCCATGGGCTTAGTGCTAGACTCAAAGAAGATTCGCGATTCGACCGAACGCGATCCAGACCACGATACGGAACATGACCGGTTTGCGTCTCCTGTCCCGCGCATCGATGCCGATTCTGGGAGGGCTGCTCGTGCTATCTGCGCTCTTCGGGTTCGGGCGCGCGAACGACGCGCCGTTTCGATGGGCCGTTTTCTACGGTGCGGATGCGCCGTCGGAAGCGTTCGCCGAACATCGCATGGTCGTTTTCGATTCCGACCGGCATCCCGACATCGAGCCGATCGCCGCGCGCCGCACGCAGGTTCTCGGCTATCTCAGCATCGGCGAGGTCCATCGCACGCGCAGCTATTTCGCGGAAGTCGAACGCGAAGGGCTGCTCGTCTACGAGAACCCGACATGGCCCGGCGCCTTCGCCGTCGACGTGCGCGACGCGCGCTGGCGCAAGCGCATCGTCGAGGAACTGGTACCGGCGATCCTTGCGCGCGGTTTCCAGGGCGTGTTTCTGGATACCGCCGACACGGCGATCGACCTCGAGCGGCGCGACCGGACGAAATTCGCCGGAGCGACGCTGGCAACGATCGAACTGGTCAAGGCGATCCGCAGTCGCCATCCGCAGATCGGGATCGTCCTCAATCGAGGCTACGAGATACTGCCCGCCGTCGAGAACGCGATCGACATGGTGCTCGCCGAATCGCTCGTCACCGCGTGGGACTTTCCGAACAAGCGGCCGCGCATGGCGCCGGCCGGCGAGCGCGCGGCACAGGTGGCGCAGCTTGTCGACGCGCGCCGCCGTACGCCCAAGCTGCGGGTATTGGCGCTCGAGTACTGGACGCCGGAGGATACCGCCAGGATCAAGGAGATCTACGCGGAGGTCCGCGCGCTCGGATTCGCGCCCTATGTCGCGACGGTGGCGCTCGATCGCGTGGTTGCGGAGCCGCGATGAAGCGCTTCGCGATCCTGCTTCTATGCCTGGCCGGACTGCTCGCGCCGATGCCAGTCGATGCGCAGGTCCAGTCGCGCCGCGTTTTCGTCCTCTGGGATTCGTCGGTCACGGCGCGTTGGCGCGAGACGTTCGCGCATCTGATGCTCGAGATGCCGCTCAACCGGCTCGGCTATGTCGTCGAGCCGATCGACGTCGCCGGACCGCTTCCCGACGCTTCGGCCCTGGACGGCGTCCATGCGGTGATCTCGTGGCTCGAGGCCGATACCGTGCCCGACGCGCGCGCCGCATTCGGCTTCATCGACGCGGCGACGGCGCGCGGCCTGCGATTCGTACAGATCGGCGACGCGGGTTTCCTGCGCGGCCGCGACGGCGGCCCCAGCTTGTCGGTCGCGGAGGGCAACCGCGTGTTCGCGCGCGCCGGCTTCCGGCTCGTCGACGACTTCGTCCGGTTGACGTTCGACGTCGAGATCCTGCGCAAGGAGGCCGCCCTCGTCGAGTACGAGCGGCCGCTCGATCGCGTCCTGCCGCCCTATCCGGTATGGCGGCCGATCGATGCGCGGACCCGCTCGCTGCTCGTGCTGCGCCGGCGCGGCCAGCCGGACACCGAAAGCCACGTCGTGATGCTGGCACCGGGCGGCGGACTCGCCAGTTTCGGCTACTCGCATTTCTTCGAGCCCGAGCTGCGCCGGCGCCAGTGGCGCATCGATCCGTTCGAGTTCCTGACCGCAGCGCTCGGTGCCGGAAGCGGGCCGGTGCCCGACGTCACTACGCTCGTCGGCCGACGGATCTTCTTCAGCCATGTCGACGGCGACGGCTGGCGCAACGTCACCGAGATCGTCCCGTGGCGACGTACGCGCAAGCTTTCGTCCGAAGTGATTCTCGACGAGGTGCTGAAGCGCTATCCCGACCTGCCCGTGACGATCGGCCCGGTCGTCGCGGATCTCCACCCCGACTGGTGCGGATCGGAAGAGACCCGGTCGATCGCGCGACGGATGTTCGCCCTCCCGCATGTCGAGGCCGGAAGCCATACCTGGACCCATCCGCTCGACTGGGGCTTCTTCGACGTACCCGACACGGCGGCGAAGGAACGGCCGTTTCTCAGGCGCTATCCGGGGTGCCGATCCGAGCCGTCGCGTTTCGTGGCGATCTACGAGCGCATCAAGCGGCGTCTGGCGGGCGCGGCCGCCGATGGCGACGACGGCTCGGAGTTCGACGGGCAATACGGGACGATCGGCAACTACAACACGCCGCGATCGTTCGCCAAGACGCCGTTCGACATCGGCTTCGAGATCGTCGACGCGGCGGCCTACATCGCCACGCTCGCACCGGCCGGCAAGACCGTTCCGGTCGTCCAGTGGTCGGGCAACACGATGCCGTACGAAGCGGTCCTGCGGGCCGCGCGCGTCGCCGGGCTGCGCAACATAAACGGCGGCGACACGCGCTACGACCGGGAGTTCGATTCCGTTTCGTATGTCTCGCCCATCGGGCGGCGTGTCGGCCAGGAGCGCCAGATCTACACGGCGGCATCCAACGAGAACACCTATACCGATCTCTGGACGGACCGTTTCTTCGGCTACCGGGCGCTGGTCGAGACGTTCGAGCGGACGGAAAAACCGCGCCGCCTGATCCCGATCAACGTCTATTACCACATCTATACCGGGGAGAAGGAACCGTCGCTCAAGGCACTGCTCGACAACATCGAGTATGTCCGCGCACGCGACGTGGCGCCGATCTTCACGTCGCACTATGCGGCGATCGCCGAAGGATTCTACGACACCCGTATCGAGCGGCTCGACCGCAATGTCTGGCGGATCGGCTCGCGCGGTGCGCTTCAGACCCTGCGCTTCGATCCGCCCCTCGACGCGATGAAGGTCGACTTCTCCCGGTCGACGGGCGTGCTCGGATATCGCCGGGATGCCGGGGCCCTCTATGTGGCGCTGGATCCGGCCGCGGCCGATCCCGTCGTCGCGCTGACGGACAGCATCGGTCCGTCGCGACCCTATCTTTTCGATTCGCGCTGGCCGGTGCGCGGCCTGAAGGCCGACGCCCAGGGCTTCGCGTTCGAGGCGCAAGGCTTCGGCCACGGGACGATGCGCTGGCGCGTCGAGCCGGGCGCCCGCTACCGCATCTCGGAAGATGCGCGCGCTAGCCGGGAGATCGTGGCCGACGCGGAGGGCATCCTGGCGTTCGCGCTCGAGGCGACGCCGGGCAACGCCGTGGGCGTGCGGATCGCCGGACCGATTCGATGAGCGCGCTGCATGCCCGCACCGGCGGTCAGCTCGCGCTGGCGGCGGCCCTCGTCGGCACCAGCCTGTTCGCGAGCGTTCTGATCGTGCCGAACGCGCGGGAGCGCGCGGTCATGCATCTGCGCGACCGCGAGTTCGACCAGGCGCGTGTGGCGTTCGAGCGGCGCCTCGAGGAGGCGGGCCCGCTTCTCGACACGGTCGTTCCGCTCGCGCGTCTCTATGCGCAGCGCGGCGATCTCGACCGGGCAATATCGATCATATCGGACCTCATAGCGACCGGGCGGGTCGAAGGACACGAGGCGGCCGAAGCGCGTCGGCTGATGTCGGCCTATCTCCGGTGGGCCGGACGGGAAGCCGAGCATCGCGCCAATCTCCTGGAGATCGTCCGGCTCGAACCGACGCCGGCCAATCTGCGCGAGCTTTCGGCTCTCTACAATTATTCCGGCGATACCGACCTGCAGATCGAGATTCTCGGCAGGCTGATCGCGTTGCCGGACGCGTCGCCGGACGATTTCGTCGATCTGGCCGAGCTTTTCGCAAGCCGCCGGGCCTTCCGGCCCGCGATCGACACGCTCGCCGCACTCGTCGAGCGCATGCCGGACAAATTCGATTCGGCGATGCTCGATCTCTGGCTGATCGCTTCGTTGGAGGCGCGCGACAACGACGGGGCGGTATCGCGCGCGCGCGCGCATCTGGCGCGCCGTTCGGGCCCGACGGACGTCGCGGCCGTGATCGGCGCTTTTTCCGGATACCGCTTGCCGCGCCTGGGGATCTCGGCGCTGGAACCGGTCGCCGGCCGGATCGGGGCGGACAGTCTCACGAACCTGGCGCTGATGCGCCTCGCCCTCGACGCCGGGGAGAACGCTCTTGCCGCCGACCTCTTCGACCGCCAGCTCGCGCGCGGCGTGTCCGCTTTCGCCCCCGCGCAGCTTGGCGACCTGATCGATGTCGGTCTGGTCGCCGGCCGCATCGACGCCGCCCTGACGCTGGCGCGCTCGATCGATCTTGCCGCTCTGACTTCGGCACAGATCGAATCGATCGCCGGGCAGGCGCTGGAACGGCGCCAGACTGAGTTCCTGCGCACCATCGTCGCCGCTGCGGGCGCCGAGCGGCTGTCCGAAAGGCCTGTGCTGGCCGCCCGCATCTACCTGGCGATCGACGACCGGGCACGCGCGTCCGCTCAGGCGCGACGGGCGCTTGCGTCCGCCGATCTGCAATTCGACGATGCGCTTGCACTCGTCCAGATACTTGTCGCCGTCGAAATGCCCGACGCGGCACTCGGCCTGCTGGCGCGACTGGCGGACAATCCCGTCCTGCCGG